>NZ_CP071614.1:0-300000 GCF_017357245.1 Rhizobium bangladeshense | reverse complement strand
CCAGGAACCAGGAGGTTGGAAGATGAGCAGACAGTGGGATTTCTGGATCGATCGCGGCGGTACTTTCACCGATATCGTCGCCCGTCGTCCCGACGGTTCGCTTGTCGCCCACAAGCTGCTTTCGGAAAATCCGGAAGCCTATCGCGACCCGGCGGTGCACGGCATCCGCGAATTGCTCGGCCTTAAGCCCGGTCAGCAGATCCCCTCCGATCTTGTCGGCGCCGTGAAGATGGGAACGACGGTCGCCACCAACGCCCTGCTGGAACGCAAGGGCGACCCCACCCTGCTGGTGACCACGAAAGGTTTCCGCGATGCCCTGGAGATCGGCTACCAGGCCCGCACGGATATTTTCGCCAAGAAAATTATTAAACCCGAACTGCTCTATGCCGATGTCATCGAGGCCGACGAGCGCGTTCTGGCGGATGGCACGATAGAACGCCCCCTCTCGGAGGACGATCTGCGACGCGAACTGGAAGCAGCCTATGAGCAGGGGCTGCGCGCCGTCGCCATCGTTTTCATGCACGCCTACCGCTATCCCCGGCACGAGCAGCAGGCAGCCGCCATTGCGCGCGAGATCGGTTTCACGCAGGTCTCGCCCTCGCACGTCGTCTCGCCGCTGATCAAGCTGGTTGGCCGCGGCGACACCGCCGTCGTCGATGCCTATCTGTCCCCGGTTCTCCGGCGCTATGTCGATCAGGTCGCCGCAGAACTCGGCGCCGTCGAAGGAAAAGGTCCGAAGCTGATGTTCATGCAGTCTTCGGGCGGGCTGACCGATGCGCATCTTTTCCAGGGGAAGGATGCAATCCTTTCAGGCCCCGCGGGCGGAGTGGTCGGCGCGGTCGAGGTCTCGCGCATCGCCGGTTTCGAAAGGATGATCGGCTTCGACATGGGCGGCACCTCGACGGACGTTTCGCATTATGACGGAGAGCTGGAACGCGCTTTCGAGACCGAAGTCGCCGGCGTGCGCATGCGTGCGCCGATGATGAAGATCCACACCGTAGCAGCCGGCGGCGGCTCGATCCTGAGCTATGATGGGTCACGCTTCCGCGTCGGCCCGGAATCGGCCGGCGCCTCGCCCGGCCCGAAATCCTATCGCCGCGGCGGACCGCTGGCCGTCACCGACGCCAACATCATGACCGGCAAGCTGTTGCCGGAATTCTTCCCCGAGATCTTCGGGCCGGAGCAGGACGAGCCGCTCGATGCCGAAGCGGTGCGTTCCGCCTTTGCCGAGATGGCGCAGCATATCGGCGGCGGACGGACGGCTGAAGAGGTCGCCGACGGCTTCCTCGCCATCGCCGTCGAGAACATGGCCAATGCCATCAAGAAGATCTCCGTCCAGCGCGGCTATGACGTCTCGGACTATGCGCTCACCTGCTTCGGCGGCGCCGGCGGCCAGCACGCCTGCCTCGTCGCCGACAGCCTCGGCATGAAGACGGTGCTGATCCATCCCTTCTCCGGCATCCTCTCGGCCTACGGCATGGGGCTCGCCGATATCCGCGCCACACGCCAGCGCGCGGTGTTGACGGAACTCTCCACGGCCTTGACGGCGATCGGCGGCATCAGGACCGAGTTGGAGGAAGAGGTGCGCGGAGAGTTGATGCTGCAGGGCGTCGAAGCTGGCGACATGGAAGTCGTCACCCGCCTGCACCTGCAATATAAAGGCACCGACACGGCCCTGCCCGTCGCCTTTGGGCCGCAGGAGGAGATGACGCAAGCCTTTGCCGTCGCCCATAAGAAGCAGTTCGGCTTCACCTTCGACGACCGGCCTGTCGTTGTCGATTCCATCGAAGTCGAAGGCATCGGCGGCGGCGCCGATATCGAGGAGGCAGACTCACAGGCGGCGATCTTCGCGCCGGAAGCGCTTCGCACGACCCGCTTCTATTCCGGCGGAACCTGGCACGAGGCCGGCATTTTTACGCGTGATGCGCTGAAGCCGGGCGCCGTCGTCAAGGGGCCTGCCCTCATCATCGAAGCGCATCAGACCATCGTCGTCGAGGCCGGCTGGCACGCACGCCTTACCGGCCACGACCATATCGTTCTCACCCGTGAGACCGCACTTTCCCGAAATGCCGCGATCGGGACCAGCGCCGACCCCGTCATGCTCGAAGTCTTCAACAACCTGTTCATGGCGATCGCCGAGCAGATGGGCGTGACGCTGCAGAACACCGCCCATTCGGTCAATATCAAGGAGCGGCTCGACTTCTCCTGCGCGGTTTTCGACCGCACCGGCGCACTAGTCGCCAATGCGCCGCATATGCCGGTGCATCTCGGCTCCATGGACCGCTCGGTCGAAACGATCATCCGCCTCAATGAAGGCCGCATTCGTCCGGGCGACGTTTTCGCGCTCAACGCGCCCTATAATGGCGGTACGCATCTGCCCGACATCACCGTCGTCACGCCAGTATTCGACGATGCGGGAGAGACCATCCTCTTTTACGTCGCCTCGCGCGGCCATCATGCCGATATCGGCGGCAAGGCGCCGGGTTCGATGACGCCGCGGGCGACTGTCGTCGACGAGGAGGGCGTGCTGATCGATAATTTCCTGCTGGTCGACAAGGGGCGTTTCCGCGAAGCCGAATTCGCGGCGATGCTCAGAGACCATCCCTATCCCGCCCGCAATCCCGCCCAGAACCTCGCCGACGTGAAGGCGCAGATCGCCGCCAACGAAAAGGGCGTTCAGGAACTGCGCAAGATGGTCGCCCATTTCGGGCTCGACGTCGTCGAAGCCTATATGGGCCATGTCCAGGACAATGCCGAGGAAAGCGTTCGCCGGGTGATCGCCCGCTTGAGCGACAGCGAATTCACCTATCGCACCGACCAGGGTGCCGTCATCAAGGTGAAGATCACCGTCGACAGGACGGCGCGCGAGGCGACGGTCGATTTCACCGGCACGAGCGCTCAGCAACCGACCAATTTCAATGCACCGGAACCGGTGACGCGCGCCGCCGTGCTCTACGTCTTCCGCGTCATGGTCGAGCAGCCGATTCCAATGAATGCCGGCTGCCTGCGGCCGATCCGGATCATCGTGCCGGACGGTTCGATGCTGCGCCCGGCCTATCCGGCCGCCGTCGTCGCCGGCAATGTCGAGACGAGCCAGCATGTGACGAATGCGCTGTTCGGGGCGCTCGGGACGCTCGCGGCGGCCCAGGGCTCGATGAACAACCTGACCTTCGGCAACACTGTTTATCAATATTACGAAACGATCTGCTCCGGCGGCCCCGCCGGCCTGCTCAACGACGGCACCGGCTTCAGCGGCGTCGACGGCGTGCATACCCACATGACCAATTCGCGGCTGACCGATCCCGAGGTGCTGGAATTCCGCTTTCCCGTCGTGCTGGAAGACTTCCACATCCGCCGGGGCTCCGGCGGCAGAGGACGATACAGCTCCGGCGGCGGGACCGAGCGAACCATCCGCTTCCTGGAAATGATGGATTGCAGCATTCTCTCCTCGCACCGAACGATCCGGCCTTTCGGCCTCTTCGGCGGGGAAGACGGGCAATTGGGGAAAACCGAGATCCGCCGCGCAGACGGCAAGCTCGAAAGGCTGGAAGGCTGCGATCAGGCAATGCTCGCCGCCGGCGACGCCGTGATCATCACGACGCCGACCGGCGGTGGCTACGGCAAGCCTCACTGAAGCGCCCATCCTACCAGAACGTGATTACGCGCTTCAGCTCCTTGTTTTGATGCATGCCTTTGTCCCGGAACCGCCAATTCCGGGCGACATGCACTAAAGGATCGGCTTGCCGCCTGTGACCGCGATTGTCGTGCCGGAGACATAGCTCGACAAGGGATCGGCCAGCATGACATAGGCGGTGGCCAGCTCAGCCGGCTGGCCTGGCCGTTTCATCGGCACCTGCTTGCCGAAATTGCTGACGCTGTCTTCGGGAAGCGTCGAGGGGATGAGCGGCGTCCAGATGGGGCCTGGGGCCACGGCATTGGCGCGAATGCCCTTTTCGGCCAGAAGCTGGGCCAGACCGGCGGTGAAATTCTGAATCGCGCCCTTCGTCGTTGCATAGGCAAGCAGCGTCGGGTTCGGATTGTCCGAATTGATCGAGGCCGTATTGATGATGGCGCTGCCGGGCTTCATATGGGCTACGGCAGCCTTGGTGAGATAGAACATGGCGTGGATATTGACCTTGAAGGTCAGTTCCCATTCCTCGTCGCTGATCTCATCGATGCTCTTGAAGCTTGCCTGATGCGCGGCGTTGTTGACGAGAATGTCGATGCCACCGAGCTCCTTGACCGCCGTCTCGACGATCTGCCGGCAATGGGCGGGATCCTGAATATCGCCGCTGACGAGCACGGCCTTGCGGCCGGCCTGTTCGACGAGCCGCTTCGTCTCGTCGGCATCCTCATCCTCGTCGAGATAGGAGATCAACAGATCGGCGCCTTCCCGGGCATAGGCGATCGCCACAGCCCGGCCGATGCCGCTATCGCCGCCGGTAATGATCGCCCGCTTGCCCTTGAGCCGCTCGGATCCGCGGTAGCTTTTCTCGCCGTGATCGGGAACCGGATCCATTTGCGCCGTGAAGCCAGGCATCGGCTGTTTCTGGGATGGGAAAGGGGGTGTTGGATAATTCGTCATCGTAGCCTCCTGAGTTGAGGGACAAACTCAGGCTGCGGCTCGTTGTTCCAGCCAGATTCCATGCGGCCACCTACAAAATGTTGGGATTTGCCACAGCGCCCGCTGTCCCATAATAATGTAATATGGTCGCAGTGTTCATGAGGTGCATGGAATTGGACGGAAAGACATCGCCCGCAGTTTACTCCGAAGATGACAGCCTTGCCGGCGAGGTCGGCGGCAAGGGCGCGCGCCGCGCGCGCGTCAGCGGCATCGACCGCGCCCTTCAGGTGATCGATCATCTCTACGAGACGGGATCGCCCGCCGGCGTCTATGCCATCGCCAAGGCGGTGAAGGCGCCGCTTTCGACCGTCTACGTCATCGTCGACGACCTCGTCGAAAAGAATATGCTGACACGCCAGGCGGACGGCTCGATCTGGCTTGGCGCCCGGCTCTACCATTACGGCCTTGCCTATGCCCGGTCGCTGGATTTCATGAGCATCGCCACCCACGAAATGCATGACCTCTGTCGGCAGGCAGGCGAAACCGTGCAGGTTTGCGGCCGCGACGGCGATTACATGCTGGTGCTTGCGATGGCCGATGGCCCGAGCCACTTCCAGGTGGCGTCTCGCGTCGGCACCCGGGTGCCGCTCAACTGGACGGCGTCGGGCCGCCTGCTCGTCGGCCACCTGCCCGAGGAAGAGCGCATCGAGCTTTTCAAGCGCTGTGCCCGCTCGTCGCCGACCGGCCGCGCCGAGATCGATCCGCGCACCCTCTCGGAAGCAGCCGGCAAGGCCTTCGAGTCGCGCCTGTCGATCCAGGCAGGCGAATCCGACTATGCGGTCGCGTGCATCGCCTCGCCGATCTGCGATCGCGACGGGCAGTGCGTCGCCACGATTTCGATCGTGCTGCCGGAGCAGAAGGCGTTTTCCGACGAAAACCACTATACGGCGCATGTGCGCAGTTCGGCGGAGCGGATCGAAAAACTGATGGGCTGGCGCAACCGCTGACGGCTGCCGTTAGCCGAATCTATCTGTAGGAATAGCCGTGGCTGTGACGCACGAGCTTGCGCGCCCGCGGCACATAACGGCTGGCGGCGAAGGCCTCGGCACCCATTACGGCATAGCGCGGCTCGAACAGCTTTTTGAGGACGGAGAGGTCGCCATTGGAATCCGTCGCTTCGAGCTCGGAGTCGACGAGGTCGAAAACGGTAAACTCGGCTTGAGCGCCGACCGAAAGCCGGCCCTCCATGGGCAGCTTGATGACGGAGGCCGGCGCGTGGGTAACGGCTTCCACGACCTTGTCGAAGGGCATGCCGACGCTCAGCAGCTTCGACATCGTCGTCGCCAGATCCCAGACCGGAAAGTTCATCGAATGTCCGTGCAGGTCCGTCGAGATCGAGAACGGCAGAAGCCCGCGCGCGATCGCCGCTTCGGCGACCTTGAAGGAGAAGGAAGCGCCGCCATGGCCGATGTCGAGGCGGATGCCTTCCGAGGCGCAGCGCTCGGCGAGATTGAAGAGATCCTCGTCCTCCATGATGCTCGAGCCGGCCTTGCCGTTGAAGCAGTGGGTGACGACGTCGCCGGGGCCGAGAATTTCGAGCACTTCGTCATAAAGCGCCGGCGGTTCGCCGACATGCACCATCATCGGCACCTTCAGGATCTTGGCGATCTTCTTGCCGAGTTTGACAGGAGTGACGCCCCAGGAGCCGGTGATGACGTGGCTGGCGCGTACCTTGATGCCGACGATGTGCTCGCTGTTTTCGGCATAGACCTCAAGGATTCTGTCGAGATCGATATCCCTTATATCCCTGAGTTCGGCGACCCGGTTGCAGGCGACGAGACCGATCGAGCCGAGGTTCAGGAAGGCCTTGATACGCTCGCGCGAGGGCTCGATGATATATTCGCGGAAGCCGTGGAAATTCGCCTCGCCGGCCGAACCGGCATCGACCAGAGTGGTGACGCCGCGCTCGAGACCGCATTCGGAGGGGCGGATGGAGATATCGGTGCCGCCATGCCAGATATGCACATGCAGGTCGATCCAGCCCGGCGAGACGAAAGCACCCTTGCCGTCGATGCGTGTTGCCTCCTCGGAGACCACAATTGACGGACCGATCTCGGCGATCCTGCCATCGGGATCGACGAGAATGTCGATCGGCCCCTCGCCTGAACCGACGCCGAAAGCGATCGGCCTGACGTTGGTGAGGAGAAGCGGCTTCTTCGCCTGTTCGCCGGACATGTGATGCTATCCTTTCGAAGACGCGGGAACCTGTCTGCAGGTTATCATGGAAGGTGATAGGGAGGCCGTGGATGGAGCCTCACCCTACAATTGGTCAATTCCACAACTGTGATAGATAAAGCTTTATAATAGAATAAAGGCAGCAGCATCGCTGTCAAGGAGTATGACACCGGCTTGCCGATCAGCAGCCGGCAACCGGCGCTCGCTTCGCAATAGCTTAGTTTCGAAGATCGGCGCCCACTCAGTCGTCAAGGACCGAAAATTCGATCTGTTCCAGGTGATCCGGATCGGCGACGGCGTCGATTGCGGCAATCCGGCCCTCTTCGATCGTCAGCGACACCGCCACGCGAACTTGGCCTCCGACGAGCACGACAAAGCCGAGCTCACCCTCGACGATGGCCATTTGAGCCGCCTGCGCCCGGCCCTTGAAGGCTTCGGCCACGGCGGTCGCGCCGCGCATTGCGCCGATGCCGTATCGGGCAGCCGTCGCATCCGGCCGGAAGACGACGTCTGGGGCGAGCACCGCAACCAGCGCCCCCAGATCGCCGTTGCGCGACGCCGTCAGAAAGGCCTCCGCGATCGTCCGCTTGCGGCCGAGGTCTACCTCCGGCGCTTCGCCCGTGCCCTGCACGCGGCGGCGGGCGCGGCTTGCGAGCTGCCGGGTGGCGGCGGACGAACGGCCGATGATCGGAGCGATCTCGTCGAAGGGCAGATCGAACATGTCGTGCAGCACGAAGGCGACGCGCTCGGCAGGCGCCAGAGTTTGTAGCACAACGAGCAGCGCTAGACCGACCGAATCGGCAAAGGCGGCTTCCCGCTCCGGGTCCTTGGCGGGATCGACAATCGCCGCGTGCACAGGCATTTCCAGCGGCTCCTCGCGCCGGCTCTTGCGGGCGCGCAGCATGTCGAGGCAGATGCGCGCCACCACGGTCGTGAGCCAGCCTCCGAGATTGTCGACCCCTGTCGTGTCGGTGCGGTTGAGGCGCAGCCATGCCTCCTGAACGGCATCCTCCGCCTCGCTGCGCGAACCGAGCATACGGTAGGCCGCCGCCCTCAAATGCGACCGGTTCGCCTCGAATTCGTCCGCCAGCCATCTTTTCTCGTCCACTTGTCACATTCCTCCGCTGGGTTGCGTCAAGGCCATGACGAATGAAATCCGGCCGGTGTGACAGGGCCGGCGGATCGTCGAACACGAAACGCATCAAGGAGACATATCATGCAGGAGAGAATGGGAAATCCCGCCCTTGTCCTTCCCGCGGCCATGCAGGCGCTCAATGCACTCGGCAAGGTACCGGCCGAAGCAGGCCTTTCGCCAAAGCTGCTCGAGCTCGTCAATCTGCGCGCCAGCCAGATCAACGGCTGCAGCGTCTGCATCGATGGCCATTGGCGCATTGCCCGCAAACACGGCGAGAGCGATGAGCGTCTCTTTGCCATCGCTGGCTGGCGCGATGCCCCCTACTATAGCGATGCCGAGCGGGCAGCCCTCGCCTTGACCGAGGCGGTGACTCGCGCCAGCGACCGCGCCGACCCCGTGCCTGACGAAATTTGGGACGAGGCGACCCGGCATTATGACGGCCGGAGCCTTGCAGCTCTCGTCATCGCCATCGCGAATATCAATGTGTGGAACCGGCTGAACATCGCCACCCGCCAGATTGCCGGCGCCTGGAAACCGTAGAGTTCGGTAGCCGGCAGCGCTTTAGCCAGCGCTGCCGTCAGCAATGCTTTCACCCGGGCGGGCAGCTCAGATGATGCCGCCGCCACCGGCAACCGACGCCGGACGCTCGTCCGACACCTTCTTGCGGTAGCCGCTGGCGCGATAGGCGGCGATTGGGTCGATTGCGCCGCCGGCCCGGCGGCGCGCTTCGGCAAGGATTGGCTCCACATCGGCGCGATAGGCGCGCTTCAGCGTTTCCGACGCCATCAGCGCGTCATTGTCGTGCTGGTAACCCTCGAGCGCCTTACGGTCGACGAGGAGCGCCTGGGCATAGGCGCGGCGGATTTCGTTGGCGCTATTGATCAGGCTCTCGATCGGATCTGTGACATTGTGCGACTGGTCGATCATGTGAGCTGGGTTGAAGTCGTTGACGCCGCGCTGCTCGGCATCGACAAGCTCGTTGAAAACCAGGAAAAGCCGGTAGGGATCGATCACGCCGGCATCGAGATCGTCATCGCCATATTTCGAATCGTTGAAATGGAAGCCGCCGAGCTTGCCGAACTGGATCAGGCGGGCAACGATCATCTCAATATTGGTATTCGGCGCATGGTGGCCGAGATCGACGAGGCAATATGCCTTCGGGCCAAGCGTCTGGGCGATCAGGTAATTGGTGCCCCAATCCTGAACGATCGTCGAATAGAAGGCCGGCTCATACATCTTGTGCTCGGAGAAGAGCTTCCAATCGTCGGGCAAGGCTTTGTAAATGTCAGCCATCGAGGCGAGGTAACGCTCGAACGCCTTGGTGAAATTGCTCTGGCCGGGGAAGTTCGAACCGTCGCCGATCCAGACCGTCAGCGCCTTGGAGCCGATCGTCTTGCCGATCTCGATGCATTCGAGATTGTGCTCGACCGCCTGTGCCCTGGTTGCCGCATCGGTGTGACTGAGCGAGCCGTATTTGTAGGAATGGGCCTTGCCCGGCGCGTCGGAAAAGGTGTTCGAATTCATTGCGTCGAAGCCGAGGCCGAGCGCATCGCCCTTGGCCTTCAACTCTCGTGCATCCGCCTTGTCCCAGGGAATATGCAGAGAGACATTCGGCGTTGCCTGGGTCAACTGATTGATGACGGCGCAATCGTCGAGCTTGTCGAAGATGCCGCGCGGTTCTCCGGTGCCGGGAAAGCGGGCAAAGCGCGTGCCTCCAGTCCCCACGCCCCAGGAAGGAACCGCGACGAAGAACTCAGCCACCTTGCCGGTGACAGTTTCGATATCGACGCCGCGGCGCGCAAGCGTCGCACCCAGTGCTTCGTAATCGGCTTTCAGCGCCGCTGTCCGTTTTTCATTTTCCGTCGCCACCAGATCCGGCGCAATCCTGAATTCAGCCATTGTTTCCTCCCACGTCGCGAACCACAGAACGGTGGTTTGCGTTCTAACTCTTACATGTCTTCAAAACTCAGGAGCTACGATGGACGTCGTCCGCATTCTTCTTGCGATCATCCTGCCGCCCCTTGGCGTATTTCTGCAGGTCGGGATCGGCCTGCATTTCTGGCTCAACATATTGCTGACGCTTTGCGGCTATGTGCCTGGGATCATCCACGCAATATGGGTGATCCTGAGGAAGTAGCTGCCCGTTTGCTTTGACGCAAAACCGCTGCACTATTGCTGAACTGCTCTAGCGCGTGAAGCTCTGGACATTGCCGGCATCGACATTGATGATATTGCCGGTCGATTTGGCCGAAAGATCAGACGCCAGGAAATATACCGCCTCGGCAATATCTTCCGGGAACACGTTGAGCTTCAGCATCGACCGCTTGCGGTAATGTTCCTCCAGCTCGTCGACCTCGATCTTCGAGGAGGCCGCACGCTGTTCGCGCCACTCGCCGCTCCATATCTTGGAACCGCGCAGAACGGCATCCGGGTTGACCGTGTTGACACGGATGCCGACATCGGCTCCTTCCAGCGCCAGGCAACGGGCGAGATGGATTTCTGCGGCCTTCGCCGTGCAATAGGCGGAAGCGTTCGGTGACGCGGCGAGACCGTTCTTCGATGCGATGAAGACGACGTTGCCGCCGAGCGCCTGACGACGGAACAGGCGGAAAGCTTCACGCGAGACTAGGAAATAACCGGTCGCCAGAATGTCGATGTTGCGGTTCCACGTCGACAGCTCGGTCGTTTCGATCGGCGCCGAGGAGGCAATACCTGCATTCGAGACGAGGATATCGACGCCGCCGAATTCGACGCAGGATTCGGCGAAGGAGGCGATAACGGCGTCTTCCTTGGTGACGTCGAGCTTCGCCGTGCGCACGGCGTCCGCGCCGTACTTCTTCACGAATTCGGATTCGGTCGATTCAAGCGCTGCCTGATCGATATCGGCAAGCACCACGCAAGCGCCTTCCCCGACCAGGCGCGCGGCCGTCGCCCGGCCGATGCCGCCGGCGCCACCGGTGACAAAGGCGACCTTGCCGGCAAGGCTCTTCGGCTTCGGCATGCGCTGCAGCTTGGCCTCTTCGAGCAGCCAATATTCGATATCGAAGGCTTCCTGCTCCGGCAGGCCCTGATATTCCGAGACCGTCGAGGCGCCGCGCATGACGTTGATGGCATTGACGTAGAATTCGCTGGCGATACGGGCAGTCGCCTTGTCGCGAGCAAAGGACAGCATGCCGACGCCGGGAACAAGGAAGATGACGGGATTGGCGTCGCGCATGGCGGGCGAATTGTCATGCTTGCAGTCGTTATAATAGCGGGCGTAGTCGGCGCGGTAATCTTCCAGCGCCTTGTCGAGACCGGCAACGATCGCATCGACATCCGGCTTGGCGGGATCGAATTCGACGATCAGCGGACGGATCTTGGTGCGCAGGAAGTGGTCCGGGCAGCTGGTGCCGAGCGCGCCGAGCGGGCGCAGGTTGTTGGAATTGACGAATTCCAGAACCGCATCCTGATCGTCGAAATGGCCGAGTTTGCGCTCCTGCTTGCCGATACGGCCGCGAATCTCGGGCATCAGCCGGGCGGCGATGGCGCGGCGTTCGGCAACCGGCAGGTTCTGAACGGCCGCGCCGCCGAAAATCGTCTTGCCCTCGGTCTGGCCAGCGAACCATTCGATCGCCTTATTGATGATATCGAGCGTCAGCTCGTAGCAAGCCTTGGCGTCGTTTGCCCAGGTGAAGAGGCCGTGACTTTCGAGCACGACGCCCTTGGCGTTGGGGTTGGCCTTGACGAAGGCTTCGAGATCGAGGCCGAGCTGGAAGCCCGGACGGCGCCATGGCAGCCAGCCGATCTCGTCGCCGAATATCCGTTTCGTCAGTTCCCGGGAATTCTTCGACGCGGCGATCGCGATGATCGCATCGGGATGCATGTGGTCGACATGGGTGAAAGGCACGAAACCGTGCAGCGGCGTGTCGATCGAGGCGGCGCGAGCGTTCAGGTTGAAGGTGCAGTGCGGCAGGAAACCGACCATGCGGTCCTCGTCCGCGACACCCTTGTAGATGCCCTTCAGCGCTTCCAGCTTGTCCTGGTAGAGCGTCGCGAAACCGTCGAGCTTGATGGTGCCGACATCGCCGCCCGAGCCCTTGACCCAGAGAACCTTGACTTTCTCGCCCGTCAGCGGATCGGTTTCCATCACCTTGGCCGAAGTGTTGCCGCCGCCGTAATTGGTAATGCGCTTGTCGGCGCCGAGCAGATTGGAGCGATAGAGCAGCTTGCCCGGTTCGTCGAGACCTGCCGCGTAACCATCATCCCACCGGTTTTCCAGAAGCCGGACGTTCGCCGCCATATCATCCTCCCATGAAATCGTCATCGGGTCGCGAGGGTTCGCGCCCTTTTCGTCGACCGGTATCGCTCATCAAAACGGAGTTTGTCAATCGAAAACGATCAAATTCGATTATTGTGCAGCGCAGTATGAAAATTTATGATCGTTTGTGATTGACAGCTTTTAATGGATAAGAAATAAATATGACAAGAGGAGGGGCCCAATGCACGAACGCGAACGTCATCGCATCATCTTAAGCGCCGTTCAGGAAAAGTCCGTTGTCACGATCCAGGATATTTCCGAGCTGACGGAAGCTTCCGAGGCGACAATCCGGCGTGATATTGCGGCTCTTCACGTGCAGGGCAAGATCCGCCGCGTCCGCGGCGGCGCCGAAGCGGTGCATCCGCCGCAGCTCGGCAACCTGGCTGGCCGACCCTTCCGGGTTTCAGAATCGGTCAATATCGATAAAAAGCGTGCAATTGCGCGCGCCGCGGTCGATCTCTGCGAGGCCGGCGACGCCATCATCATCAATGGCGGCACGACGACCTTCCAGATGGTGCATTATATGGCCGGCCATCGCATGCAGGTCATGACCAATTCTTTCGCCATCGCCGAACATCTGGTGAAGCATTCGAAGAATACGGTGACGGTGCCCGGCGGCGCGATCTATCGCGAGCAGAGTCTCATCCTGTCGCCTTTCGACAATGATGCGATCCGCAACTTTTATGCGCGACGCATGTTCATCGGTGCGCAGGGCGTCGGCCCGCTCGGCATCATGGAGGCGGATGCCCTCATAATCCAGAGCGAGCAGAAGCTGATGCACCAGGCCGACGAACTGGTGGTCATGGTCGATTCAAGCAAATTCAATCGCCGGTCGAGCCTCATTCTCTGCGCGCTCGACCGCGTTTCTGTGGTCATCACCGATGACGGCATCTCGGAAGAGGCGGCTCGCATGGTCGAGAATGCCGGCGTCCGGCTCATCGTCGCCAGCCCGGTGGCCCAGCTTGTGAAGGAGGATTCCTCGTCGGTCGCCTGAGGCGCCGCCGAGGTGTGGAAGTCTAATCTTAACGGGAGGAAAGTGACATGAAACTCGCAAAGACACTTGCGCTCGGCGTAGCGCTCGCGGTCGCCATGATGGCCGGCACCGCAAGCGCCAAGGACATCAAGATCGGCCTCGTCGTCAAGTCGCTCGGCAACGGCTTCTTCGACGCCGCCAACAAGGGCGCACAGGAAGCCGCCAAGGAACTCGGCGGCGTGGAGGTGATCTATACCGGTCCGACGTCTACGACGGCCGAAGGCCAGATCGAAGTCATCAACTCGCTAATTGCCCAGGGCGTTGATGCCATCGCCGTTTCGGCCAACGATCCCGACGCGCTCGTTCCGGCCCTGAAGAAGGCCACCCAGCGCGGCATCAAGGTGATCTCCTGGGACTCCGGCGTGGCACCCGAAGGCCGCATCCTGCAGCTCAACCCGTCCTCCAACGAGCTGATCGGCAAGATGTGCCTGACGCTCGCCAAGAATCACCTCGAAGGCGGCAAGGGCGACTTCGCCATCCTTTCGGCGACTACAACCTCGACCAACCAGAACATCTGGATCGACCAGATGAAGAAGCAGCTCAAAGACTTTCCGGGCCTCAACCTCGTCACCACGGTCTACGGCGACGACCTCTCCGATAAGTCCTATCGCGAAGCCGAAGGCTTGCTGAAGTCGAACCCGAACGTCAAGGTCATCGTCGCTCCGACGACCGTCGGCGTTCTGGCCGCCTCCAAGGTCGTCGAGGACAAGGGCCTTGTCGGCAAGGTCTACGTCACCGGTCTCGGCCTGCCGTCGGAAATGGCCGGCGCGATCAAGTCGGGCGCCACGAAGGAATTCGCCATCTGGAACCCGATCGACCTCGGTTACTCCGCAACCCAGATCGCCTATCGCCTCGTCAAGGGCGAAACCGATGGCAAGCCGGGCAGCGAAATCGAAGCCGGCCGCATGGGTAAGATCAAGGTCGGCGAAAACGGCGAAGCCGCCATGGCCGATCCCTTCGTCTATAATGCCTCGAACATCGACCAGTTCTCCAAGGTCTTTTGATCTGGAGCACAAAAAGAGCCCGGCGGCTGCGCGGCCGCCGGGATTCCCATTCGACACTGGTAGAAATCTGATGAACGCCGCCTTTCAACAACCCATCACGGACAGCAATACCGGCGATGCGCCCGCCATTCTGGAAATGCGCGGCATCTCGCAGATCTTTCCCGGGGTGAAGGCGCTCGACAATGTCAGCATCGCGCTTCACCCGGGCACGGTGACGGCGCTGATCGGCGAAAACGGCGCCGGCAAATCCACCCTGGTCAAGATCCTGACCGGTATCTACAGACCGAACGAAGGCGAGATCCTCGTCGATGGTCAGCCGACGAGCTTTGCCAGCGCCCAGGCTGCCATCGATGCCGGAGTTACCGCCATCCACCAGGAAACCGTACTTTTCGACGAACTGACGGTCGCCGAGAACATCTTCCTCGGCCACGCCCCGCGCACCCGCTTGCGCACCATCGACTGGCAGACGATGAACAGCCGCTCGAAGGCGCTGTTGACCGCGCTCGAAAGCAATATCGATCCCACCATCCGGCTGAAGGACCTGTCGATCGCGCAACGCCATCTGGTGGCGATTGCGCGCGCTTTGTCGATCGAGGCCCGCATCGTCATCATGGACGAGCCAACGGCCGCCCTTTCCCGCAAGGAGATCGACGATCTCTTCCGCATCGTCCGGGGCCTGAAGGAACAGGGAAAGGCGATCCTCTTCATCAGCCACAAGTTCGATGAGCTTTACGAAATCGCCGACGATTTCGTCGTCTTCCGTGACGGCCGCGCCGTCGGTCGGGGCAAGCTCAAGGAAACGCCGCAGGACGAGATCGTCCGCATGATGGTCGGCCGCGACGTCGAGAACGTCTTTCCGAAGATCGAGGTCGCCATCGGCGGCCCGGTGCTTGAAGTCGGAAAATACAGCCACCGCACCGAATTCCGCGATATCTCTTTGACGCTGCGCAAGGGCGAGATTCTCGGCATTTACGGCCTGATCGGCGCCGGACGTTCGGAGCTCGCGCAATCGCTGTTCGGCATTACCAAGCCGCTCTCCGGCAGGCTGACGCTTGAGGGCCGGGAAATTTCGATCCATTCGCCGCATGATGCCATCAAGGCCGGCATCGTCTACGTGCCGGAAGAACGCGGCCGCCACGGCCTGGCGCTGCCGATGCCGATCTATCAGAACATGACGTTGCCGTCGCTGGCGCGCACCTCGCGCAAGGGCTTTCTGCAGGCAGCGGAAGAATTCGCGCTCGCCCGCAAATATGCCGAGCGGCTGGATCTGCGCGCCGCCGCGCTCTCCGTGCCGGTCGGCACGCTATCGGGCGGCAACCAGCAGAAGGTGGTCATCGGCAAGTGGCTCGCCACCATGCCCAAGGTCATTATCCTCGATGAGCCGACCAAGGGCATCGACATCGGCTCGAAGGCCGCCGTGCATGGCTTCATCAGCGAGCTTGCCGCAGAGGGCCTTTCTATCATCATGATCTCTTCCGAACTGCCTGAGATCATCGGCATGTCGGACCGTGTGCTGGTCATGAAGGAAGGCCTGTCGGCCGGGCTGTTCGAGCGCGATCAGCTTTCGCCGGAAGCGCTGGTGCGCGCGGCGACCGGAAATGCATGAGGTGATGGGCATGGCCAGACTGATTAGAAAGCGTGAAACCCTGCTCTTTGCCATCATCGTCGTGATGATTGCCGTCTTCTCGACGCGGGCCGCCGATTTCGCCACGCCGGACAATCTCGCCGGCATCTTCAACGACACGGCGATCCTCATCATTCTGGCGCTTGCCCAGATGACGGTCATTCTGACGAAATCGATCGATCTTTCGGTGGCCGCCAACCTTGCCTTTACCGGCATGGCGATTGCGATGATGAATGCCGCATTTCCGGGCCTGCCATTGATCGTGCTAATCCTTGCCGCGGTCCTGATCGGCGCGGCTCTCGGCAGCATCAACGGTTTCCTCGTCTGGCGCCTTGAAATCCCGCCGATCGTCGTCACCCTCGGCACACTCACCATCTATCGCGGCATGGCTTTCGTGCTGTCGGGCGGCGCCTGGGTGAACGCCCACCAGATGACGCCGACCTTCCTCTCCGTCCCCCGCACGCCTATCCTCGGCCTTCCGGTGCTGAGCTGGGTTGCGATTATCATCGTCGCGCTGATGTACATGCTGCTGCGCTACAGCCAGTTCGGCCGCTCGGCCTATGCGACCGGCGGCAATCCGACGGCTGCCGTCTATGCGGGCATCGATACCGGCCGCACGAAATTCCTTGCTTTCGTGCTGTCGGGCGCTCTTGCCGGCCTTTCCAGCTATCTCTGGGTATCGCGTTACGCCGTCGCCTATGTCGATATCGCCAACGGCTTCGAGCTCGACAGCGTCGCGGCCTGCGTCATCGGCGGCATTTCTATTGCCGGCGGCGTCGGCTCGGTCGCCGGCACGGTGCTCGGCGCGCTCTTCCTCGGCGTCATCAAGAACGCTTTGCCGGTGATCGGCATTTCACCCTTTACGCAGATGGCGATCTCCGGAACCGTCATCATTCTCGCCGTCGCCTTCAACGCCCGGCGTGAGCGCAACCGGGGGCGCATCATCCTGCGCGACCGCGCCGCAGCCGAAATCAGAACGGAGGCCGCAGCATGAGCACCCTGTCCAAGCGCGAAAAGCGCGTCATTCCCGACCGCCTCGGCACGCCCTTCCGCCGCATCGTCGCAAGTTGGGAAGTGCTGCTCTTCGGTGTCGCGGTCCTGATCTTCATCTTCAACTCCCTGGCCTCGCCCTATTTCCTCGATGCCTGGAACCTGTCGGACGCCACCTTCAACTTCACCGAAAAGGCGATGATCGCCTTCGCCATGGCGCTGCTCGTCATATCAGGCGAGATCGACCTTTCGGTCGCCGCCATCATCGCGCTTGCCTCGACGGCGATGGGCGCGGCGGCGCAGGCCGGCATCGGTGCGCCGGGCCTGGTGCTGATCGGCATCGGCACCGGCCTTGCCTGCGGCATCTTCAACGGTCTGCTGGTATCGGTGCTGAAGCTGCCGTCGATCGTCGTCACCATTGGCACGATGAGCCTGTTCCGCGGCATTTCCTACATCGTGCTCGGCGACCAGGCTTACGGCAAATATCCCGCCGACTTCGCCTATTTCGGTCAGGGTTATGTCGTCTGGGTGTTCTCGTTCGAATTTGTACTCTTCATCGTGCTGGCGATCCTTTTCGCCATCCTGCTGCATGCGACGAATTTCGGCCGTCAGGTCTATGCGATCGGCAATAATGATTTCGCCGCCCGCTTCTCCGGCATCCCGGTCGAGCGCGTCAAATTCATTCTCTTCCTGCTGACCGGCGTCATGAGCGGCATTGCCGCCGTCTGCCTGACCTCTCGCCTCGGCTCGACCCGGCCTTCGATCGCCCAAGGCTGGGAACTCGAAGTTGTCACCATGGTCGTTCTCGGCGGCATCTCGATCCTCGGCGGCTCCGGCACCATCGGCGGCGTCGTCATCGCCGCCTTCGTCATGGGCCTCGTCACCTTCGGACTCGGTCTCTTGAACGTGCCGGGCATCGTCATGTCGATCTTCATCGGCCTGCTTCTCATCATCACCATTGCCATCCCGATTGTGGCCCGCCGCATCAAGCTCATGAGCTCCCGATGACCCTGGAAAAACACGCCTTCAAGATGCAGCTCAATCCCGGCATGGAAGCCGAATATCGCAAGCGCCACGACGAGATCTGGCCGGAACTGGTCGATCTCCTGCACCAGTCGGGCGCCAGCGACTATTCCATCCATCTCGACCGCGAGACCAATACGCTCTTCGGCGTTCTGACGCGGCCGAATGACCACACGATGGCGAGCCTGCCGGAGCATCCGGTGATGAAGAAATGGTGGGCCTATATGGCCGACATCATGGCCACCAATCCGGATAATTCGCCAGTTCAGAGTGACCTCGTCACCGTCTTTCATATGCCATGACCGCCAGTTCCTTCGGCCGCATCGCCGTTCTCGACATCGGCAAGACCAATGCCAAAGTCGTCGTCCTCGACAGCGGAACCGGCGCCGAAGCCGCAGTTCTGAAGCGGCCGAACATTGCGGTTAAAACCGGCCCCTATCCGCATTACGACATAGAGGCGCTCTGGGCCTTCGCTCTCGATGCGCTGAAGAGCCTGGCGCGGGACCCCGGCTTCGACGCCATTTCGATCACGACGCATGGCGCCGCAGCCGCACTGCTCGACCGGAATGGCGCGCTCGCCATGCCCGTGATCGATTACGAGCACGAATATCCGGAGGCAATCCGCGATGCGTATACGGCGTTGCGCCCCTCCTTCGCGGAAACCTTCTCGCCGCGCCTGCCGATGGGCCTCAATCTCGGCGCGCAGCTGCACTATCAGAAGAGCGTCTTTCCGGAGCAGTTTGCCGCGGTCGAGACCGTTCTCACCTATGCCCAATATTGGGCGGCGCGATTGACCGGCGTGGCCGCCAATGAACTGACGTCGCTCGGCTGCCATACCGATCTCTGGAACCCGAAAAGCGGCACCTACTCTTCGCTCGTCGACCGGCTCGGCATCCGCGCGCAGATGGCGCCGATCCGCTCAGCCTTCGATGCGCTCGGCCCTGTTCTGCCCGCAATCGCCGCCGGGCTCGGCCTTTCCGCGCCCGTGCCGGTTTATTGCGGCATCCACGATTCCAACGCATCGCTGCTGCCGCATCTGGTCCGTCGCGAGGCGCCCTTCGCCGTCGTCTCCACAGGCACCTGGGTGATCAATTTCGGCGTCGGCGGCGATCTCGATCATCTTGATCCGAGCCGCGACACGCTTGCCAATGTCGACGCCTATGGCCGCGCCGTTCCCTCATCGCGTTTCATGGGCGGGCGGGAATTCGAGATTCTTTCCGCCGAGATCGGTCCGGTGGACGACGAAGCCGCATGGGCAGCCATCGGTGCGGTGCTTAGCAAGGATATGATGCTGCTGCCCAACGTCGCCCCGGGCTCCGGACCCTTTCCGGGAAAGTCATGCCGTTGGATCGGCATGGAAGGAGCAGGCCGGGAGGCGCGCCATGCCGCAGCCTGCCTCTATCTGGCGCTGATGACGGATGCTTGCCTCGGATTGATCGGCGCCAAGGGCCCTATTGTCGTCGAAGGGCCTTTTGCGCTGAACGAGCCCTATCTGAAACTCCTTGCCGGGCTTGCGGGCCGCGAGGTCATGGCCCTCCCCGGCACAACCGGGACCAGCCAGGGTGCCGCACTGCTTGCCGGCATCCGGCCGGTGCCCGGTGCGCAGAGGCACTTTGCACCGATCGATATCCCCGGCCTGAGAGGCTATCGCGGTCTTTGGTACAAGGCAATGGAATAGGGGCTTTTCCCGAAACGGCACTTGTTCGCTCCGGCCTCGCCGTTACTGTGCACCTCGAAAATCATTCGAGGAGAACAGCATGGCAGAGATATTCGACCCGGGTGCCCTGGCCGCCAGGCTTCACAGCCTCCACCAAGCCGTCCGGCAGGAGGCAACAAGCACCTTCGCATTGCCGGGGGATCTTCAACAGGCGATGGAGGCGCAGAATTTGCTGGCCGCGGCCGATGGCGTGTCCGGCAATGCGTGGAAGGTGACGGTATCGCCGCAGGGCCAGGCCGTCACAGCTCCGCTGCATCCCTATGTCGAAGCCATCTCAGGCGCTGATCTCCCGTGGTATCCGGGGCTGAAGTTCGAGACAGAAATCGCCGTGCGCCTCGGCAAGGACCTGCCGGTCCGCTCGGACAGCCCTTACAGCCGCGCGGAGGTGACCGAGGCGATCTCAACCGTCCATCTCGGCGCCGAATTGTTGGTGAGCGCGATCAAGGAAAGCGGCAGCGTTTCCTTTCTGCTGTTCCTCGCCGACCGCCTCGGCAACAGCGGCTACGTGCTCGGCCCGAAGCTGGACAATAGCGCCGTCGACACCGCCGCCGGCTCACCGCTTAAGGTCACCCATGCCGGCCGCACGATCTATGATGGCCCGGCGCAGCATCCGAAAGGCGACGTTCTTACCTGGCTCGTTGAATACGCCAATGATGGGCTGCGGCCTCAAACATCGTTGAAGGCGGGTGCCCTGATCACGACAGGCACTTTGAGCGGCGCGATCGAACTGAGCGAGCCGGGCGAAGTCGACATCCTTCTCGCCGAGAACAGGCTACGCTTTTCGGTCGTAAAAGTCTGATCTCAAGGCCGGCTTTCATCTTGGCTCTGCTGCCGGATTGAACGTTGTCACGCGCTTCCGACTGATGTAATAAACTTGATATTTTCAAGAAGGTTTACTTCCGGCGCGTGGTCGGAGGGGAAATGAGAATGACGTTTCAACCACGGATGCAGAACAAGATCCAGGGCTTTTCCGTTATTGGCGGCGTGCATCGCCGCCTGTGGAACGGCATCGTCGCCGATGTTTGGGACGTCGAATGCGCCTCTTATGCCGGCGGCTATTATGTCTCGCGGGATCCGCGGCTCTTCATCATGCTCGATAAGCGAGGGCCGGGCAATTCGCGCATCAAGCTGTCGCCAAGGGTGGAAGGCGCTGTTCAGGACACGGAAAAACGGCCGATCTCCTATGTACCGGCCGGCATGGAAGTCTGGGCCGATCTGACCGACGTGCACGCGGTGCGCCACCTGGACCTTCATTTCGACGCCGACACGATCAGCCGCAGGCTGACGGAGAAGATCGATCCGCGCCGCCTGGAAAGCCCACGGCTTCTTTTTTCCGATGAGCGAGTGCTGGCGCTGGCGCAGCTGGTCGCTGCCGAATGCCTCAATCCGGAGCCGCTGCACGATCTCTATGGCGACGGCCTGGCTCTGGCTTTGATCATCGACGTGCTGAAGCTTTCCAAAGCCGTTCCGCGCAAGCGCAGCAAGTTGGCCTCTTGGCAGCTTCGCCGCGCCACAGACTTCATCGAGGAAAATTGCCTGCGCAATATCCGCCTCGAAGAGCTCGCCGGCCTGACCGGGCTGTCGCAATCGCATTTCAGCCATGCCTTCAAGGCCTCGACCGGAATCGCGCCTCACCAGTGGCAGACCAATGCCAGACTCGCTAGGGCCAAGCGCCTGCTTGTCGAGAGCGACTATGCATTGACGGCGATCGCCGCCGAAACCGGCTTTGCCGATCAGGCGCATTTTACCCGCGTCTTTCGCAAACATGTCGGCACCACCCCGGCGAGCTGGAAGAAGGCTCAACTTGCCTGACAGCAACGCTCACTGAGCAATTCTTTACACTGCGGAGAATTGCCCAAAAACGTTCAATTTTCCCCGATCGAGACAAGCCGTTCCGTTAAAACTGAGTTAAGCACTCATCTTATTCAAGGTTCTTCGCCGCGCGTCATTGCCGCGGCGCGAGTGGGGTATAGAAGACATGCATGGGCAGACCAGGGGTCCCATTTTCAAGGCAAATCTATTGGCGGGCGTGGCGATCGCCGGCCTGATAGCAGGCTCCGCCGCGGCGCAGGATGCGACGTCGACCGAGCTCGCGCCGATCGTCATTCAGGGCGGCAGCGATACAGCGACCAGCCCGGTTAAGGGGTATGTCGCCAAGAACTCCTCCACCGGCTCGAAGAGCGACACCCCCCTCAACGAAATCCCGCAATCCGTCTCCGTCATCGGCACCGACGAAATGGATGACCGTGGCATCACCAATAAGATCGACGAAGTGCTGCTTTATACGCCCGGGGTGACCGCGCAGCCCTATGGCGGCGACGGCGATACGGATTGGTTCTACATTCGCGGCTTCAACGCGACGCAGACCGGCGTCTTCTTCGACAATCTGACGCTCTTCAGCTACGGCTTCGGCGGCTTTCAGCTCGATCCTTTCATGCTGGAGCGCGTCGAGGTGCTGAAGGGTCCGGCCTCCGTACTCTACGGCGGAGCCAACCCCGGCGGCATCGTCAATCTCGTCCGCAAGCGCCCGCTCGACGAGCCGCTCTTCTATACGGACATCGGCATCAACAGCAACGGCAATGCCTTCACCGGCTTCGACGTCTCCGACAAGGTCGGTTCCAGCGGAACGATGAGCTATCGCATCACCGGCAAGATCGCAGGCGGCGATAATTATTCGGACTTTTCCGAGGACTTCCGCGGCTTCATCATGCCGCAGCTCACCATTTCGCCGGATGACAGCACGAGCTTCACCGCCTGGGGTTATCTAGCCGGACTCGATCAGGTGCATACGGGCAATGGCTTCTTCCCCTATGTCGGCACCGTCGAGGACGCGCCTTTCGGCAAGATCGACCGCGACGCCTTCTATGGCGAGCCCGGCATCGATGACGGCAGCTATGTGCAGAAGATGATCGGCTACGAATTCGAGCATGAATTCGACAATGGCATCAACTTCTCGCAGAACTTGCGCTACGGTCACCTCGATAAGCATGAAATCGGCCCCTATCTGAACGGCTGGGTCGGCGGCATACCGACAGGCCCTGACTATCAGTTGGCCCGCATCGGCTTCGAAGGCCGCTCAGCCGTCGATTCCTTCGGTATCGACAATCGGCTTGAAGGAGAAGCGGAACTCGGCGGCGCCACGCACAGCATGCTTGTCGGCCTCGACTACAAATATTACCGCCTCGACCATGTTCAGAAATGGCCGACATGGCCGACAACCGCGACGCCGATCAGCGCCACCGATCCGATTTACGGCGCCATTCAGCCGACAAATGACGTCGCCATCGATCAGGTCGTCACGCAGAAGCAACTCGGCATATATGCGCAGGATCAGATCCACTTCGGTGACGGCTGGCTGTTGACGCTGAACGGCCGATACGACTATGTCGACACCGATGCCGACGCAGTCGTCGGCACGAGCTATACATCGAACGACAGCGCTGTCAGCGGCCGTATCGGCCTTGCCTACGAGTTCGATAACGGCCTGACGCCCTATGTCAGCGCCGCGACTTTCTTCAATCCGCTGATCGGCACCGGTGTATCGGGCGCGCTGGAGCCGGAGGAGGGAGAGCAGTTCGAAAGCGGCATCAAATATGAGCCCACCTTCGTCGACGGTTCGCTGACTGCGTCATTCTTTCACATCACCAAACGCAACAATACGGTCACCAATCCGGCGACCTTCGCCCAGAGCCAGCTTGGCGAGGTCGTTTCGCGCGGCGCCGAACTCGAAGGCAAGGTCAATATCAACGAGAACTGGAAGATTCTCGCATCGCTTGCCTATACGGACATGGAAGTAACGGAGAACGAGGCCAATCCGGCGCTCGTCGGCAATTCGCCTTATCTCATCCCAAAGGTGACCGCCTCTCTCTGGGTCGACTATACGCTGACGACGGGCGCCTTCGAGGGCATGAGCTTCGGCGCTGGCGTGCGCCATCAGGGTTGGTCGTGGGCCGATGAGGCGAATACCGAGAAGGTTCCCGCCGCGACCCTCGTCGACGCGGCGATCCGATACGAGCGGGAAAACTGGGGCGCCGCCCTCAACGTCACCAACCTTTTCGACAAGGAATATGTCAAGGGCTGCGGCGGCCTGACCGTCTGCGGTTACGGCGATGCCCGCACCGTCACATTCAAGCTCAGCAGAAAGTGGTAAGTTGACAATCTAAGTTTAGTTTTGCAGGAACCTGCTGGAAAGGAGGGCAAGCCCTCCTCGAGCCGTTGCAGCGCCGAACCTGGAGCAGACTATGACTTCGCCTTTCCTTTCCCTGTCGGGAATCGACTATGCCATCGGGCCGAAATCCATCCTGTCCGGTATCGACCTGACGCTCGAGCACGGCCGAATTTACGGACTGGTAGGCCCGAATGGTTCCGGCAAGAGTACGCTCCTGAAGATCATCGCTCGCCAGATCGCGCCGAAATCCGGCGCCGTCTCCTTCGGCGGCAAGCCGGCAAGCGATTGGGGCGCCCGGGAATTTGCCCGCCACGTCGCCTATATGCCGCAATTCACGCCGGCGACCGACGGGATGAGCGTTCGCGAACTGATCGCCCTCGGCCGTTTCCCCTGGCACGGCACGCTCGGCCGCTTCACCGCCACCGATCGCCGAATGGTCGAGGAAGCGATCGTCCGCACCGAGCTCGAGGATTTTGCCGATCGCCTCGTCGCCGCCATGTCCGGCGGCGAGCGCCAGCGCGCCTGGATCGCCATGATGCTCGCGCAGGACGCACGGTGCCTCTTGCTCGACGAGCCGACCTCGGCGCTCGATCTTGCCCACCAGGCAAGCGTACTTTCGCTGGTGCAGGAACTCAGTCACGAACGCGGGCTGACGATCGTCATCGTGCTGCACGACATCAATCTCGCCGCACGCTACTGCGATGCCATCATCGCGCTCAATCGCGGCCGGATCACTGCCGAAGGCACGCCCGCCGAGATCATGCAGGCCGACAGGCTGCAATCGATTTTCGGCGTCGGAATGGGCGTCTTCCCGCATCCGGTTCGAAACGAGCCGGTCAGCTATCTCTTGTAGCTCATGGCTTCTTTCTCTCGCAGACAGTTTCTGGCTGGCGCGGCAGCCTCGCTTTCCGCGCCCGCGCTGTCGCGGGCGGCGGAGGGCATACGCGTCGCCACGCTCGACTGGGCGCTGCTCGAAACCCTGCTGGCAGCCGGCGCCAACGTCGTTGCAGCAACGGAGCTGCGGCAATTTCGCGCCGCGGCCGTCACGCCTGAAGTGCCGGCGACGGTGGCTGATCTCGGCTTGCGAGGCACGCCGAATTTCGAGGTGCTGCGGCTTGCGCGGCCCAGTCTAATCTTCAACTCGAACTTCTATGCCTGGGCGGACGAGCGCATGCGGCTGATTGCACCGGTGGAGAGCCACGCGATCTACAAGCCTGGCGAAAGCCCCTTCGCGCTGGCCGAACAGGTCACGCTTGCGATCGGCGAGCGCCTGCAGCTTTCCGCTGCCAGGGAGCTGACCGAAGGGCTTTCAGCCAGGCTCGACCGCTACAGGTCTCTCTTCGCCGCCGGCGACGGGCGGCCGGTCATCCCGATCAATCTCGGTGATGCCAGGCATTTCCGCGTCTTCGGCTCCGACAGCATGTTCGGCGAGGTGCTGAAGCGCGTCGGCCTGACGAATGCGTGGCAGGGTGCGACCAGCTACTCGGCCGCTGCTCCCGTCGGGATCGAGACATTGGCATCGATGCCCGACGCCTGGATCGTCATGATCCCGCCGCATCCAGCCGATGCGATCGCCACACTTTCCGCCAGCAGCTTCTGGAACGCGTTGCCGGCCGTGCGTGAGAAGCGCGTGCTGATGCTCGGCGCTGTCAATCCCTATGGCGCGCTGCCGGCCGCGGGCCGCTTTGCCGATCTGCTGGTGGAGGGGCTTGAGCATGCATGGAATGGTTAACCGGCCCGGCCCGGCGCGAAGCGCAAGCGTGCTCGTTCCCGGACTGATACTGGCAGCGCTTTGCCTCGCTGCCTTCGCGCTCCTCGTCGTGACGCGTCCCGAGATTGCACATAGCGACGCCGATGCAGCGCTGCTGAACAGCGTGCTACTTTGGGACGGCATCATGCCCCGCGCCATGTTGGCTCTGATCGCCGGCGCTGCGCTCGGCCTTTCCGGCGCATTGCTGCAGCGGGTGCTGCGCAACCCGATCGCCGATGCCTCCACGCTCGGCATCGCCTCCGGGGCGGAACTGGCGATGACGGCGGCTATGAGCGTCTCGCCGCTGCTCATCGGATTGTCTCGCGAGATGACCGCCTTTGGCGGCGGCGTCGCGGCGGTCGCCGCCGTTCTGGCTTTGAGCTGGCGGCGCGGGTTTGATCCCGTAACCGTGGCTCTTTCCGGCATGATCGTCAGCCTCATCGCCTCGGCCCTCAGCGTCACGCTGATCCTGGCGCGCGGCGAATATGCCATGTCGATCTATATCTGGGGCGCCGGCTCGCTCAGTCAGCAGGATTGGAACGCCGTCTCCTCGCTCGCCCCCCGGCTTGTCCTCGGCTTCTTCGCGGCCCTGCTGCTGGTGCGGCCGCTCCGCATCCTCGCGCTCGACGACGGCGGCGCCCGGAGCCTCGGCCTTGCCCTGCACTCCACCCGTCTCGCCATCGTCGCTCTCGCCGTCTGGCTCGCCGCTTCGGTGACGTCGGAGGTCGGTATAATCGGTTTCCTCGGCCTCGCCGCCCCGCCGATCGCAAGACTTGCCGGGGCGCGCGGCACGGACAAGCTGATGATGACGGCTCCCTTGACCGGCGCCGGGCTGCTTTTCCTGACGGATTGCCTCACCCAGATCCTCGGCGCCGGCTTCACCGATTTGGTGCCGACGGGGGCGGCGACCGCCCTCCTCGGCGGGCCGCTGCTGCTCTTCCTGCTGCCGCGCATCCATTCCGTTTCAGCCGTTGCCGCCCGGCCGGCCGGAGCCTCGAAGAGGCTGGCAAAACCGCTTCAGACCTTTGCCATCCTCTTGATTGCGCTCGCTCTGCTCTTTGCCTTCGTCCTCACCGTCGGCCCTGCCGATGACGGCTGGCATGTCGCGACCGGCGCTCTCCTGGCCGACCTCCTGCCCTTCCGCCTGCCGCGGACGACCGCCGCCGCAGGCGCTGGCGCCATGCTGGCGGCCGCAGGCTTCATCATGCAGCGCGTGACCGGTAATCCGATTGCGAGCCCGGAGGTCCTCGGTGTCAGCGCCGGCGCCGGCGCGGGTCTGACCGTGGCGCTCTTCCTCTTCGGCTTCCCCTCGCCAGCCATCATGCTCGCCGCCATGGCGATCGGCGCACTGGCAGCCTTCGTCGCGATGATCGCCATTTCGGCGCGCGCGCAATTCTCGCCGGAACGCATGCTGCTGGCCGGCGTCGGCATCGGCGCCTTCGCCATGGCTGTTGTAACCATGGTGCTCGCCCAGGGCGATATGCGCGGCTACATCCTGCTGACCTGGCTTTCCGGCTCGACCAACCGCGCCGGCGCCTTCGAAGCCTGGACGGCCGCCACTTCGCTCGTCCTGTTGGCTGCGCCGCTACCCTTCCTCAGCCGCTGGCTGACGATCCTGCCGCTCGGGGCCGGTTTGAGCCGCGCCGTCGGCCTTCCCGTCGGAGCAAGCCGCCTGGTGCTCGCCATCCTCGCCGCGCTGATGACAGCAATCGCCTCGTTCCTGGTCGGGCCGCTCAACCTCACCGGCCTGATTGCGCCGCATCTGGCGCGCCTAGCCGGCTTCCGCGCACCGGGCCACCAACTTGCGGCGAGCCTTCTCTTCGGCGCCGGTGTGCTGACGGCGGCGGACTGGCTGTCGCGCGTCGTCATCTACCCCTATCAGGTGCCGGTCGGCCTCTTCGCCGCCCTGATCGGCGGCCCCTATCTGATCTGGCTGCTGTCACGTCGGAGCGCGGGAGAATAGCCCGTAGCGCTCACGCCTTTTCGCGGAACATCTCGATAATGGCTGAGAAATCCTTTCCCCCATTACCCTGCTTTTCGAAGAGCGAATAAAGCTGGGCCGCTTCCGCGCCGAGCGGCGTGGAGGCGCCGCTTTCCAGCGCCGCCTCCTGTGAGAGCTTGAGATCCTTCAGCATTAGGGCCGCGGCGAACCCCGGTTTATAGCCGTTATTGGCGGGCGAGGTCGGCACCGGCCCGGGCACCGGGCAATAGGTATTGATCGACCAGCACTGGCCTGATGAGGTTGAAGCGACGTCGAACAGCGCCTGATGCGAAAGGCCCAGTCTCTCGGCCAGCACAAAGGCCTCGCAGACGCCGACCATGGAGATGCCGAGGATCATATTGTTGCAGATCTTCGCCGCCTGGCCCGCACCCGCCTCGCCGCAGTGGACGATCTTCTTTCCCATCGCCTCGAGGATCGGCTTTGCCCTGGCGAAAGCCTCATCCGAGCCGCCCGCCATGAAAGTCAGCGTACCCGCGCTTGCGCCGCCGGTCCCGCCGGAAACGGGCGCATCGAGCGACTGGCAGCCTGCTGCCTTGGCCATCTCATGCGCCTTGCGGCTGCTCTCGACATCGATGGTCGAGCAATCGATGACAAGCGTATCTTGCGCCGCGGTTTGCAGGATGTCCGTCCAGGCCGTCAGCACATGACGGCCCTGCGGCAGCATTGATATGACGATCTCGGCGTCCTTGACTGCCTGGCTGGCATGGCTGGCCGGTTTGACGCCGCTCGCCTCGGCCGCCTTCAGCACGGAGGCTGCGAGATCGAAGCCGAGGACCTCGTGACCTGCCTTGACGAGATTGGCCGCCATCGGCCCGCCCATATTGCCGAGCCCGATGAATGCGATCCTTGCCATGGTCTTCTCCTATCGGTTGTCTTCGAGGATCATCGCCGCTGCCTTTTCGGCGATCATGATCGTCGGCGAATTGGTGTTGCCCGAGGTGATCGACGGCATCACCGAAGCGTCGGCGATCCTGAGCTTGCCGAGCGCCCTGAGTTTCAGCCGGGGGTCGACGACGCTGTCCCTGTCGACGCCCATGCGGCAGGTGCCAACCGGATGAAAGATCGTCGTGCCGATATCGCCAGCCGCCCGCTCCAGATCGGCCTCCGTTTGATAGAGGGGGCCTGGCTTGAACTCCTCCGGTTTGAAACGGGCAAAGGACGGTTGGGCGACGATCTTGCGCGTCAAACGTATTGAGCGCACAGCTATGTCACGATCGCGCTGCGTCGAGAGGTATTTCGGGCTGATCGTCGGCTGGGCGGCAAAATCCGGGCTCGACAAGTGGACCGAGCCGCGGCTTTCCGGCCTCAGATTGCAGACGCTCGCGGTGATCGCCGGGAAAGGGTGGACGGGATCCCCGAATTTCTCCAGCGATACCGGCTGTACGTGATATTGCAGATCCGGGGTTTCGCGGTCGGGGCCCGAGCGGGTGAAGATGCCGAGCTGGCTCGGTGCCATCGCCATCGGCCCAGAGCGGCGGACGAGATATTCGAGCCCGATCGCGGCCTTGCCGATCAGCCTCGTCGCCTTCTCGTTCAGCGTAGGAACGCCCGTCACCTTGTAGGCCAGGCGCAGTTGCAGATGGTCCTGCAGGTTCTCGCCAACCCCCTTCACCTCGCTGACGACGTCGACGCCCGCCTGCCGGAGTACTTCGCCCCTGCCGATTCCCGACAGTTCGAGAACATGCGGCGAACCGATCGAACCGGCCGAAAGCACCGTTTCTTTCGCCGCATAAGCGCGCTTCGCAGCGCCTTGGTGCTGGAATTCGACGCCGACAACTGCCCCCTCCTCCACCAGCAGCCGCCGGACCTGCGCCTTGGTCAGGACCGTCAGGTTCGAGCGCCGCATTGCCGGGCGCAGAAAGGCCTTTGACGTGTTCCAGCGAATGCCGGAGCGCTGGTTGACATCGAAATAGCCGGATCCTTCATTGCTGCCGCGGTTGAAATCTTCCGTCTCCGGAATGCCGGCTTCCCTGGCGGCCTGCTGGAAGGCATCGAGCACGGCCCAACGCACGCGGGCCTTCTCGATGCGCCATTCGCCGCCAGCCCCGTGCATTTCGTCGGCGCCGCGGTAAAAATCCTCGGACTTGCGGAAGAATGGCAGAACGTCATCCCAGCCCCAGCCGGTGCAGCCCATCTGCCGCCAGAGGTCGTAGTCGCGCGCCTGGCCGCGCATGTAGATCATGCCGTTGATCGAGGAGCAGCCGCCGAGCACCTTGCCGCGCGGATAGCTGAGCGCCCGGCCGTTCAGCCCCGCCTCCGGCGCGGTGGTGAAGCACCAGTCGGTGCGCGGATTGTTGATGCAGTAGAGATAACCGACCGGGATATGAATCCAGTGGTAGTTGTCGCTGCCACCGGCTTCGAGCAGCAGAACGCGGCTTCTGCCATCGGCCGACAGCCGGTTGGCGAGTACGCAGCCGGCGCTGCCTGCCCCGATGATGATATAGTCGTAGCGATCCATGCCCCTCACGAAACTCCAGATGCTTCTCGCCTCCCTTCCCCGTGAGTCGGGGAGAGGGAACGTCGCGACGCCGCCGCCTGTCTCAAAGGACGCCCGTTAGCGGCGATAGACGAAGCCCAGATTCCGACCCAGTCGCGAGGCGTAGAATTCGCCGATGATGCCGCGGCGGAAGATCAGCACGCAGATCATGAAGACGACGCCGGTGATGATCGTCACCGGAAATTCCGACGTGGCGAGATAATTCTGCAGCGCCACCACCAGCCCGGCTCCGAAGAGCGGCCCGACCAAGGTGCCGATACCGCCGAGCAGCGTCATCAGGATCACCTCGCCCGACATCTGCCAGGCGACGTCGGTCAAGGTCGCGAACTGAAAGACCAGGGATTTCATCGCACCGGCCAACCCCGCCAGCGCTGCCGACATGACGAAGGCCCCGAGCTTGTAGCGTGCGACGGAATAGCCGAGCGAAGTGGCGCGATTCTCGTTCTCGCGGATCGATTTCAGGATCATGCCGAAGGGCGAATTGATGAATCGCCAGATGATCAGGATGCCGACGAGGAACACTGCCAGCACGAAATAATACATGTTGGTCGAGTTGTTCAGGTCGATAAAGCCGAAGAGATGACCACGCGGCACCGACTGGATGCCGTCCTCGCCCTCCGTGAACTCGGCCTGCAGGCAGAAGAAGAAGAACATTTGCGACAAGGCCAGCGTGATCATCGCAAAATAGATGCCCTGGCGGCGGATGGCGAAGAAGCCCATGACCAGCCCGAGAAAGGCCGCCCCCGCCACGCCGATCAGGATGCCGAGCTCCGGCGGCAGGCCCCAGGATTTCACCGTATAGGCGGTGAAATAGGCCGCCCCCCGAAGAAGGTGGCATGGCCGAAGGAAAGCAGGCCGGTATAGCCCAGCAGCAGATTGAAGGCGCAGGCAAAGAGTGCGAAGCAGAGAAGCTTCATCAGAAAGATCGGATAGAAGAAGAAGGGCGCCAGCAACAGGAACAGCAGTCCCGCAAGAAGGAAGCCCGCCTGCACCGACAGGGCGGTCCGGCTCTTTTCCGTTCGGATGGTTTCGGTGATGTCAGCCATGTCAAGCATCCCGGCCGAAGAGGCCCGCGGGCCTGATGAGAAGCACGATCGCCATGATGACAAAGATCACCGTGTTGGAGGCCTCGGGATAGAAGACCTTGGTCAGGCCCTCGGCAATGCCGAGCACGTAACCGGTTACGATCGCGCCCATGATCGACCCCATGCCGCCGACCACGACCACGGCGAAGACGACGATGATCATGTTCGAGCCCATCAGCGGCGAGACTTGGTAGATCGGCGCCGCCAGCACGCCGGCAAAGGCAGCGAGACCGGCGCCGAGCGCATAAGTGAATGTCAGGAGCATCGGCACGTTGACGCCAAAGACCTGCACCAGCACGGCGTTCTCCGTGGCTGCCCTCAGATATGCCCCGAGCTTGGTCTTCTCGATCAGCAGCCATGTGCCGAGGCAGACCACGAGCGAGACGACGACCACCCAGCCGCGATAGATCGGCAGGAACATGAAGCCGAGATTGGCGCCGCCGGCAAGGGCAGCCGGCGTCGCATAAGGCTGGCCGGATGAGCCGTAGAGATAGCGGAAGGTGCCCTCGACGGAGAGCGCCAGCCCGAAGGTGAAGAGCAGGCCGTAGAGCGGATCCAGGTCATAGAGCCGGCGCAGGAACAGCCGCTCGATGACCGCTCCGGCAAGACCGACGATAACAGGCGCCAGGATCAGCGACGGCCAGTAGCCGATGCCGGCATAGGTCAAGAGCAGATAGGCAACGAAGGCGCCGAGCATATATTGCGCGCCGTGGGCGAAATTGATCACCCTGAGCAGGCCGAAGATGATGGCGAGGCCGAGGCTGAGCAGCGCATAAAACGAGCCGTTGATCAGGCCGATCAGCAACTGGCCGAGCAGCGCCTGCAGGGGAATGCCGAAGATCATCGTCATCTGGTCACACTCCCAGAACCTTGTGCAGCGTATCCATGCGCTGCGGCAGTTCGCCTACCGGGAATTCCGACACCATCTGCCCATGATCCATCAGATAGAAGCGATCGGCAATACGGCTGGCGAAACGGAAATTCTGCTCGACGAGCAGGATCGTCATGCCGCGCTCCTTGAGTTTTTTCAGCACCTCGCCGATCCGCTGGACGATAACCGGGGCAAGCCCTTCCGTCGGCTCGTCGAGAATGAGCAGCCTGACGCCGGTGCGCAGGATGCGCGCGATGGCCAGCATCTGCTGCTCACCCCCGGACAGCTTGGTGCCCGGACTGCCGCGGCGCTCGTAGAGATTGGGAAAGAGCTCGTAGATTTCGTCCAACGTCATGCCGCCCTGCGCCACGACGGGCGGCAGCAGCAGGTTTTCCGAGACGGTGAGCGTGGAAAAGATGCCGCGCTCCTCCGGCACGAAGCCGATGCCCCGGTGTGCTGTCTTGTGCAGCGGCACCTGTATCAGGTCGCTGCCGGCAAAGCTGATCCTGCCCTTGCGGGCGCGCACGATGCCGGTGATGGTGCGAAGGGTCGTCGTCTTGCCGACGCCGTTGCGGCCGAGAATGGTAATCGTTTCACCCTCGCCGACATGCATGTCGACGCCGTGCAATATGTGGCTTTCGCCATACCAGGCGTTGAGGCCCTTGACCTCGAGGAGAGCGGCCATCAGTGCTGCTCCTCCGTGCCCATATAGGCCTCGCGCACGCGCTCGTCCTGGCTGACGGTGGCATAGTCGCCCTCGGCAAGGATCTCGCCGCGCTGCAAGACGGTGACGTGCTGGCAGATATTGGCGACGACGGAAAGATTGTGCTCGACCATCAGCACCGCCCGGTCACGCGCGACGTCACGGATGATCGCGGAGACGACGCCGACATCCTCATTGCCCATGCCAGCCATCGGCTCGTCGAGAAGCAGCACCTTCGGATCGAGTGCCAGCGTCGTGGCGATCTCAAGCACACGCTTGCGACCATAGGAAAGATCGGCGGCGAAATGGTCGCGCTCCTTGGAAAGGCCGACGCTCGCAAGCAGTTGCTCGGCGCGCTCGTTCAGCCGGTCGAGTGCCGACAGCGGCCGCCAGAACTGCGTTGACAGATGGTTCGGCCGCTGTAGCGCCACGCGCACATTGTCGAGGACGGAGAGATGCGGGAAGACCGCCGAGATCTGAAAGGAGCGCACCAGTCCCATGCGCGCCACCCTGTCGGGCGGCGTTCCGGTAATATCGGTATCCAGCAGGGTGATCGTGCCTGCCGTCGGTTGCAGGAACTTCGTCAACAGGTTGAAGACCGTGGTCTTGCCGGCCCCGTTGGGGCCGATCAGCGCATGCACGCTCGCGTCGTGCACATCGAGATCGACGTTTTTCACCGCCGTGAAGCCGCCGAAATCGCGGCGCAGGCCGCGGGCTGACAATACCACCCGCGGCTTGGCCTGAGTTTCAATCGCGGAAACCGCCATCGTCCTTACTTCACCAGATCGCAGCCGCTCTTGGCGGGATCGATATAGGCTTCCTTGCCGGGAATGGTGGCGAGAACGTTGAAGTAATCCCAAGGCTCCTTGCTGTCGGCCGGCTTCTTGACCTGCAGCAGATACATGTCGTGAATCATCCGGCCATTGGCGCCGACGGTGCCGCCGCGGCCGAAGACGTCGTCGACCGGCATTTCATGCAGCTGCTTGGCGACAGCTTCCGTCTCGTCGGTGCCGGCTTTCTGAACCGCCTTCAAATATTGCGTCACCGCCGAATAGGTACCCGCATGGACCATGTTCGGCATCTTGCCGGTGCGGTCGAAGAACTTCTTGGCGAAGGCGCGGCTTTCGTCGTCGCGGTTCCAGTAGTAGCCCTCCGTCAGCGTCAGGCCCTGCGCCGCCTCGAGGCCGAGCCCATGGACTTCGGCAAGCGTGAAGAGCAGCGCCGCCAGATGCTGCCCGCTCTGGGTAATACCGAATTCGGCCGCCTGCTTGATGGCGTTCGAGGTATCGAGGCCGGCATTGGCGAGGCCGATCACCTTGGCGCCCGATGACTGCGCCTGCAGCAGGAAGGATGAGAAGTCCTGGCTCGACAGCGGATGGCGGACGGCGCCGACGACCGTGCCGCCGCTCGTCTTGACATATTCACTGGTCTGCTGCTCCAGCGAATAACCGAAGGCATAGTCGGCGGTCAGGAAGAACCAGCTGTCGCCGCCCTGCTTGACGAGCGCGCCGCCGGTACCGACGGCCAGAGCGTGCGTATCGTAAGCCCAGTGGAAGCCGTAAGGCGAGCACGCCTTGCCGGTAAGATCGGTCGTCGCCGCGCCGGTGACGATGTCGATCTTCTTCTTCTCCTTGGCGATCGCCTGCACAGCGAGCGCTACGGAGGAGGTCGTCAATTCCATGATCGCATCCACCTGCTCGGTGTCATACCATTGGCGGGCGATGTTGGAGGCAATATCCGGCTTGTTCTGGTGGTCGGCATCGACGATTTCGACCGGCACATCAAGCACCTTGCCGCCGAAATCCTCGACCGCCATCTTGGCAGCCTCGACGGAAGATTTTCCGCCAAAGTCGGCATAGACGCCCGACTGGTCGTTCAGGATGCCGATCTTGACCTTGCCGTCGGTCGCGCTCTGCGCGAGCACCGCCGTGCTGCTCGCAAGCAGAAATGCAACTGATGCAATGAGATTCTTACGCATATTCTCTCCTCCCAGAGATGAGCCAGATTGCGGGTCTGTTCAGATTTGGCCGGTCGCACTCCTCAGAACGACCGCCCCTCGTCCTACGATCATGGAAATTCTCGCCTGAAGCAACGGGTGGTTTACAACTAATTCCAAACAGTATCTGTTCATTTTTGCACAGAAAGAAAGCTGCACGATTTCGATCCAAAGCTCAGGAAGCGCCAGGAGTCAGCGCTCAGCGCTAGAACTAGGGCAGTTTGCGCGATTGTGCAGGCATGGACGAACGGAACAATCATCCTTCGGCCGTTCGGCTCCCGGCGGGATTTCGGCGCGTTCAGGCTGCCCTCACTTCCATTGCGTCCCATTGTCAGCCGCGCAGCCATAGGGAGGCAAGGCGCCGCCAAAGCTTTCCTTCAGTTTGGCGCAGCCCCAGGCATTGATCGGGCTAGGCATGGCCGTGTTGAGCGTGATGCCGACTTCGTCATAGGGACTGTCGGTGTTGGTGACGTAGCGATACCAACGAAAACCAATAATCACGACGAAAGCGAGAGCGATCGTCAGCAGCAGGCGAACCAATTTTTTCATCAATATTTCCTCAGGATGCAAACGCGGCCGTGTAGCATTCACGCATGGAAGCTGAAAGCGCTGCCGCCGACGAATCAACGGAGTTGTCGCTGCCGAGGCATCGGGCTCATCAAGACCAAGGCTTCATCCGAACCGTCAGCCGCGACTCCACTTATCGAAGGTAAAAATAGAGATAAAACAATGAATTGTTTCAATCGCGGTGGATCATGTTATTTGTTGCCGGTTGTTGAACGAAGGGAATGGCGATGAGCAATTCATCACAATTTACCTGGGACGATCTGCAGTTTTTTCTCGCCGTTGCCCGCACCGGCCAGCTCTCGACGGCCGCCCGCCAGCTGCGCTCCAGCCATGCCACCGTCTCACGCCGCATCGACCGGCTGGAATTTGCACTCAAGGTCAAATTGTTCGAGCGCAATCCGCGCGGTTACGTATTGACCGCCATGGGCACGCGCTTCATCGAGACGGCCGAGCGGATGGAGCAGGAAACCGAGCGGCTACGCGCCGACCTTGCCGACGGTTCGATGGCGCAGCGCGGCCTCGTGCGCCTCAGCGCGCCGGAAGGCTTTGCCAATTTCTTTTTCGCGACCGTGCTGCCGCGGTTTGCCGCCCAGCATCCGCATCTCTCGCTCGAGCTGGTGACGATCCAGCAGATCATGTCGCTGTCGCGCAAGGAGGCCGATCTTTCCGTTGTGCTCGACGAGCCTAAAGGCGGGCCTTATTTCGCGGAGAAGCTGACAGACTATCACCTGCAGATTTACGGCTCGCGCGACTATCTGGCAAAGGCGCCTGCCATCACCTGCCGCGACGATCTGCTTGAACATCCGTTCGTCAGCTATATCGAGGAAATGATTTTCGCGCCCGGCCTGGATTATCTCAGCGATGTGCATCCGCGCATCAAGCCGCAGTTCCAGAGCTCCAGCATCTTCGCGCAGCTCACCGCCACCCGAAATGGTCTCGGTCTCTGCATCCTGCCCTATTTCTTCGCCAGCCGTTATCCGGAGCTCGTGCGTGTGCTGCCCGAGGAGATCGACCTCAAGCGCCACTACTGGATCACCTGCCATCGCGACCTGAAACAGGCGCCGCGCGTGCGCGCCGTCATCGACTTCCTGCGCGAGGCCGTGCGTAGCGAAGATGCGCGCTTCGTGCCGCCTTATATCGTCGCCGGAAATTCCACACGCAGGTCGGAATCCGAAAGCTGACTACTTGAGAAACTCGGCCCGGTGCGGCGTGAAGGTATCGATCAGCCGGCCCCTTTCCAGTGCCTTGACGCCATGCACTAGATTGGGCGGCACAATGAAACTGCCACCCTGCCGCAGCACTTGGGTCCTTCCATCGATCGTCACCTCGAAGCTGCCTTCTGCGACATAGCTTGCCTGGATGTGCGGGTGCGAATGGGCAGCACCCACGGCGCCGCTTTCGAACGCCACTTCCACCATCATCATCTCGGGCAGATAGGTCATGATGCGTCTGGTGACGCCGGGCTCCGGAGTGACCCATTCGGCGCCTTCGGCCGATACGAACAGATCGCTTGATGACATTTCCGCCTCCTCATTCCAGAATCGAACGCGGGCAAAGTGGATCATGCCGCAGCTTTTGAAAAGATGGTGGCCCCCTTCTTTTCCATCGAACCGCCCTCTGTTGACGCGGTCGATGGGCGGGTCTATGGCCAGTTGACGAGGCAGCCTGATGAATGGTGAGGAGACGCCGCCATGCAGCATACGCGCGAGGTTTTCGACTGGGCCGACCCATTGCGCCTGGTGGAGCAGCTGACCAACGAGGAGCGCATGGTGCAGGATACCGCCCATGCCTATGCGCAGCAAAAACTCGCCCCCCGCGTACTCGACGCCTTTCGCAATGAAAGGACCGACCCGGCCATCTTCCGCGAAATGGGCGAACTCGGCCTGCTCGGCCCGACGATTTCACCCGATTATGGCGGCGCCGGTCTCGGTTATGTCGCCTACGGCCTGATCGCTCGCGAGGTCGAACGGGTCGACAGCGGCTACCGTTCGATGATGAGCGTGCAGTCCTCGCTGGTCATGGTGCCGATCGAAACCTTCGGCTCCAAGGCACAAAAGCTGAAATACCTGCCGAAACTGGCGACAGGCGAATGGATCGGCTGCTTCGGCCTGACCGAGCCCGACCATGGCTCCGACCCCGGCTCGATGGTGACGCGCGCCAAGAAGGTCGACGGCGGCTACAGCCTCACCGGCTCGAAGACCTGGATCTCAAATGCGCCGATCGCCGATGTCTTCGTTGTTTGGGCAAAGACCGAGGATGGCCTCATCCGCGGCTTCATTCTCGAAAAGGGCTGGAAGGGGCTCTCGGCGCCTGCCATCCACGGCAAGGTAGGCTTGCGTGCTTCGATAACGGGCGAAGTCGTGATGGATGGGGTCTTCGTGCCCGAGGAGAACCTGCTGCCCGGCGTTACCGGCCTCAAAGGCCCATTCACCTGCCTCAACTCCGCCCGCTTCGGCATTGCGTGGGGCGCGCTTGGCGCGGCCGAGGATTGTTATGCCAGAGCCCGGCAATACACGCTCGAGCGCAAGCAGTTCGGCCGGCCGCTCGCCGCCAACCAGCTGATCCAGAAGAAGCTCGCCGACATGGCGGCGGAAATCGCGCTCGGCCTCCACGGCTGCCTGCGGCTCGGCCGCATGAAGGAGGCAGGCCATCCGCCGGTGGAGCTGACCTCGATCCTCAAGCGCAACAGCTGCGGCAAGGCGCTTGACATCGCGCGCGCCGCCCGCGACATGCTCGGCGGCAACGGTATCTCCGACGAATTTGGCATCGCCCGCCATCTCGTCAACCTCGAAGTGGTCAACACCTATGAGGGCACGCACGACATCCACGCGCTGATCATTGGCCGGGCGATCACCGGCATCGCCGCCTTTGCGAACTGAAAATCGGCGGGTGCCGGCGAATTGCCACGCGCCTGACAATATGCAACCTTCCCTGCTGCGGCTCAAAGGCCGGCAACGAGGGGATCGCGCATGTTTTTGCTTCTTGCATTGCTGATCGGCATTATTGCTGGCCTTCGCGCCATGACCGCGCCAGCTGCCGTCGCCTGGGGTGCGGCGCTCGGCTGGATCGACGTGTCGCAGACGCCGCTTGCCTTCATGGGCTACCGGTGGACGCCGTGGATCTTAACGGTTCTCGCCGTCGTCGAACTGATCACCGACCAGCTGCCGTCGACGCCGTCGCGCAAGGTGCCGGTGCAGTTCGCCGCCCGCATCATCACGGGAGCCCTTGCCGGCGCCACGATCGGGGCAGCCAGCAGCCTGCTTTTCGGCGGGCTGATCGCCGGCGTCATCGGCGCCGTCGTCGGCACCTATGGCGGCGCCGCCCTCCGCGCCAGGATTGCCGCCGCCTTCGGCAAGGATCTGCCCGCCGCCCTCATTGAAGATGCCGTTGCAGTTGTCGGCGCCGTGTTGATCGCGGGAGCCGTATCATGAAGAGCTTCGACGCCATCGTCATCGGCGCCGGCCAGGCCGGCCCGTTCCTCGCCGCCCGCATGGTCGAAAAGGGCATGAAGGTAGCGCTCGTCGAGCGCAAATATCTCGGCGGCACCTGCGTCAATGCCGGCTGCATGCCGACCAAGACGCTGGTCGCCAGCGCCCGCGCCGCCCATGTCGCAAGAACCGGCGCTGCCTACGGCGTCAATATCCCGGGCGACATCGGCATCGACATGAAGGTGGTGAGGGCCCGGGCCGAAACGGTGACGATGAATGCCCGCAACGGCCTGATCGGATGGTTTGACAGCATGGACGGCATGAGCGTGATCTACGGTCATGCCCGTTTCCAAGACGCGAAGACCATTCGCGTCAATGGGGAGACACTGACGGCGCCGCGCATTTTCCTCAATGTCGGCGCCCGGCCCGTCATCCCCGAACTGCCTGGTATCGACGAGGTCGATTACCTCACCAGCACGTCGATCATCGATCTCGACACGCTGCCGCGGCACCTTGCGGTGATCGGCGGCAGCTATATCGGATTGGAATTTGCGCAGATGTATCGCCGCTTCGGCGCCGATGTCAGCGTCATCGAGCACGGCCCGAAACTCGCCTCGCGCGAGGACGAGGATATATCGGACGCCATCGCCGACATCCTCCGCTCCGAAGGCATCGACGTCTATACCGACGCCGCCGACATCGCCTTCGCTCGTAATGGCAGCGGAATAAGCGTCACCGCCGGCGCGGCGGAGATCGAAGCAAGCCATGTGCTGATCGCCACCGGCCGCAAACCGAACACCGACGACCTTGGTCTCGACGCCGCCGGCGTGGCTACTGATAAGCGCGGCTATATCACCGTCGACGACAAGCTTGCCACCAATGTCGAGGGCATCTTCGCGCTCGGCGACTGCAACGGCCGCGGGGCCTTCACGCATACCTCCTACAATGATTTCGAGATCGCCGCCGCCAATCTTCTCGATGGCGACGACCGCAAGGTCTCGAGCCGCATCCCGGCCTATGCGCTCTACATCGACCCGCCGCTCGGCCGTGTCGGCATGACGGAGAAGCAGGCGCGTGCCTCCGGCCGCAGGATCATGGTCTCGACCCGGCCGATGAGCCGCGTCGGCCGGGCCAATGAACGCGGAGAGACCAAGGGCTTCATGAAGGTGATTGCCGATGCCGAGACCAAAGAGATCCTCGGCGCCGCGATCCTGGGCATTGAGGGTGACGAGGTGATCCACGGCCTGATCGATGCGATGAACGCGGGAACGACCTATCCCGCGCTGAAATGGTCGGTGCCGATCCACCCGACGGTGTCGGAGCTGATCCCGACGCTGCTTGGGGATTTGAAGCCGGTTTAGCTCCGACCTCTGGGCCAGGAACGTGTCCATCGAACTGCTGATCGAGAATTATGGCCTGCTTGCGATCTTCCTGGGCGCAGCCTTCGAAGGCGAGACGGCCGCCTTCCTTGGCGGCGTGATTGCCCACCGCGGATTGCTCTCTTATTGGTCGGCGTCGCTCGCGGCCGTCGCAGGCTCCTTCGCCGGCGATCAGTTCTGGTTCTTCGCCGGCCGTTATGCTGGCCAATGGGCTCCCGTCCGCCGGCTGATGGAGCGACCTGCCCTTGCCCGGGCAACCCGGCTGCTGGAAAAATATCAGACCGGTTTCATCTTGGCGTTCCGTTTTCTCGTCGGCTTGCGGACGATCAGCCCGATCGTCATCGGCACGACGCGGATCGCGACCGCAAAATTCGTTGTCCTGAATGCGGTAGCCGCGCTGGTATGGGGGCAGCTTTTCACCGCACTCGGTTATCTGTTCGGCCACGGTATCCAGCAGACATTGGGACACCTTCCCCTCCACCGACATCTGCTGATCGCGCTCGGAGCCGCGGCTGCAGTCGCGGGCGCGGCTCTTGTCTTTCGCAGAATGAAGCTCAGCGGCCACCCATAGCAGCGCTGCAGCGCCCTATTCCATGACGATCTGCAGCTTCACGTCGTTCGGCCGGGCTTCGACCGCGCGATCGAACGCCTTGATCGAATCGTCGAACTTGAACGTCTCCGATATCAGCGGTTTCAGATCGACGCGGCCCGAGGCGAGCAGGGCGATCGATCGCTCATATTGATGGGCATAGCGAAACACCGTTTCGATGCGGATTTCCTTGGTGGATGCCGTCGAAACGTCGAAGCCGATCGGATTGACCGGCAGGCCGACGGCGACGATAACGCCGCCCGGGCGCGGCAGCGTTATGATCGTCTCCCAGGCCTTGGGCGACCCCGAGCATTCAAAGACGACATCCGCACCCCAGCCGTCGGTCAGCCGGGCGACTTCTTCGACCAGGTTCTTCTCGCGGATGTTGACCGGAATGACGCCTTGGTACTGGGCGGCGATATCGAGTTTCGGCTGCGCCAGATCGGCGAGGATCGCCCTGGCGCAGCCGCCGGCGAGGGCGGCAATCGCCACCATCGTGCCGATTGGCCCGGCTCCCAGCACTACGGCGGTATCGCCGGGCGCGATATTCGCCTTGGCCGCAGCCTGCATGCCGACCGCGAAGGGCTCGACCATGGCGCCTTCGGCGAAGCTGACATTGTCGGGCAGCTTGAAAGTGTAATTGGCAGGATGCACCACTTCGGGCGTCAGCACCCCATGGATCGGCGGCGTCGCCCAGAAGCTGACGGCGGGATCGATATTGTACATGCCGAGCCGGCTCGCCTTGGAGTTCGGATCGGGGATGCCGGGCTCCATGCAGACACGGTCGCCTACTTTCAGATGTGTGACACCGGCCCCCACCTCGACCACCGTGCCGGCCGCCTCATGGCCGAGCACCATCGGCGCGTTGACGACGAAGGGGCCGATCTTGCCGTGGGTGTAATAATGAACGTCCGAACCGCAGACGCCGACGGTATGAATCTTGATCTTTACCTGACCCGGTCCCGTTTCCAGGGGCAGATCGATATCGCGGAGCGCAAGCTCATGCTGGCGCTCCAGCACCAGCGCACGGACTTTGGTCATTGTCGATTTCCTTCTCGATGGCCCCGGAGATTCAGAGGGTGCCGTTGAGGCGACTATAAGATGGTAAGGCGCTTCAATTCAATCGCCGACGCAAGCTTTTGCCCACCGCGCGACGAAATGCTCAGATGCGTAGCCCGAAAGATAACTGCCGATAGACCTCTGTATGATTCCGGAAGGGCACAGCGCGGAGTACAGTCTTAATCATCAGCCACCGGCAGGCTAGAAGGGCGATAAAGCTATGAAGCATGACAACGACAATGTTCGCGTAGACCGGCTTTCCCCGAGGATCTTGAGACCGCTCCGAAAATTCTGGCGCAGATTGGTGGCCGATTGGAACGCCGCCCTTCAGAGGGACAACCCGGGGCTGCCAATGCGCGTCATTCTGCGGACGCGGGATCGAAATCGCCCCCGGCAGCATTACTAGCATGCAGGCCCGCATGGCGCGCCGGAAGCATGACGGCTCCCGGCGCCAGTGGAACGGCAATATAGGAAAGCCATCATGAAGTCGGTCGTGTCATTCTGCCTGTTCGCATCGCTGCTGTTGGCCGCCAACCAGGCGGCCGCGGCGCTGGAACAAGCATCACTGCCCTCACAGCAGCAGGAAGAAGAGCTCGTACCGGCCAATGTCGAGCTAACCTTCAGCGGTCCCGTCGATCTTGCCCGCTCGACCGCCACCTTGCTCGATCCTCAAGGCAGGACGCTTCCCCTGGGCAAGCCGTTCCTCTCCGGCCCCGACGGATCCATTTTCAAGATCCCGCTCGATCCCGCCATGGCGCCTGGCCTCTACACCCTCGACTGGCGCGTCCTCTCGATGGACGGCCGCAGCGCCGAAGGCCGTTACCAGTTCCGGGTCGAGCCTTGATTTTCAAGATCGCGCCAGGTTCTCGTTTCCGCTCTAGCCGCCTGAAAGCATTTATAAGATTTTTATATTGATGCCGTTTCGGCCGTCTCGAACCTTTATGCGCTCCGGCTCCATATTGGTGCCCGAGAGATCCAAGGATCATCTCCACGCCAGAAAGCATGAAAGGCAGTCTCCAACGGCGGCCCTTTGTCTTGTCTGACTCCAACAGAACAACAGGAGTCACGATCATGATGGATACCATTCTGCTCGGCACCGCGTTCCTATTTTTCGCGCTGTGCTTTGCCTATGTCGGAACCTGCGACAGGCTCTAAGGAGAAACGACGATGACCCTCGATTATGTCCTGAGCGGCGCCGTAACCGTGTTTCTCACCGTTTACCTCACTTACGCTCTCTTACGCCCAGAACGCTTCTGAAAACCGGCGCTTTCCAGGCCGCGCACGTGCGACCGAGAACTAGCCGGCTATTGAAAGTTTAAATCCATGACCCTCAACGGATGGCTTCAGATCCTGCTCTATTGCGGGATCGTCCTTTTGCTCGTCAAACCGCTCGGCGGCTACATGACGCATGTCTATAACGGCGAGCGAACTTTCCTCTCGCCCGTCCTCGTACCAATCGAACGCGGGCTCTACCGCATGGCCGGCACCAGCGAAGGAGAAGAACAGCATTGGACCTCCTATGCCTTCGCCATGCTGATGTTCAACCTGCTCGGTGTCCTCGTCCTCTACGCGCTGATGCGCCTGCAGGGCGTTCTGCCCTACAATCCGGCCGGCATGGCCGCCGTCCCGCCGGAGCTTTCCTTCAATACCGCCGTCAGTTTTCCCACAAATACCAACTGGCAGAATTACGGCGGCGAAAGCACCATGTCCTACCTCACGCAGATGGCGGGTTTGACGGTGCAGAATTTCCTTTCCGCCGCAACCGGCATGGCCATCGCCGTCGCCTTCATTCGTGCCTTTGCACGGTCGTCCGGCAAGGCGATCGGCAATTTCTGGGTGGATATGATCCGCGGCACGCTCTACATCCTGCTGCCGATCTGCATCGTGCTGACGCTCGTCTTCGTCTATCTCGGCGTGCCGCAGACGCTCGGCCCCTATGTCAATGCGACGACGCTCGAAGGCACACAGCAGACGATCGCGGTCGGCCCCGTCGCCTCGCAGCTTGCCATCAAGATGCTCGGCACCAACGGCGGCGGTTTCTTCAACGCCAATTCCGCCCATCCTTTCGAAAATCCCGACGCACTCTCCAATTTGATCCAGATGGTCTCGATCTTCGCGATCGGAGCGGCTCTCACCAACGTCTTCGGCCGCATGGTCGGCAATCAGCGCCAGGGCTGGGCGATCCTCGCCACCATGGGTGTCCTCTTCATTGCGGGCGTCATCGTCACCTATTGGGCGGAAGCCGCCGGCAATCCACTGATGCATGCTTTCGGTCTGCAGGGCGGCAACATGGAGGGCAAGGAGGTCCGCTTCGGCATCGTGCTGTCCTCGCTATTCGCCGTCATCACCACAGCTGCGTCCTGCGGCGCGGTAAATGCCATGCATGGCAGCTTCACCGCACTCGGCGGCCTTATCCCGCTGATCAACATGCAGCTCGGCGAAATCATCGTCGGCGGTGTCGGCGCCGGCTTCTACGGCATCCTCCTCTTCATCACCGTCGCCGTCTTCGTCGCGGGCCTGATGGTCGGCCGCACGCCGGAATATCTCGGCAAGAAGATCGAGGCGAAGGAAATGAAGATGGCCGTCCTTGCCATCCTCTGCCTGCCACTCGCCATGCTCGTTTTCACCGCGATCGCTACGGTCTTGCCAGGCGCCGTCGCCTCGATCGGCACCGCCGGCCCGCACGGCTTCTCCGAGATCCTCTATGCCTATACCTCGGCCGCGGCCAATAACGGCTCGGCCTTCGGCGGCCTCACGGGCAATACGCCCTGGTACAACATCACACTCGGCATCGGCATGCTTGCCGGCCGTTTCCTGGTCATCATACCGGCCCTTGCCATCGCAGGTTCGCTGATCACCAAAAAGGCCGTTCCGGCTTCAGCAGGTACCTTCCCGACGGACGGTCCGCTCTTTGTCGGTCTGCTCGTCGGTACGATCCTGATCGTCGCTGGCCTGACCTTTTTCCCGGCGCTGGCCCTCGGCCCGATCGTCGAGCATCTGGTCATGATTGCCGGCCAGACCTTCTGAGGTGATGCCGTGACGCTCCGTAACAAGTTGCACCGCCATCCCCGTTTTCAAAGCTGGAGTCTCTTATGAGCCAGGCAAAGACCGCGAGCATCATGGATTCTCGCATTCTCATTCCGGCCGTTGGCGCCGCCTTCAAGAAGCTCGACCCGCGCGCCCTTGTCAGAAATCCCGTCATGTTTGTCGTGGCCACCGTTTCCGTGCTGACCACCGTCCTCTTCCTGCGCGACCTCATCGCCGGCAACGGCAATCTCGGCTTCTCTTTCCAGATCAACCTTTGGCTCTGGTTTACCGTGCTCTTTGCCAATTTCGCCGAGGCCGTCGCCGAAGGCCGCGGCAAGGCGCAAGCGGATTCATTGCGCAAGGCACGCACCGAAACCCAAGCCAAGCTCATCACTGCCAACAATGGCACCGACTACCGCATGGTGCCCGGAACCAGCCTCAAGATCGGCGATATCGTGCTCGTTGAGGCCGGTGACATCATCCCCTCTGATGGTGAAGTCATCGAAGGCGTGGCCTCCGTCAACGAAGCGGCGATCACAGGCGAATCCGCCCCCGTCATCCGCGAATCCGGCGGCGACCGTTCGGCGGTGACAGGCGGCACCCAGGTGCTCTCAGACTGGATCCGCGTGCGTATCACCGCGGCCGCCGGCTCGACCTTCCTCGACCGGATGATCTCGCTTGTCGAAGGGGCGCAGCGCCAGAAGACACCGAACGAGATCGCACTCAACATCCTGCTCGCTGGCATGACGCTGATCTTCGTGCTTGCCACCGCGACGATCCCGAGCTTTGCCATCTATGCCGGCGGCTCGATCCCGATCATTGTGCTCGTCGCGCTTTTTGTCACGCTGATCCCGACGACGATCGGCGCGCTCTTGTCGGCGATCGGCATTGCCGGCATGGACCGCCTCGTCCGCTTTAACGTGCTCGCCATGTCCGGCCGCGCCGTCGAGGCAGCCGGCGACGTCGACACGCTGCTGCTCGACAAAACCGGCACGATCACCCTCGGCAACCGCCAGGCGACGGCCTTCCACCCGGTGCGCGGCGTTTCCGAGCAGGAACTCGCCGATGCCGCCCAGCTTGCCTCGCTTGCCGACGAAACGCCGGAAGGCCGCTCCATCGTCGTCCTCGCCAAGGAAAAATATGCGATCCGTGGCCGCGACATGGCGAGCCTCAAGGCTAGCTTCGTGCCCTTCACCGCCCAGACCCGCATGAGCGGCGTCGATCTCGAAGGCGCCTCGATCCGCAAGGGCGCCGTCGATACCGTGCTTGCCTATGTCAACGGCAACGCGCCTTCGAAGAACAGCGGCGGGCTCGTCCGCGAGCTGCAGTCGATATCAGACGAGGTAGCCAAGTCAGGCGGCACGCCGCTCGCCGTTGCCCGCGACGGCAGGCTGCTCGGCATTATCCAGCTGAAGGACGTCATCAAGGGCGGCATCCGCGAACGCTTCACCGAACTGCGCCGCATGGGTATCCGCACGGTGATGATCACCGGCGACAACCCGCTGACGGCAGCGGCCATCGCCGCAGAGGCCGGCGTCGACGACTTCCTCGCCCAGGCGACGCCGGAGATGAAGCTGGCGCTGATGCGCGACGAACAGGCCAAGGGCAAGCTCGTCGCCATGTGCGGCGACGGCACCAACGATGCCCCAGCGCTTGCCCAGGCCGATGTCGGCGTCGCCATGAACACCGGCACGGTCGCCGCCCGCGAGGCCGGCAACATGGTCGATCTCGACTCGGACCCGACGAAGCTGATCGAGATCGTCGAGATCGGCAAGCAGCTGTTGATGACGCGCGGCGCGCTGACGACCTTCTCGATCGCCAACGACATCGCCAAGTACTTCGCCATCATCCCGGCGATGTTCCTGGCCTTCTACCCGCAGCTCGGCACCCTCAACATCATGGGATTGTCGACGCCGCAGAGTGCCATCCTCTCGGCGATCATCTTCAACGCCCTGATCATCATCGCGCTGATCCCGCTGTCGCTGAAGGGTGTCCGCTACCGGCCGATCGGCGCCGGCGCGCTCTTGTCGCGCAACCTGCTGATCTACGGCCTCGGCGGCATCATCGTTCCCTTCATCGGCATCAAGGCCATCGACATGGCCGTCGCGGCCCTCGGCCTGGCCTGAACACGTCAAGGAGCAAGAACATGTTGAAAGAACTTCGCCCGGCAGTCGTGATGATCGTCGCCACCATGGCCATCACCGGACTTCTCTATCCGCTTGCGATGACAGGTGCTGCCCAGGCGCTCTTTCCCATTCAGGCAAACGGCAGCTTGATCGAGAAGAACGGCCAGGTGATCGGGTCGACGCTGATCGGCCAGGCCTTCAATAGCGACCAATATTTCCACGGCCGTCCCTCGGCCGCCGGCGACGGCTACAATGCCGCCGCCTCCGGCGGCTCGAACCTCGGTCCGACCAGCCAAAAGCTGATCGACCGCGTGAAGGGCGATTATGAAGACGCCAAGGCGGCGAACCCGAACGCCGAAGTGCCCGCCGACCTCGTCACCGCCTCGGGCAGCGGGCTCGATCCCCATATCTCGCCCGAGGCCGCTTACTTCCAGGTGCCGCGCGTCGCCAAGGCGCGAGGCCTTGATGAGGGGAAGGTCAAGGCGCTGGTCGACCGCGCCATTCACGACCGCGAACTCGGCATCCTCGGCGAACCCACCGTCAATGTTCTGGCGTTGAACCAAAGCCTTGATAATTCTATGACTGAGTGAAGTTTGGCAGGTTTAGTGCGGCTTGACGACAAGGCCAACTCTCCGTCATCCCTCGGGCTTGACCCGGGGATCCATGCCGCAGCTACCGGTGGATGCGGCAGTGGATGCTCGGCTCAAGGCCGAGCATGACGGAGGGTTGGGCGGGCGTGACGCACCGCTTACGGTGAAGACACTTGTGTCAGGAATTTCGGCCCGCCAGCTGAACCAAACAATGCCGGCACCTCGGCTGCACTGAGTTGATGAGGGTACGGACGTAACGCATTCTCGGTGGCCATCTGCAGAAAGACCACACACATGCCAGACGACAATCGCGACCAGGCCGGCAGGCCCTCGCCCGATGCCCTTCTCGAAAGAGCCCGGGCAGAGATGCGCGGCCGTCTGAAGATTTTCCTCGGCGCCGCCCCAGGTGTCGGCAAGACCTACGAAATGCTGATCTCCGGCCGTGCCAAGATCGCCGACGGTCTCGACGTCGTCATCGGCGTCGTCGAAACCCACGGCCGCAAGGAGACCGAGGCGCTGCTCGCCGGTTTCGAGATCATCCCCCGAGCCAAAATCGACTATAAGGGCCGCCCGCTCGAGGAAATGGACCTCGACGGCATCCTCGCCCGCAGACCCGATCTCGTGCTGGTCGACGAACTCGCCCATACCAATGCCGAGGGCAGCCGTCATCCGAAGCGCTACCTCGATGTCAAGGAATTGCTCGATCGCGGCATCGACGTCTACACGACGCTCAACATCCAGCATGTCGAAAGCCTGAACGACGTCGTCTCTCAGATCACCCGGATCCGCGTGCGTGAGACGGTGCCGGATTCGATCATCGACCTTGCCGACGACGTCGAGATCATCGATCTGACCCCGGACGATCTGATCAAGCGGCTGCATGACGGCAAGGTCTACGTGCCCCGCACCGCCGAGCGGGCGCTGACCAACTATTTCACCCCGGGCAACCTGACGGCGCTGCGAGAACTGGCGCTGCGAAAGACCGCCCAGCGCGTCGACGATCAGCTGCTCACCCATATGCAGGCTCACGCGATCTCCGGCCCATGGGCGGCAGGTGAACGTGTCCTCGTCTCCGTCGACCATCACCCACGCTCCGCCTCGCTGGTGCGATATGCAGCCCGCATGGCCTCGCGCCTGCGTGCGCCCTGGGCCGCCGTCTATGTCGAGACCAACCGTTCGGTCAATCTGACCGAAGTCGAGCGCGACACCGTTGCCGCGACGCTGCGTCTTGCGGAACAGCTCGGCGGCGAGGCGATTACCATTCCCGGCCGCGAAGTGGCCGAAGAGCTCGTCCGCCATGCCACCGCCAACAACGTCACCCACATCGTCATCGGCGCTCCCAAGGCGGCGACATGGCGCGACTGGTGGAGCCGTTCGATCACCGACGAGCTGATCCGCAAGACCGGCGAGATCAGCGTCCATGTCATTTCAGGCAATGAGAAGGACGGCACCACCGCACGCGGGGTCCGGGCGGCGGCCTCCGCTCCCCAGTTTGATTTCAGAGCCTATCTGCTGGCGACCGTCTATGTCGCCGTCGCGCTCGCTGTCAGCATCGTGCTCGACCAGGTGCTCGACGTGCGCAACCTCGCACTCGTCTTCCTTATGGCGGTTCTGACCTCCGCCGTCCTGCATGGGCTACGGCCGGCGCTCTACAGCTGTATTCTCGGTGCACTGTCCTTCAACTTTTTCTTCCTGCCGCCGCGCTACACGCTGACGATTAGCGATCCGGAAAGCGTGCTTGCCCTATTCTTCTTTCTGGGCGTCGCGATCATTGCCAGCAACCTGACCGCGACCGTTCAGCGTCAGGCTGCCGCCGCCAGGCAGCGGGCGCGCACGACGGAAGATCTCTATCTTTTCTCAAAGAAGCTCGCCGGCACCGGCACGCTTGACGACGTGCTCTGGGCGACCGCCTTCCAGCTCGCCTCGATGCTGAAGGTCCGCGTCGTGTTGCTCTTGCCGGAAGAGGGCAGCATCGCCGTCAAGGCCGGTTACCCGCCCGATGATACGCTCGACGATGCCGATATCGCCGCCGCCCGCTGGGCCTGGGAGCACAATCACGCCGCCGGCCGCGGCGCCGATACCCTGCCCGGCGCCAAACGCCTCTATGTGCCCCTCAGAACGGGCCGCACCGCAGTCGGTGTCATCGGCCTCGACAGCGACCGCCGCGACGGGCCGCTGCTGACGCCTGAGCAGCAGCGGCTGCTCGACGCGCTGGCCGACCAGGCGGCCCTCGCAATCGAACGCGTCCAGCTCGTTGCCGATGTCGACCGGGCAAGGCTCGCTGCCGAAGCGGACCGGCTGCGTTCGGCCCTGCTCACCTCAATATCGCATGACCTGAAAACACCGCTTGCCGCCATCCTCGGCGCCGCCGGCACATTGCGTAATTATTTTGCCGCCATGCCGGAGGAGGATCGCAGCGATCTGCTCTCCACCGTCGTCGACGAATCCGAGCGCCTCAACCGTTTCATTGCCAACCTTCTCGATATGACCAAGATCGAATCCGGTGCGATGGAGCCGAATTTCGCGCTGCATTATCCCGGCGATATCGTCGGCAGTGCGCTGCGCCGCGCCGGAAAGATCCTCGAGCACCACAAGGCCGAGACGAGTTTTCCCGCTGACCTGCCGATGGTGCGTGTTGATGCCGTCCTGTTCGAGCAGGTGATCTTCAACCTTCTCGACAATGCCGCGAAATATGCCCCTGAGGGATCGGTGGTCCACATCGAGGGCTGGGCCGATGCCGATAACGTCGTCCTGCAAGTCACGGACGAGGGCCCGGGCATTCCGGCGGCCGATCTCACCCGTCTCTTCGACACCTTCTACCGTGTGCGCAAGGGCGATCAGGTGCGCGCCGGCACCGGCCTCGGCCTGTCCATCTGCCGCGGCTTCATCGAGGCGATGGGCGGCACGATCACCGCCGGAAACCGGGCGAGCCGCCCCGGCGCGGTCTTCACCATCCGTCTGCCGAAACCCAACGACATACCGAAACTGGATGAACTCAAATGACCGGTTCAGCCGTCAAAATCCTCGTCGTCGACGACGAGCCTCCGATACGCAAACTGCTCCGCGTCGGCCTGACCGCACAAGGCTATGAAGTACAGGAGGCGCCGAATGCCTCGAGCGCGCGTCAGGCGGTCGCCGACTCCAGGCCCGACCTCATCTTGCTCGATCTCGGCCTGCCGGACATATCGGGCCATGACCTGCTGCAGGCATGGCGAGACGAAGGGCATTCCATACCCGTCGTCATCCTGTCCAGCCGCACCGATGAGGCAGGCATCGTCAAGGCGCTGGAAAGCGGCGCCGACGATTACGTCACCAAGCCCTTCGGCATCAACGAACTTGGTGCCCGCATCCGCGTGGCGCTGCGCCATCGCTTGCAGCAGCAGGGCGAAAAGGCGATCTTCCAGACTGGCGGGCTATCGGTCGACCTCGTCAAGCGCATCGTCAAGGTTGACGGCGAGGAGATTAAATTGTCGCCGAAGGAATATGACATCCTGCGCGTGCTCGCCCAGCATGCAGGCAAGGTGCTGACACACCAGTTTCTCTTAAAGCAGGTATGGGGGCCGGCAGCCGATGTGCAATATCTGCGCGTCTACATCAGGCAGCTCAGGCAAAAGGTCGAGCAAAGTCCCGACCAGCCGCACTATATCACCACCGAGACCGGCGTCGGCTATCGGCTCAGGGAACCGGACTGATCTCTCTCTCCCGGTGTTCGACAACACTTATCGAGAATGCCATGAACCTTCCCAACATCATCCGGCCGGAGCACACTTTCATCGGCGTCTCGGCACCGACGAAATGGCGCGCGCTGCAGATTATCGCCGAAAAGACCGCCAGGGCCTTCTCCGTCGACAGCCAAATCATCCTGAAGGAGCTCGAAGCGCGTGAGAGGCTCGGCTCCACGGGCATCGGCAACGGCATAGCCATTCCGCATGCCGCCATCGAGGGCATGACGAGCCCGCGCGGCGTCCTCATCCGTTTCGCGCAGCCACTGGATTTCGAGGCGATCGACGATATCCCGACCGACATCGCCTTCGTGCTGCTTTTCGGGGAGAACAACCGCGGCGAATATCTGAACGTGCTGTCTGCCATTGCCCGGAGGCTGCAATCGGATGGCTTGCTGGCCGCCATACGCAAGGCAAGGACGGCGGACGAATTCTATTCCGGCTTCATCGCCGATTCACGGGCATGAAAAAGGCGCGGCCCAAAGGCCGCGCCCCACTCGCTGCAATCAGACGATCTTAGAAATCGCGCTGGAAGCGCAGGAAGCCGAACACTTCGTCGTCACCTTCGTCCTCATCGTGATATTGCACGCTGAGCTTCGAACGCAGGTCTTCGACGATCTGGTAGTCGATCGTCACACCGGTCGTGTAGGCGCTTCCGCCGGTGAAGCCATTGCCGTCAGCTTCGAGAGCGATGTTCTCGAAGTACTGGAAGCCGGGAGTGATCTTCCACTTATCGTTGATCTTCAAGGCATATTCTGCTGCGATCGTCCATTCGGACTCTTCGTAGTAGTAGTTGGCGCCGCTTGCCCAAATGCCGGCAATGCCGAGCGTGCCTGGGCCGATATCGGCATAGACGATACCGCGGACCGCGACTTCGCTGGTGTCGGTGTCATAACCGGCGAGCAGGTAAGCGCTGATAGCGCCGGCCTTGTAGGAGACCTGGCCTGCCACACCGAAGTTGTTCGGGCCTTCGCCCGGCTTGGTGGCGTAGTCTTCTTCCAGCTCATCGATCGAGAGGCCGGCCGCGAAGGCACCATTCTCGTACTGATAACGGATCGAGTTGTGGGTCGTCTCGTTGCTGGCAAGCGTGTCGGTCTCGCCGCTCATGTCGTCGTCCCACCAGCTGTACAGCTTACCGACGCGGAAACCGGCGATATCGAGGTAGCCTTCATCCAGCAGCGCTTCCTGATCGGAGGCATTATTGACGTTGTAACGCAGCGTCATGACACCGGTAAGCGTGCCGTACTCGGTGTCGTTCTTGGCCTGGAAGGTGACCTGACCGCGAGTCCAGAAGTTTACGTCGGAATCGCCGGCAATGTTGTCACCGAAGCGCACTTCGGTACGGATGTAACCGCCGATCGAAAGGCATGTTTCCGTTCCCGGAATATAAAAATAGCCGGTACCGTAGGCGTCGCAAACGCGAACATATTCCACGGGCTCGGGTTCCGCCGCCACGATGGCGTCGGCTGCGCGTGCTCCGGAGGCCGCGGCAAGGGCGGCAACGGAGGCAAAAAGGATAGTTCTGATATTCATTTTGAATGGCCCTAACAGGTTTGGAGTGTGAGGCGCATTTCAAGGGATGCCCCCACGTAGCGGCCGGCGATACGACCGCACCGCCGCCATATAGGAATCCGCAAGCGTCATCGCGGCAAAACATGGGCAAAAATCAGCATTGCCCGCGTCTGATGTGGAGGAACTGTGGCGAAAAAAACACGGTTCTGCGGCAAGGCGGCGGCGGCAGTGCGATTGGCCGCGGCCAACTCTGGCGCGTCCATTTCAAAATCGACCCTCAAATGGAATGACATTCTAAGCGACCCCCCAGAACCGGAAGATGTTTCGTTTCATTATACGACTGACTTGATAGAGTTAAGACAGAAACAGGAGGGTTCCCATGCAGACAATACGGCTCACCCGGCTCCTCGCAGCCGCGGTCATGGCAGGCAGCTTCGTCATCGCGAGCGTTGCGCCGTCATACGCGGATCAGGCGCTGCTTAACGTTTCCTATGACCCGACGCGCGAATTGTACAAGGATTTCAATGCTGCCTTTGCCGCCAAGTGGCAGAAGGACACTGGTGAAACCGTTACGATCAAAGCCTCTCATGGCGGCTCCGGCGCCCAGGCGCGTTCTGTCATCGACGGCCTCGACGCAGATGTCGTCACGCTTGCCCTTGAAGGCGATATCGACGCCATCGCCAAGGCAACTGGCAAGATTCCGGCCGATTGGAAGAGCAAGCTCCCGAACAATTCGACGCCCTACACCTCGACGATTGTTTTCCTCGTCCGCAAAGGCAACCCGAAGGGCATCAAAGATTGGGGCGACCTGATCAAGGATGACGTGCAGGTCATCACGCCCAATCCGAAAACCTCGGGCGGCGCCCGTTGGAATTTTCTTGCCGCCTGGGCATGGGCCAAGCAGGCGAATGGCGGTGATGATGCCAAGGCGCAGGACTATGTCGGCAAGCTGCTGCAGCACGTTCCGGTTCTCGATACCGGTGCACGCGGCGCCACGACCACTTTCGTCCAGCGCGGCCTCGGCGACGTGCTGCTCGCCTGGGAAAACGAAGCTTATCTCTCGCTCGAAGAGCTCGGCCCCGATCAGTTCGAGATCGTGACGCCGACCTTCTCCATCCGTGCCGACCCGCCGGTCGCCGTCGTTGACGGCAATGTCGACAAGAAGGGCACGCGCAAGGTCGCCGAAGGCTATCTCAACTACCTCTATTCCGATGAAGGCCAGAAGATCGCCGCAAAGCATTATTACCGGCCGATCAAGCCTGAAGCCGCCGATCCGGCCGACATCGCCCGCTTCCCGAAGCTGACGCTTGCCACCATCGACGATTTCGGCGGCTGGAAAGAGGCGCAGCCGAAATTCTTCGGGGATGGCGGCGTATTTGACCAAATCTACAAGCCGGCACAATAATAGACTTCATGAAAGCACATAGCCCCACGCGGTGGCGGTTCAAACGGCCGAGCGTCATTCCGGGTTTCGGAATGGCGCTCGGCCTTACATTGACCTGGCTCACCCTTCTGATCCTCATCCCGCTCTCGGGCCTCGCCGTCCGGTCGAGCGCGCTCGGCTGGGAGAAATTCTGGTCGATCGCGGTCGATCCGCGCACTTTGAACGCGCTGCGCATCAGCTTCGGCAGCGCCTTCATCGCCGCTATTGTCAATGCGGTCTTCGGCATCATCCTCGCCTGGGTGCTTGTGCGTTACCGGTTCCCCGGCAAGCGCATCATCGACGCCATGGTCGATCTGCCTTTCGCGCTGCCGACCGCCGTTGCGGGCATCGCGCTGACGACGCTCTATGCGCCGAACGGCTGGATAGGCCAGTTCCTGACGCCGCTTGGCATCAAGATAGCCTTTACTCCGGCCGGCATCGTCGTGGCGCTGATCTTCGTCGGCCTTCCCTTCGTGGTACGCACCGTGCAGCCGGTCATGGAGGAAATCGACAAGGAGGTGGAAGAGGCTGCGGCAACGCTCGGCGCCAACCGCCTGCAGACGATTTTCCGCGTGCTGCTGCCGGGATTGGCGCCGGCCGTGCTCACCGGCTTTGCGCTCGCCTTTGCCCGCGGCGTCGGCGAATACGGCTCGGTCATCTTCATCGCCGGCAACCTGCCGTTCAAATCGGAGATCGCCCCACTGCTGATTGTCATCAAACTCGAAGAATATAATTATGCGGCGGCGACCGGCATTGCAGCGATCATGCTGATCATCTCCTTCGCCATGCTGCTGGTCATCAACCTCATCCAGAGCTGGAGCAGGCGGAGGTACGGCTATGGCGCTTGATGCGACCGTCCAACCGGCAAAGCTGCGTTCGGTGACGACCGAAAACCGGATCGCGCGCTACAGCCTGATCGCCGTTTCGCTCGTCTTCCTGCTGCTGATCCTGCTGCTGCCGCTCGCCGCCGTCTTCGTCGAGGCTTTCCGCAAGGGCGCCGGCCCGTTTCTCGAAGCGCTGATCGATGCCGAAACCTTCTCGGCGATCCGCCTGACACTGATCGTCGCCGGCATTAGCGTGCCGCTCAACCTCGCCTTCGGGGTGGCCGCTGCATGGGCGATCGCCAAGTTCGAGTTCAAGGGCAAGGCCTTTCTGACGACGCTGATCGACCTGCCTTTCTCGGTTTCACCGGTCATATCAGGTCTGGTCTTCGTGCTTCTATTCGGCGCCAATACCTGGCTCGGCCAATGGCTCAGTGCCTATGACATCAAGATCCTGTTCGCCGTGCCGGGGTTGGTGCTCGCCACCATGTTCGTCACCTTCCCCTTCGTCGCCCGCGAGTTGATCCCGCTGATGCAGGAACAGGGAACCGCCGACGAGGAGGCCGCCCTGTCGCTCGGCGCCAGCGGCTGGCAAACCTTCTGGTACGTGACGCTGCCGAACATCAAGTGGGGTCTGCTCTACGGCGTGCTGCTCTGCAACGCCCGCGCCATGGGTGAATTCGGCGCCGTGTCGGTCGTCTCCGGTCATATTCGCGGCCAGACGAATACCATGCCGCTGCAGGTGGAAATTCTCTACAACGAATATAATTTCACCGGCGCTTTTGCCGTCGCCACCCTCTTGGCTCTGCTGGCGCTCGTGACCCTTGTTTTGAAGACGCTGCTGGAAATGCGCTACAGCGCCGAAATATCCGCCAGCCGGCGGCACTGAAGGATCTGAAATGGAAGTACGTGTTCAAAACATCCGCAAGGAATTCGAGCGTTTTCCGGCGCTGCACGATGTCTCGCTCGACATCCGCTCGGGCGAGCTGATCGCACTGCTCGGCCCTTCGGGATCGGGCAAGACGACATTGCTGCGCCTGATCGCCGGCTTGGAAAGCCCGACCGAAGGGCAGATTTTCTTCGGCGAGGAGGATGCCTCTAAGAAATCAGTGCAGCAACGCAATATCGGCTTCGTCTTCCAGCATTATGCTCTCTTCCGCTACATGACGGTGCTCGACAACGTCTCCTTCGGCCTGAGGGTCAGAAAGGGTGCGCGGCGTCCGGCGAAGGCAGACATCCGCCAGCGGGCGCTTGAACTGCTCGAACTCGTCCAGCTATCAGGTCTCGAAAAACGCTATCCCGCCCAGCTTTCCGGCGGCCAGCGCCAGCGCGTGGCGCTCGCCCGCGCCATGGCCGTCGAGCCGAACGTGCTTCTGCTCGACGAACCCTTCGGTGCGCTCGATGCCCAGGTGCGCAAGGACCTGCGCAAATGGCTGCGCGAGATCCACGACCGCACCGGCCACACCACCGTTTTCGTCACCCACGACCAGGACGAGGCGCTTGAGCTTGCCGACCGGGTCGTCGTCATGAGCCAGGGCGCGATCGAACAGGTCGGAACACCCGATGAAGTCTACGATAATCCGAACTCGCCCTTCGTCTTCGGCTTCATCGGTCAATCGAACTGCCTGCAGGTCGATATATCAGGCGGCGACATCCTCTTCGAAGGTCGCTCGCTCGGCCTCAATGCCGCTGGCGAGCCGGATGGACCGGCGCAGCTCTACTTCCGCCCGCATGATGTCAGGCTCTGCGAATCAGCTGAAAACTGCATTGCCGGTCAGCGCGTTTCCAGCCGGCGCGTGGCCGGTACGCGCCATATCGAGCTCGATATCGGCAATGACCGCCCGCATATCGAAATCGAGCTACCGCCGAGCGAGGCTGACCGGCTCGACCGCAATCGAGTCGCCTTCAAGCCGACCCGCTGGAAGCTCTTTCACAGCTGATTTGAAGTACGCCACACGTGCCTTTCCGGCGCGCACATCGCGCAGTAACGGCTTGAATTGTCTGCGATCCCTCAAACCTGAGGGATAATGCGGCGGGTGGCAGCGGGGATCATCGCAGGAATCGCATATGGCGAGAGTCCCCGGGGCTTTTTGTGATCGCAGGTTGTTTGTATTTTTGTAACATGCCGGGTAAAACTTTTCGCGTTAATCATAAAGGGCTGGACTAATCCAATAGGAGGCACCTGGCGTTGAGGGCGGAGATTTCCTTTGGAAAATCCCTGGTCGGGATTTTATTCGTAGGACTGGCGGCTACAGGCTGCACCACAACACCAAAGCCGGCGACGACGGCGGCAAAAACCAAGACGACGCAGGTTCAACCGGCGAAAGTGACTTTCAATTATACCGCCAAGGATCGCGACTGCCTGAAGCGCGCGATGTATTTCGAATCACAGCATTCCGACGAAGACGGTTATCTCGCCGTCGGCACCGTCGTCATGAACAGGCTGACTTCAGGCGCCTACCCGCCGTCGATCTGTGGCGTTGTCGCCCAGGAGAAGCAGTTTGCGCCCGGCGTAATGACGCGCGAAGTCAAGCCGCAGGCCGAACCGCAGCTTGCCACCGCCGCCGATGCGATCCTCTTGAAGGGCGCGCGTCATCCGGCGGTGAAGGATGCGATGTTCTTTCACACCGAAGGGCTGAAATTCCCCTATAACAACATGCATTATGTGACGGTCGCCGGCGGCAACGCCTTCTACGAAAAGCGCGACTCCAACGGCACGCTTCAAACGCCGCCGCCGCTGCCTTCCTATGAGGTGGCGATGAATTATGTGCCTGGCGAGAGCATGCTGCCGCCGCAATTCGAGGCTCTGATACCCTCGGCCGTCCCCGTTCCCCTGCCGGCTCCCGATCCCATGGCCACGGCGAGCACGGCACCGATGCAGATAACGGCGCCGGTAACCGCGCCGGAACCTTCGGCCGGACCCGAGCCGGGAATGCGCATAGCGATTCCGACCCCCCGCCCCGCCTATGACAGCGTCATGTTGCGCGGGGACATTCCGGCAAATGGCGGCTGACATGTCGTTCAGTGAGGAAGAGCGTCTTAAGCGCGCTCTTCCCAGACCTTCGCAAGTTCTACGATCGTTTGAACGGCCTTTTCCATATCCTGTCGGCTCACCCATTCGAGCGGCGAGTGGAAGGCATGGCCGCCGGCGAAAATGTTCGGGCACGGCAGCCCCATGAAGGAGAGGCGCGAGCCGTCGGTGCCGCCGCGAATGCTGCCGCGCACCGGCGTCATGCCGGCACGGCGCACGGCTTCAAGCGCGTTAGCGACAATCTCCGGATGGCGGTCGAGCACCGTCTTCATGTTGCGATATTGTTCCGTCACCTCAAAATGATAGGTCGAGCCGGGATAGCCGGCCATGACCTCCTTCACCATCGCTTCGAGCAAGGCCTCCTTTTCCGCCAACCCCTCGTCGGTGAAATCGCGGATGATGAAGCTCAGCGACGCCTTTTCCATCGAGCCGGTCACGCCGACTGGATGGATAAAGCCCTGCTTGCCTTCAGTCGTCTCCGGCGCCAGGTCCTTCGGCAGCCGGTCGATGATGGCGCCGGCGATCTTGATGGCATTTTCCATACGGTCCTTGGCAAAACCGGGATGGATCGCCACGCCTGTTATGCTGATCTCGACACCGTCCGCCGAAAAGGTTTCGTCCTCAATGTGGCCCGCCGTCTCGCCATCCATCGTATAGGCGAAGTCCGCTCCGAGTTTGACCAGGTCGACCTTGTTGACGCCGCGACCGACTTCCTCGTCGGGCGTAAACAGTATCTTGATCGTTCCGTGGCGGATATCGGGATTGTCGACAAGAATCTGGGCCGCGGTCATGATTTCTGCCAGTCCCGCCTTGTCATCGGCGCCGAGCAATGTCGTTCCATCGGTCGTGACGATGTCGTTGCCGATCTGGTTGTTCAGCTCCGGATGCTCGGCGACACGGATCACCCGACCCGAATCGCCACTAAGCCTGATATCGCCGCCGGCATAATTCCGGACGATCTGCGGCTTGACATCGGTGCCGGTGAAATCGGGCGCCGTATCCATATGGGAGCAGAAACAGATGACCGGCACCGCCTTGCCGCTATTGGCCGGAATGGTGGCATAGACATAGCCGTGTTCATCGAGATGCGCATCGGAAAGGCCCATTTCCAGCAGTTCGTCCACCAGCTGCCGTCCGAGATCCTTCTGCTTCTCGGTGGTAGGCTGCGTCGATGAGGAGGGATCGGATTGGGTGTCGATCACGATATAACGGAGAAAGCGGTCGAGAACAGTGTCAGTCATTTCAATCCAGTCCATTGAGATCACTCGAGGATATAGCCCTCCCGGGCGAAGCGGCAAAAGATTTTTCAGCTCGGCCAATCATTCCAGCACGACAGCCGTTTTGTTGAGGGAGACGGGTTGATCTGGCTGGCCCGGGCAAGTCCAGCCGAGGAGCTGTTGCGCTCTTTCTCACGCATCCGACAGCGGCAGGCGGAATTTGTCTGTAGTCAGCGTCCGACATACGCCTTTTAGGTGATATCGCTGCGGTCTTGAACAACCGAAGGCCGATTCCAATATTTTTGCGGGATCACGCTGGCATCGAAAGGAGGAAGAAAATGCCGCTGAATGATGTGCTCTGGACTCGTCCACTGACGGTCCGGCTGCAGTGCGGCCTGGAACGAACTTTTACGGGCGTCTATGACGCCTTGGATTTCCTGGAAAATGAATGGCCATTGGGCCATGGGGAGCGCCACAAGCGCGCCGTCAAGACCTGTCGCGGCGCCCTTAACCGGGTTATTGCGCCGTTGATTGCACGGGAGGCTTTCCTGGCCGCGTGCGTCGAAGCCGGCATGCCGGCAGTCGTGGGTCCCTGGCAGGCGCAGGCCACCAACCGTCCGATGCGACCCACGCGTGTCGCTGCACTTCGCTAGAGCCGGAGCCTCCGGAGGTCACGTCCTTCGAGATACCCCCGCGGCCCCGGAAGGAGCCGCGCCAGCTCAAAAGCGACGTTAGCGAACCGATTTGAAAGCAGCCCGCAATTCTTCCGCAAAGAGTTGGGGTTGCTCCCAAGCAGCAAAATGTCCGCCGCGCTCCACCTGATGGTAGTAAACGAGGGAAGGATAAGCCTGTCGGCTCCAGCTCTCCGGAGCTTTATAGATCTCTTTTGGAAAAACCGTGATGCCGACCGGGATTTTGATATCCTTCGTCTTCTGGGCGTCGGAGCTGAAGTTATTGTTGTTGTTTTCCCAGTAGAAGCGCGACGACGACGCGCCGGTATTGGTCAACCAGTAGAGAGTGATATCGTTCAGCATTTCGTCTCTGGTCAGTATGCGTTCAGGAACGCCGTCACTGTCGCTCCATTGGACGAACTTTTCATAAATCCATGAGGCCAAGCCGGACGGTGAATCCGAGAGCGAGTAGCCGATAGTCTGCGGCCGCGTGACCATCATAGCGCCGTAGGCGGCGTTGCGGCCGAAAAAGGCGCTCAGAGAATCGTAAGCTCCTTTTTCCGCCGGGGAGAGTCCGGCGGGCGCCGCGTCGCCACTGTTGATCGCCCGCATGAGAGCGCCCGGGACGGTTGCCGGCATGTTCAGGTGGATCGCCAGCAAGCCTTCCGGTGCTTGCCTTGCCAAGGCATCTGAGATCACCGAGCCGTGGTCGCCACCCTGCGAAACGTAATGTGTGTAACCCAGGCGCTTCACCAGGACGTCCCAGGCCCGGGCAACGCGGTCAGGTCCCCATCCCTGATCTGTCGGTCGGCCGGAAAAGCCGTAACCGGGAATTGAAGGAATGATCACATCGAAGGCGTCTTCCGGCTTGCCACCATAGGCCGTGGGATCGGTGAGAGGCCCGATCGTCTTGATGAACTCGAAGATCGATCCCGGCCAGCCATGCGTCAAGATGACCGGGAGAGCGTTCGGATGGCGAGAGCGAACGTGAATGAAATGAATGTCGACGCCGTCAATCGTCGTGACGAACTGGGGCAAGGCATTCAGCTGATCTTCGGCTTTGCGCCAGTCGTAATCCGTCCCCCAATAGCGAACAAGGTCCTCGACACGAGCCAACTGGATGCCTTGCGAGATGTCGCCGACAGTCTCCTTATCAGGCCAACGTGTTTCTGCTATGCGTCGCTTGAGATCATCAAGCTGGCTCTGGTCGACGTGGATTCGAAAGGGGCGGATGCTCTCGTCCGACGCCGGTCTTGCTTGGGCGGTCGTCACACCGCTTTCTTCTGCGCGTGCGGACTGCACGTAAGAAACGGTTATCAGCGATCCGACCGCGATGGCGATCGCGCGCCCTAGCAGCGGGCGCGACGTGGAAAACTTGGCAATATCGATCATGGACAGACTCCTTCGCGTGTCGTTCTGCGACTGTCTCGCGAGCGGAGTGCTAGGCGGTCGAAGTATCACATATGTTTCCGATCGGGGTCTGTTCTGTTACAAAATGTGGCTTAGCAGTGGTTAGATACGTGATCATACCATTGGCGCGGGGACAGGTAGTTGCTGTCCTGGCAGCCCAAATGATGAATGCCGCCGGATCGATTTGAATTTATGGCCGTTCCCCTTCCCTTTCAGGGATCCGGCCGGTCGCCCGGCGTTGGAACAACGATGACCGCAATTTCGTTTGTGGATCGAATGTCCGGGAACAGTCATGGCCAGCGACAGTCTATCGAGCTACCGATCAAAACGCGATTTTCAGAAGACTGCTGAGCCCAGCGGTGAGCAACGCGTCAAAAAGAGCAACCGCCGCCGCTTTGTCATCCAGAAGCACGATGCGACACGTCTGCACTACGACCTGCGGCTCGAGCTCGACGGCGTGTTCAAGAGCTGGGCTGTCACCAAAGGTCCATCGCTCGATCCGCACGACAAGCGCCTGGCAGTCGAGGTCGAGGATCATCCGCTCGATTATGGCGACTTCGAAGGCACGATTCCGAAAGGTCAGTATGGTGGCGGCACGGTCATGCTCTGGGATCGCGGCTACTGGGAGCCGGAGGGACGGAAGAGCCCTGAGCAAGCGCTTGCTAAGGGCGACTTCAAGTTCACGCTCGAAGGCGAACGCCTGCAGGGGAGCTTCGTGCTGGTGCGCATGCGCAACGATCGCGAGCGCAGCAAGCGGACCAACTGGCTGTTGATCAAGCATCATGACGAGTTTTCCGTGGAGGAGAACGGCGCTGCCATCCTCGAGGAACACGACACCTCGGTGGCGTCGGGCCGCAGCATGGAAACGATCGCAGCCGGAAAGGGGCGCAAGCCAAAACCCTTCATGGTCGAAGGCGGCAAGGTGCAGGCGAATGCCGTCTGGGACAGCAATCACGGACTGGCCGCCGAGGAGCGGCAGTCGGAGGCGAAAGGCGGACGGCGCGCCAGCACGGCGACAGCAGTTGATCTTCCGGATTTCATCTCACCGCAGCTTTGCGAGAAGCTGGAGCGGCCGCCCGTCGGGGACGCCTGGGTCCATGAGATCAAATTCGACGGATACCGCATCCAGATGCGGGTGCTCGATGGAGAGGCGACGCTGAAGACCCGGAAAGGTCTCGACTGGACGGCCAAGTACCCCGAAATCGCTGAAGCGGCGTCCGCACTTCCAGATTGCATTCTCGACGGCGAAATATGCGCTCTCGATGAGCACGGCGCGCCCGACTTCGCCGCCCTTCAAGCCGCGCTGTCGGAGGGCCGGACCGGCAGCCTCGTCTACTTCGCCTTCGATCTGCTTTATGATGGCGGCGCGGATCTGCGCCTCAACCCCCTGATCAAGCGGAAGGCGCGATTGCAGGAGCTCCTCGCTGAGGCCGGTGACGACCCTCGCATCCGCTACGTCGAACATTTTACAGGCGGCGGCGACGCCGTTCTCAGGTCGGCATGCAAGCTCTCGCTGGAAGGCATAGTGTCAAAGCAGGCGGACGCCGCTTATAAATCAGGTCGAACGGAAAGCTGGGGGAAATCGAAATGCCGGGCGGGGCACGAGGTGGTCATCGGCGCCTATGCCAAGACTAACGGCAAATTTCGTTCCCTTCTCGTCGGCGTCTTCAGCGATGATCATTTCGTCTATGTCGGCCGTGTCGGGACCGGCTACGGCGCCAAGAAGGTCGAAACGCTGCTTCCTAAACTGAATGCTCTGGAGACGGCGACATCGCCTTTCACAGGTGACGGGGCTCCGAAGAAGCAGGTTGAGGTCGTCTGGGTGAAGCCGGAGCTTGTCGCCGAGATCGAATTCGAGGGTTGGACCGCGGACGGTCTCGTCCGGCAGGCAGCTTTCAAGGGATTGCGCGAAGATAAGCCCGCCAAGGAAGTCGAGGCTGAGCCACCGCTGCGCCCCACTAAAGCTGAGGTTGCGGAGCCGACTCCGAGGGCCAGACAAAAACTAGCGCGTCGCAAGGGCCAGAAAGCCGATGTCATGGGAGTGCTCGTTTCGAACCCGGACAAGCCGTTGTGGCCGGATGAGAACGACAGCGGACCGGTGACGAAGGAAGAATTGGCCCGCTATTACGAAGCAGTTGGCGACTGGATGATCGACCACATCAAGGGCAGGCCCTGCTCTATCATACGTGCCCCGGATGGAATTGGCGGCGAGCAGTTCTTTCAGCGCCATGCGATGCCTGGACAATCGAACCTGCTCGAACTTGTCAAGGTGTTCGGCGACAAGAAGCCATACCTGCAGATCGATCGCATCGAAGGCCTTGCCGCCGTCGCCCAGATCGCGGCGGTGGAGCTCCATCCATGGAACTGTGAGCCCGGTCAACCGGAGGTGCCTGGTCGCCTGGTATTCGACCTCGATCCGGGGCCTGACGTTGCCTTTTCTACAGTTGTCGCCGCTGCCCGCGAAATGCGCGATCGACTGGAGGAGCTCGGACTGATCAGCTTCTGCAAGACGACGGGCGGTAAGGGCCTGCATGTCGTGACGCCGCTTGCAGTCAACAAGCGCAAGCCCTTGTCATGGCCGGAGGCAAAGGCCTTCGCGCATGACATCTGCCAGCAGATGGCCCGAAACAAACCCGATCTCTACCTCATCAAAATGACGAAGAGCCTGCGGGGCGGTCGCATTTTCCTCGATTACTTGCGCAATGATCGCATGGCGACGGCCGTCGCTCCGCTCTCCCCTCGAGCCCGGCCGGGGGCGACCGTATCAATGCCTCTGACCTGGACGCAGGTGAAATCAGACCTTGACCCGAAAAGGTTTACGGTGCGAACCGTGCCTGCCTTGCTATCGAAGTCGACAGCCTGGGAGGACTATTGTGAGGGGCAACGTCCCCTAGAGCAGGCCATCAAGAGGCTGGCCCGCACCGGCAAGCATGCCGCGTGACACTGCAATGGCGGGACAGGTTGCAGTTGGATTTACGGGATCTCAATCGCACCGGTTCATATCGAAGACGGCGGCGTTGTCCTGGATCTCGCGGAGACCCTTGTACGAGGGGTGGCGTAGGCTGCCCTCATGCGTCCAGCCGCGAAACTCGATTTCGGCGATGAGGGTCGGCTGGGAAAAGACAAGGCGCTTTCCTTTCAGCGGCACAACAGGCTTTTTCGTCTGGAGGCTGTTCAACGTCTTCCGCAGATACTCCGCCTCCGTTCGGTTGAAGCCCGTGCCGACGGATCCGACATAGATCCAGTCGTGACCCTTTCGACCCGCAAGCAAAAGACTCCCGAGCCCACCGCGGGTGCTGACGGATTCCTCGTAACCGACGATCATGAAACTGGCGCTCTGAACGCACTTGATCTTCTGCCAATCCCCGAGGCGACCACTTCGATAAGGGCTGTCCCTACGTTTAGCGATGATGCCTTCCAGGCCAAGCTGGCATGCGTGCTCAAGCAGTTCCTCGCTGCCGAGATCGAGTTCTTGCGAGAACCGAATGGCAGCGTCGTCGGTCTCGGGGATCAGGTCCTCCAGAAGATGACGGCGCACCGACAGTTCCGTGCGCGTCAGGTCGTGACCATCGAGGTACAATAGATCGAAGGCGCAAAAGATAGATTCGGTTGAGACCCGCTTGCCGCCCCTGCCGCCGAGCGAGCGCTGCAACGCTCCAAAGTCGGAGCGACCCTCTTCATTTAGAACGATGGCTTCTCCGTCGAGAATGCAGGTCGATACACCGAGTTCTCTTGCACCTGCGCCAATCGTTGGAAATCGATGGGTCCAGTCATGGCCGCCGCGGGTGAGGATGCGAATACTCTTCGGCTCGATGTGGATCGCCAATCGGTAGCCGTCCCACTTCACCTCATAAAGCCAATCGGGACCGTGCGGCACCGTTTGCTTGAGCAGCGCCAGGCAGGGCTCCACTCTGGACGGCATTGCGTCGAACGGCAGGCTTGGCTGGTCGGCATCACGGCGACGGACAGGTCGCGATTGTATGGAGGCATTGGAGTCGCGAAGGAGGGGGGCGGAGGGCCGGCGTAGTCTCGTCATCGCTCAATGCCTGCCGGACCGGTTCTCGGCATCCACGGATTTGCGCAGGGCGTCCATGATATTGATGACGTTGCTGTGGGCCGGCTCTGCCTTCTCCTTGCCCTTGGGTTTTGCCTTGGCAGGCTTCTTCATCAGCTTCTTCTTTGCCTCGATGATGTCGAGCAGCCTGTCCTGCACGGGGTCGGAAGCCATCTTTGGGTTCCAGTGCTGCGTCTGCTTCTTGATGAGTTGCTGGACCAGCGGCATCATTTGGCTGTCCGCCGGTTGGTCGTCCACCCGTTCAAAATAGCTCTCCGCGTCGCGCACCTCGTCACCGTAGCGAAGAGTCCAGAGGACGATGCCCTTGCCGCGTGGCTCCAGCATGACGGCGCGCTCGCGGCGCGCAATCACGAGCCGCGATATGCCAACCATGTCCTCAGCCGCCATGGCGTCGCGTATCACCGAGAATGCCTCTTGGCCAACCGGATCGTCGGGTGAAAGATAGTAAGGCGTGTCGAGCCAGATCCATTCGACGCTGTTGCGCGGCGTAAAGACCTCGATGTCGATTGTCTTTGTACTTTCAAGCGCAACGTTCTCCAGCTCCTCGTCTTCGAGCATGACATATTCGTTCTCACCGCGCTGATAGGCTTTCACCTCGTCTTCATCTTTCACGTCCTTGCCGGTGACGGCGTCGACATAATGGCTGATGACGCGGTTCTGGGTCGCGCGATTGAGCGTGTGAAAGCGCACCTTCTCGTTTTCAGACGTGGCCGGCATCATCTGCACCGGGCAGGTGACGAGCGATAGCTTCAGGTAACCTTTCCAGTATGGCCGGATTGCCAAGACAGCCTCCGATCACCCGGCGCGGCGCTGGTGAGCGCCGCTTGGGCTGCGTGATTTCGGAGCCGATGCGCGCGCGACCTTCTGCCTGCTCTTGCCAGCATTGGCATTTGCAGCCGTGCGCTTCGTCTTTGCTGGCGCCGCCATGCCGGCGCTTTCGCGCAGTGCCTGTAAGAGGTCGTTCGGCTTCGCAGCCGGCGCCGCCTTTTTCTTCGGTAGGGTGCGACCTTCCATCTTGGCCTTCACGAGTTCAGCGACGGCCGCTTCGTAGCGGTCGTCGAATTGCTTCGGATCGAACTTGCCCTTCTTGGTGTTGATGATGTGCTTGGCGAGCTCCAACATCTCGCCTTCAATCTTGAGATCCGGCATCTCCTCGAAAGCCTTCTCGGAGGAGCGGACCTCATAGTCGAAATTCAAGGTGGAGCCGACCAGCCCTTTGCCATGCGGGCGAATGAGGAGCGTTCTCAGGCGCCGGAACAGCACCGTCCTGGCAATGGCCGCGACCTTGGCTTTCTTCATGCCATCCCTCAGGAGCTTGAAAGCGTCGCCGCCCATCGTGTCAGGCGCCAGATAATAGGGCTTGTCGAAATAGACGTCGTCGACCTCGTCACAAGGAATAAACGCCTCCACCTTCAGCGTCTTGTCGCTTTCGGGGATGGCGGCTGCGACCTCTTCGGCCTCGAGCACGACGTAGCGACCGTCCTCGATCTCAAAACCCTTGACCTGATCCTCGCGCTCGACCGGATCGCCGGTCTCGCCGTCCACGAATTCTCGGCGAACCCGATTGCCGGTCTTCCTGTTCAGCGTATGAAACGCGATCCGCTCGGATGTGGAGGCGGCGGTGTAGAGCGCCACCGGGAAAGCCACCTCCCCGAATTTGATAAAGCCCTTCCAATTCGCTCTCGGCCCAACCATTTTGCACGCGCTCCTGACGCAACCAGTGCGAGTCAACCGAATCAGTTTGCCATTGGTTCCGAGTCAAAACGAATCAAATTTCAAGAGCTTAGCCAGAATGATTCACGCCTTTTCCGAGTCTCTCGTTCATCCCCTTGAATCTGCTCGATCTTTTTTCTCACCAGTTGCTTTTACGGCGGAAACAACCAGGAGATAGGGACGCCTGAGGAATGGATCCTGTCTCGACTGCTCAGCCGACGCGCTTTCCCTCGCCGTCGAACACATGCAGATATTCGGCGGGGAAGGCCACATTGACCTTCCGCCCCGCCTTCAACGCATCGCGGTCCAGCGTGAAGATCTTGAAGGGCAGCCCGTGCAGGGCAAGGTGCAGGATGATGCCGAAGCCTGTCGGTTCTATGAGTTCCACATCCGTGGCAAGGCCAGCTCCGTCATTCGTCATCAGCACATGCTCCGGCCGGATGCCGAGCGTCACCTTCGCACCGTCTGATAGCGGCAGCGGCTTTGCCAGCGGCACGATCGTTCCGTCCTGCAGCCTGACGCCGCCGGCGGTATAGCTGGACTCCAGGAAGTTCATCCCCGGCGAGCCGATGAAGCCGGCAACAAAGAGATTGGCGGGCCGGTCGTAGAGTTCGAGCGGACTGCCGACCTGCTGGACGACGCCGCCATGCATGGCGACGATCCGGTCCGCCAGCGTCATCGCCTCTATCTGGTCATGGGTGACATAGATCGAGGTCGCCTTCAGCTCGCCATGCAACTTCTTGATCTCGGCGCGCATCTGTTCGCGCAGCCGGGCATCCAGATTCGAGAGCGGCTCGTCGAACAGGAAGGCCTTTGGCTGGCGCACGATGGCACGGCCCATTGCGACGCGCTGGCGCTGGCCGCCGGAAAGCGCCTTCGGCCGCCGTTCGAGCAGTGGGTCGAGGCCGAGCTTGGCGGCGGCCGCCGCCACGGCGCTCGTGATCTTCTCCTTGGTAGTCTTCCGCAATCTCAGGCTATAGCTCATATTGCCGGCGACATTCATGTGCGGATAGAGCGCATAGGATTGGAACACCATGGCAATGTCGCGGTCCTTCGGATGCAGCTCGTTCACCCGGCTGCCGGCGATGCGGATCTCGCCTGATGTGACGTCCTCCAGTCCGGCGATCATGCGCAGAAGCGTGGACTTGCCGCAGCCGGAGGGGCCGACGAGCACGACGAATTCGCCATCCCTGATTTCGAGGTCAACGCCGTGCAGCACCTGCACGTGGCCATAGGCTTTGCGGATATTCTGGATATCGATCGATGCCATTCTGTTTAACCTTTGACCGCGCCGGCCGTCAGGCCCTGGACGAGATAACGCTGGATGAGCAGGAAGAAGAGGCCGGCCGGAATGAGCGCCATGACGCCCGCAGCCATCATCTGTCCGAAATCGACCGAGAATTTCGAGACGAAGGTGAGAAGCCCCACAGGGAAGGTCGCTGCGTCATTGCCGTTGATCAGCATCAGCGCAAAGAGCAGTTCGCTCCAGGCGGCGGTGAAGACGAAACCGAGCGTGGCGGCTATGCCCGGCAGCGTCAGCGGCAGGATGATCTGGCGGAAGGCCGTGAACTGCGTGGCGCCGTCGATCATCGCCGCCTCTTCGAGGTCCTTGGGTATGCCGTCGAAGAAGGACTGCATCAGGAAGGTGGCGAAGGGCACGTTGAAGGCGGTATAGACGATGACGAGCCCGGTCAGGCTGTTGGTCAGATGCAAGGGCGAGAGGATCTTGAAGATCGGCGCGACCAGCATGACGAGTGGGAACATCTGGGTCAGCAGCATCAGCGCGACGATCCAGTATTTCGCCCGGAAATTGAAGCGCGACAGCGCATAGCCGGAAAGCGAGGCGCAGATCGTCACTGTCACGGCTGTCGAGGCCGAGACGATCAGGCTGTTCTTGAAGAAGGTCGGGAAGGCGCTGTGCTGCAGCACGAAGGCATAATGATCCCAGCTCGTGCGCGACGGCCACATGCGCACGCCCTCGGTATAGAGCAGATCGTTCGGCGTCACCGAAACCTTGAGCAGCCAGAACAGCGGGAAGAGCGCGAAAGCGATATAGCAGAGGATCGCCAGACGGTGCGCGATCGTGGGGATGACGGATCGTTTCATGTCTCAATCCTTGTTCAGCAGCGTCTGCCGCAGCAGGATGATCAGCATCGAATAGGCAAGCAGCAGCGCGAGCAGCACCAGCGCGATCGCTGAGGCGTATCCGAAATCGAGCCGCTTGAAGGCGGTCGTGAAGATGTAGCTCGCGACGATCTGCGTGCGGTCGGCCGGACCGCCATTGGTCATGACGACGATCAGATCGGCGAAATTGGAGATCCACACGGTGCGCAGGAGCACGGTGATGGCGATTGTCGGCGCGAGAAACGGCAGGGTGATCGAGCGGAAGCGCTGGAACCAGCCGGCGCCGTCAATCGACGCCGCCTCGTAAAGATCGCGCGGGATCGCCTGTAAGGCGGCAAGCAGCGTGATGGCGAAGAAGGGGATGCCCCACCAGACATTGGCGACGATCGGGCCCCACATCGCATAATTTGGATCGGAGAGGATGTTGCCCGGCTCATGCATCAGTCCGAGCCCGAAAAGCCAGTGCGGGATCGGCCCGATCACCGGATTGAACAGCCAGGCCCAGTTCAGCCCGGCGAGAAATGAGGGCACGGCCCAGGGCAGGAAGACCAATGCCTGCGCGATCGCCCGCCCCGGGAATGGCTTGTCGAGCAGCAGCGCCAGGATCAGCCCGAAGACGAATTGCAGAGCGACCGAGGCGCCGGTCCACCAGAGCGTATTCCTGAGCGCTCCGTAGAAGGCAGGATCGCTTGAAAGCTCGCGAAAATGTTCGAGCCCGACGAAACCGCCGGAAAAAGGGTTGAGCAGCTGGATATCGCGGAAGGCGTAGGACAGTCCGAGCGTCAGCGGCACCAGCATGACAGCGACGATCAGGATCAGCGAGGGTGCGCTATAGAGATAAGGCTCCGAAGCATCGGCAAGGCGACGCAGCCACGGCCTGCGGTCGCGACGCATGTCGAGCGTATCGGCGGAAATGGTCATCGGATTGCAGTTTCCAAATGTAGATCAAGGCTTCGAATGCGTAGGCGGCCCCTCATCCGACCCTTCGGGGCCCTTCTCCCCGCCGGGGAGAAGGGCAATGAGGCGCCGCCACGAGTCTCTTCGCCCCAGCGGGGAGAAGGTGCCGGCAGGCGGATGAGGGGCTCGAATCTCGAAGCCCCTTCTATCTTCACTTCTTGCTCAGGAACTTCTGCTGCGCCTTGGTCAGGTAATCCGCCCACTGGTCGGCCAGATCCTTGGCCGAGATGTCGCCGAGCAGGGCCTGCTGCGAAGTCTTGATCGCCAGCGAATCCTTGAAGAAGGCGAACTCTTCCAGATAGGTCGGCATGACTGTCGGCACCGTGTTCGGGTCCGCCAGCTCCTCGAACCAGCCTTTGAACTGATCACCGGCATAGAAGGGATCCTTCTCCGCGGACGTATAGGCCGGCAGGGCGCCGATGCGCTTGTTCCACTCAAGATTGCCTTCCGGCCCTTCGAGCGTGGCTATCAGCTTCCAGGAAAGGTCCTTGTTCTGGCTCGTTGAAAACATCGACCAGCCGCCGTAGCCGATGGTCGGGAACGACTTGCCGTCAGGACCCTTGGGCAGCGGCGCGACACCAAAATCCTCCTTCTTCATACGCTCGGCGATCGCGATCAGCGCATCGGGATCCTGGTCGAGGAAGGCGCAGGTGCCCGAATAGAAGCCGGCGACGACTTCGTTGAAGCCCCAGTTGACGCTGTCCTTGGGCGCATAGCCCTTCTTGTAGAGATCGACCATCCACTCGATACCCTTCGCCCAGCCTTCGCTGTTCATGGTCGAGGTGCCGTCTTCCTTGAAATACTTGTTGTCGCCGGCCATCGTGGCGGCAAAGATCATCCAGCCGTTGAGGCCGCCCGGGCCGCCGCGCATGCAGTAGCCGTATTTGCCCGGCAGCTTGGAGACCTTTTCCGAAGCGGCGGCAAACTCCTCAAGCGTCTTCGGCGGCGCGTCGACACCAGCCTCCGCAAGCAGCTTCTTGTTGTAGAACATCGCCCTCAAATAGAAGCCGTAGGGCAGCATATAGGCGGTGTTCTTGACGTCGCGGCCAAGTTCGAGCGCACGCGGCGTCAGTTCCTTGGTGTGTTCCCATTTTTCGAGATAGGGCTCGAGGCTTTCCAGCATGCCGTTATTGGCATAGAGCGACAGCCAGGTATCCGGCATCTCCATCACATCGGGCACGTCGCCGGCCGACACCATGGTCGCGAACTTTTGGAAGGCTTCGTTCCAGGGCAGCGAGATGATGTCGACCTTGGTGCCGGGATTGGCCGCTTCGAACTTGCCGACGATCGATTTCAGCGTTTCGGTCCGCTCCGGGCTGGTGATGACTTCGACAAGCTTCAGCGTCGTATCAGCGAGCGCGGTACCTGCCATCATCGAAGCGAAGAGCGTCGAGATTATTAGTTTTTTCATGCTCAGTTCCCCCTTTTAGGTCTCTCGGGTTTCAGGATTGTGAGGCGGCGAGCGCCTCCTCGATGTCCCTCCACAGGGCCTCGGTTCCTTCGAGGCCGACATGGAGGCGTACGGATCGCGGGTGAATGCCGAAGGTTTGCGCGGAATTCGGCTGTGCCTTCTGCTGAAGCACCACCTCGCCCGGTACGATCAGGCTTTCATGTCCACCCCAGCTTACACCCAGTTTGAACAGCTTGAGACGGTCGGCAAAGGCGCGGATATCGACGCCGTCGCGGAAGATGAACGAGAACAGGCCCGAGGTGCCGTTGAGCCCGGCCGGCAGACGATTGGCGAGGCCTGGATGACAGACCGCCTCCACCACCTCGAGCTTCTGCAGGCGCCTGGCGATTTCAAGTGCGGACGCCTCATGCGCCTTCATGCGCAGCGGCAGCGTCCGCAGCCCGCGGATCAGCAACCATGCGTCGAAGGGCGAAAGCTTTCCGCCGAGATAGGGATAGGCCTCGGCCTTGACACGGGAGACCATTGTCTTCGAGCCGGCGATGACGCCCGCCACCACATCGCTGTGACCGCCGAGATATTTCGAGGCGGAATGGATAACGAGGTCGACGCCGAGCGTCAGCGGCCGCTGAAAGAAGGGGCTCGCCCAGCTGTTATCGATCATCGACACGACTCCATGATGCCTGGCCAACGCCGCGAGCGCCCCGACATCATGCGCTTCCATCACCCAGCTCGTCGGGCTTTCCAGGTACAGAACCTTGGCGCCGGGCAGCGCCTTCGCGACGGCCTCTTCGTCGCGCCCGTCGACATAGGTCACCTCGATCTTCATCCGCTTCAGGATAGTGCCGAACAGACGGAAGGCATCGGGATAGACATGCTTGACGGCGACGATGCGGTCACCGGGCTCGACGAAGCTCAGCACCGCCGAGGAGATCGCCGCCATGCCGCTCGCAAAACCGAGTGCATCCTCCGCACCCTCGAGCTTGGCCAGCATTTCCTCGAAAGCGCGCACCGTCGGGTTGAGCCCGCGCGTATAGGTCGGCCGCACCTTCTCGCCGCGATAGGCGGCAATCATCTCGTCGTAATCGGAAAAGGTGAAAAGCGAGGTCTGGAAAATCGGCGGCACGACGGCGTCGGCGAAGTTGCCGTCGTCGTGAGCGGTGATGAGGGAAGCAAGATCGAACGGATCTGCGCCGTTGCTCATTTGGACATTTCCTTGATGTCTTCCTCGACGATGTCGAGAATTTTCAATGTTTCCGCCCGCGCCGCCTCGGCATCCCGCGCAGCGATCGCGTTGAAAAGCGTGCGGTGAAAGGGAAAGGACCGGCGGGCGAAATCCTGCCGATCGAACGGATGCTCCCAGAAGCGCTCGAAGGTTTCGCGCATCTGCTCGAGCAGCTGGCGAAACAGCGGATTATGGGTGGCGTCGTAGACGGCGAGATGGAAGGCGAGATCCTCCGGTCCGGAGGTGCCCTTCTCCAGGTGCACCCGCTCCATCTCGTTGAGCTTCTCCTCGATGACGACGAGATCCTTCTCGGTGCGCCGCCTGGCCGCGACCATGCCCGCCTCGCATTCGATGCCGCGGCGGACCTCCAGCGTCTGCAGGAGCGCGTCGCGCAGATGCACCGCATCGAAAGACAGCGGCATATGGATCGTCGCCCTGGAAACGGGCTTCAACAGATAGGTGCCGCTGCCCTTGCGCGTCTCGATGACACCGAGCGCCTGGAAATGCCTGATCGCTTCGCGAATGGTCGAACGCCCGACGGCAAGCGCCGCCATCAGCTCACGTTCGGCCGGCAGCCGGTCACCCGCCTGCAGCCGCGCTTCCTCCACATAATCCGCCAGCGCGTCGGTCACCTGACGCGCGCGGTCCATGACGGGAAGCGGCCGTATCACCGGCCTGTCGCTACGATTTGCCTTCATGGTTCCCCATTTTTCTTCTAGGCAGTCGCGGAATTGGTCTGACATCTTAGCATTTCGCAAACGGGGCGAGCCGTCAAGCCGGCGACGGCGATTTCTGATCCCGCCCCTCCACTATTCCCTTTGTCTCTCCGAAATCACACTCGTACCTTTTCTCAGGAGCCTTCGCCGCCCTTGGACGCGGACTGACCGTAGTTCCGAAATAACCGCTTTGCGGCCGTCACTTCGTATCTGCTCACGGCGATGAGCCCCCGGAGAGGGTGCGCAATTTTCCATCTGAGCTCTGAAGGTCGTGGTCGGCCTGCTAGCGGATACGTCCGATTCGCGAGAGCAAGATGGCCGGCAGGATGCCGATCAGCACGATGGCAAGCGCTGCAATCGAGGCTTCCTCATAGGTGCCTCTGGCAGCTTCTCCATAAAGGTGAGTTGCGAATGTCTCGACATTGAGTGGCCGCAGGAGGAGCGTCGCCGGCAGCTCCTTCACGCAATCGACGAAGACCAGTAGCGCGGCAGCCGAGACTGCCGCCTTCGAGAGCGGCAAATGCACGTAGCGCAAAGTGCCTGCGGTGGATTGCCCCAGCGAACGCGAAGCATGATCAAGCGACGGGGAAATGCGCGAGAGACCGGCTTCTATGCCGCCGGCGGAGATCGCCAGAAACCGCACGACGAGCGCATATATGACGGCAGCACCCGATCCCATCAGAAGCAGACCGGTGGACACATCAAACAGGGAAAGCACCGTGCGGTCGATAAACTGATCGAGCCCGCCAAGGATGATCAGCACGCCGATGGCGACCACGGTGCCGGGAGCCGCATAGCCCATCGTGGAACAGCGCAGGAGCCAAGAGGACGGCTGGCCCGGGCGCAGGCGGGTGGCGTAGGCGGCGAGAAGCCCAAGGATGACGGTTGCCACTGTCGCGAGGGTAGCGATAACGAGCGTGTTTACGGCCTCATCGATGATGCGAGGGGATATGCCGGCGAACCGATAGCGTTTTGCCGCTTCGATCAAGAGATAGAGCGCGGGCGCGGCGAAGCCTAGGATGACCGGCAGAAGACCGCCGAGAAACAGCAGTATGCCTTTTCCCAGGGATACCCGCCGCGGTTGGAAATTCCGCATCCGACGTACATCGATCGCGTAGCGCTGCTTGCGTCGCGCCCATCGCTCCAGCGCAACAATCGCGATGACGATGAGAAGAAGGGCAAGAGCGATCTGCGACGCGCCCGATAAATCGGAGCGGGTGATCCACGTCGTGTAGATTGAAACGGTGATCGTCCGGACGCCGAGGAATTCGGCCGCGCCGATATCGTTCAACGTTTCCATCAGGGCAAGGCTGATACCCACGGCAACAGCCGGGCGCGCGAGCGGCAGGGCGACCCGCCAGAAAACCGCGCGGCGAGTTGTGCCGAGAGTGCGTGCCGCATCGACGAGATTACCGGATTGGGTGAGGAACATCGCGCGGGTGGGGATGTAGACATAGGGGTAGAGAACGATTCCGAGAAGCAGGATGCAGCCGGCCATGGAACGGACGTCCGGAAGGCGAAACTGGCGCGGGGTCTCGTATCCAAGCAACCACCGCACGGCATCCTGCACCGGACCGATTGGATGCATTATGTCCAGATAGGCATAGGCGACGATGTAGGTCGGAACGGCAAGCGGCAGAAGCAGCATCCATTCCAGCGCATGCCTGCCGGGAAAATCATAGGCGGTCACCAGCCATGCCGTCGTCGTGCCAACCACGGCAGTGATGACGCCGACCCCCGCAAGCAGAATGACGGTGTCGAGAAGCGCCACCGGAAGGATGGTCGAGAAAAGATGCCCCCAAAGACCCGCCGACCCCTTCGAAGCTTCCAGAATCAATCCCCCGATCGGCAGAATGGCGATGAGGGCGATAGTGGCAGCAATCGTCAGCCATACCCTGCCAGGGCGCTTTGCAGAGCGGGCGGGCGCCGGGCTGGAAAACATCATTCGATCCGTTCTCGGGGAGGAAGGCGCCTGTCAGCGGCGCCTTCCCTTTCCTTAGTTGTCGAAGCCGACCTTGTCCACGAGTTCACTCGCCTGCTTGCGATGGCTGACGATTTCGGACAGGGGCTTGCTGTCGATCTTTAGTTCGCCGAAGGATGCGATGATCGGATCGGCCGCGACCCCCGCCTTCACGGGATATTCGTAATTGCCCTCGGCATAGATTTTCTGCGCTTCGTCGGAGACGAGATATTCGAGAAGTTTGACGGCTTCAGCCTTGTTTGGTGAATGCTTGGCGATGGCCGCGCCGCTGATATTCACCTGCGTCCCGCCGTTCTTGAAGGTCGGCAGGACGACCTTGATGCCGTCGCCCCATTTGACCTGCTCTTCACCACCCTTGCCGGACCGCATCAGGCCGACATAATAGGAGTTGGCGATACCGATATCGCAAATGCCGCCGAGGATGTCCTTGGCCGCATCGCGATCGCCGCCGGCTGCCTTACGGGCGAGATTGGCCTTGACACCCGTCAGCCATTTCTCGGTTTCTTCCGCGCCGTAATGAGCGATGTAGTCAGCAAACAGCGCCGTATTATAGGGGTGCTGACCCGAGCGTATGCAGATCTTGCCCTTCCACTTGGGATCGGCGAGCTCCTCGTAGTTGAACGTGCTGATGTCGATATCCTTGGCCGCGTAGAGCACGCGCGCGCGCATCGAAAGTGCAAACCAGTTGCCCTTGGCATCACGCAGCTGTTCCGGGATAGCCGAGTTCAGAACAGACGATTCCACCGGTTGCGTTACGCCTTTGTCGACCAGATCGACAAGGTTGCCCGCATCGACCGTCATCAGGATGTCAGCCGGCGAGCTGGCGCCCTCGGAGGCGACACGCTCTGCCAGGCCGTCCTTCAGGAAAATGGTATTGACCTTCGTTCCGGTCGATTTGGTGAACGCTTCCAGAAGAGGTGCGATCAGAGCCGGTTCTCTCGTCGTGTAGAGGTTGATTTCTGCGGCGGCAGCGATGCAAGGCGACATCAGCGCCGAAGCGGCAAGCAGCAAGGATGTGAGGATGGAGCGCGAATTCATTATGTCCCTCCGAATGAACGCGCATTCTTTGCAGCAGTTCATGACCCTGAAAGTCAAGTTTTCCCTGGGACTTGATGCCAAATATCACGGAAACTTGATGAAGAGGTCAGCAGAACACGCTTGCGCAAGTCAGCTGTCAAAAAGCCAGTAGCCGCTCGGGGAGGATTGATATCTGAATATTCTCGGCGCCCGCGGGCAGCCGCTCCAAAGCCCTCGTCTTAAGCGGCTCCTCGAGGCCATCAACCTTCAAGGTGATCTGCTCGAATTCGCCATGCAGAACACGGTTCTCGATACGAGCGGCGATTCCCGAGCCGGGAGAAAGCGCAATTGCATGCGGGCGGATATAGAGGGTCACCGAGCTCGCGGGCGGACGATCGAGCCTATAGGCGAAGTTACCGATGACGGTCTCGATCCAACCGTCACGATAAACGCCGGGAACTCTGCTGGACGCGCAAAAAAACTCTGCCGCATAGGCATTCGTTGGACGGTCGTGCAGATCATAGGCGGAGCCGGACTGGACGATTTCACCTGCGCGCATCAGGACCACCTGATCGCCGACGGAAAGTGCTTCCTGGGGATCATGCGTCACGATGATCACGGTCGTGCCAAGTGTCCGCAACAGGTTCAAGGTGTCGCTGCGTACCTTCCCGCGCAGACCCTGATCCAGATTGGAAAAGGGCTCGTCCATCAGGACGATACTCGGCCGGGGCGCCAGGGCACGGGCTAGCGCGACACGCTGCTGTTCGCCGCCGGAGAGGGTGTGCGGATAGCGATGGGTCAGATGTTCTATTCCGACCTTGCTGATCATCTCCTCTGCCTGCGCGATTGCTTCACCCTTCGGATGTCGCTTGAGACCGAAGAGGATATTGTCCCGTACAGTCAGATGCGGAAAGAGAGCATAGTCCTGGAAGACGAAACCGACGCCACGCGCCTCCGGTTCGACGAAAGTGGCCGAACTTGCCACCTCGCGGCCTTCGAGAAAGATGCGGCCGGATTCCGGTGTGTCGACACCGGCGATCATCCGCAGGAGCGTCGACTTGCCGCAACCGGAATGGCCCACGAGCGAAACCGCATCTCCGCGCCGAATGTGAAGAGAAAGATCGCGCACGGCTGCAGTGATGCCGAAGCGGCGGGTAACGTTTTCCAGTCGTACTGCGATTTCGCTCATTTCAGCTTTCATGCTCGCCGGTAAGTTCCAGTGCAAGTCTCCAAACACCCTAAACATACCGAGGCGAGCGGGGACAAGCGCAATCTGTCCCTCAAGGGCGGCGAGAAGTCTGCTGTTCAAAATCGCGGTAAAACCTCCTTCGGGAAATTCGAGGCGGTATGCGTTTCAGTCGCGGTCGGCATCTTCAGACTGCACGGGATGGCGGAGCGGCGGATCTTGGCGAACACCGCCATGGTATTTCTGCGGTACTGGCGCCACAGAAACGACGCGAAGTTCTGGGAGTCCTTGGTTGCAGTTGAAAATCTGGCACGATCAATGTAATCGACAGAGCATGGTCAGGATGTACCGAATCGCACTGAGCAGATTGCTCTTCTTTGTGCGGCTGGCGATCGTCGTATCGCTGGCGGGGTACAACGTATCCAACGTAAACGCAGCCATGCACGGTCCTGCCTCTCAAATCGAGAAGACAGCGTCGGGCATTGCCGCGCACGCTGAGCACGATTTGGCCGGGGTCTCGGACCATCAGCATTCGCATGGCGATAGGGCCGACGACGCCGGCCCCTCAAAGATCGTCAAACAAGAATGCTGCAACGACTTTTGCGGCGGCTTCGTATTGCTGTGCACAGGTCAAGTCATGGGCGGGCCTGTCGTGTCCTCGATCCGGCAATTTGTCAACGACCAAGCCATGCTTGGTGAGTTGCCGCCCCTGCATCGGCCTCCGAATATCTGAATAGGGATCCACCCGTTTCGAACGGGCCCGTACGGCGCGCGAACTTTGCGTGCGCGCCGCCCGTAGCTTGATATTCGGATTCTTAAAAAATGAGACCTTTCCTATTGGCGCTGGGGTTGCCGCTGATTGCGGCCGCCTGCGCGTCCACTCCCCCTAACGTCGTCGCATTGGACGAGGTGCAGCAGGCGCCGATAGCCCCTGCCGCTCGATATCGATCGCCGATTTCGGATTATGTCGCCCGCCAGCCGGCCGATCCAAAGCCATGGCGACAACAGAACGACCGACAATCTCCAGCGGATGGAGATGCTTCATGACTTCGATCAGGAAGCTCGCAATGATGGCCCTATTGCCGATCGCCCTCGGTGGCTGCGTCAGCGGCGCTGAATATTCGAGCAAGCAAGCAGGCTTCGCCTCCGTGGCGGACAAAACCGCGATCGCGACCGCGAAGCAGACGGTCTGGATCCAGAACCAGAACCAGGCCCGGTCTGCCTCCGCTGAGGTCAAGAGTCTACTCGCGAGAAAGAAGGTCCTCGACGCCGAGACGGCCGTCCAGATCGCCCTGCTCAACAATAAGGGCCTCCAGGCCGCCTACGCCGATCTCGGCGACAGCGCGGCGGATGCCTGGCAGTCGACGATGCTCATCAACCCGACCGTTTCCATCGGTACGACAGGTATCGGCACACCTGAACTGGAGGCGTTCAAGACGATCGAGGGAATGATCACGACGAACATCCTGGCCCTTGCAACGAGAAAACGCGACATAGCGATCGCCGATACCCGCTTCCGACAGGCGCAATTGACCGCCGCCGTAAGAACGCTGGAGGTGGCCGCAGAGACGCGGCGCGCCTGGATCGGCGCGGTGGCGGCCTGGGAAAACGTCGGGCAGCTGCAACGCGCCCAGGCGACGGCGGACGCCGCTTCAGAACTTGCGGAGAAGCTTGGCGAGACCGGTGCAATGACCAAAGGCGCGCAGGCACGCGAACATGTGTTCGTCGCCGAGCTCGCCGGTGAGACCGCGAAGGCCCGCCTGGCGGCACGTCTTGCCAAGGAGGACCTGACGCGGATGATGGGTCTCTGGGGATCAGACCTGGATTACCAAGTCCCGAACAGCCTGCCGCCGCTGCCCAGGGCCGTCGTCAGACGCGACACCATCGAGGCGGAGGCTCTGAGGAACCGCATCGACCTTCAGGTGGCGAAGCTCGAACTAGAGGCGACAGCCAAGTCCTACGGGCTCACCGAAGCGACACGCTATGTGACAGATCTCGAAATCCTGACGGGCTTCGAAACGGAACGGGAAATCGAGGACGACGAGAAGAAGACCAGAACGACCGGCCAGGTCGAGCTGGAATTCATGATCCCGATCTTCGACACCGGCAAGGCGCGGATGCGCAAGGCCGAGCTCGCATACATGCGGGCGGCGAACCAGCTGGCGGAAAAGGCCGTCAATGTCCGCTCGGAAGCACGTTCGGCCTACGAGGCGTACCGTTCGAACTATGACATCGCGCGCCACTACCGCAATAATGTCGTGCCGCTGCGTACCAAGGTCGAGGAGGAATCCCTGCTGACCTACAACGGCATGATCACCAACACCTTCGAGCTGCTCACCGACACGCGCGACAAGATCAACTCTATCCTGCTTTCCGTCAACGCGAAGCGCGACTTCTGGCTCGCGGAGGCCAATCTCGCGCCTGCGATCTACGGCGGCGGCGCGACCAACGCATCGGCAGAGACCGAAGTCGCCGCTGTCTCCGGCGACAGCGGTGGCGGCCATTGAGAAAGGAACCCACCATGTTCAACAGACGACAACTGTTCGGTGCGAGCGCAGCGCTGCTGGCGACGGGCGCATGGACGAAAACCTCGGCGATGGGTCTGCCCGATGCCCCGACAATGGAATCGGCGGACATGCAGCCGCCGCTCCACCCGACCTCCGGTCCGGACTATCAGCCGGTCGTCACCCTCAACGGCTGGACCCTGCCCCACCGGATGAACAACGGCGTCAAGGAGTTCCACCTCGTAGCCGAGCCGGTCGAACGCGAGATGGCCGACGGCATGACGGCATATCTCTGGGGGTATAACGGCCAATCTCCAGGTCCGACGATCGAGGCGGTCGAAGGCGACCGGGTGCGCATCTTCGTCACCAATAAGCTGCCGGAACACACCACGATCCACTGGCACGGCATGATACTGCCGTCGGGCATGGACGGCGTCGGCGGGTTGACCCAGCCGCACATCCCTGTTGGCAAGACTTACGTTTACGAGTTCGACCTCGTGAAATCGGGCACCTTCATGTATCACCCGCATTCCGACGAGATGGTGCAGATGGCCATGGGCATGATGGGCTTCTTCGTCGTTCATCCCAAGGACCCGACGTTCATGCGCGTCGACCGCGACTTCGTCTTCCTGCTCAACGCCTACGACATCGATCCCGGCTCCTACGTGCCGCGCGTCATGGAAATGATCGATTTCAACATGTGGTGCTGGAACAGCCGCGTGTTTCCAGACATCAGCCCGCTCGTCGTTTCCAGGAACGATCGAGTGCGCGTGCGCGTCGGCAACCTGACGATGACCAACCATCCCATCCACATGCATGGCTACGACTTCGAGGTAACCTGCACGGATGGCGGCTGGGTCCGCCCGGAGGCGCGCTGGCCGGAAGTCAGCATCGACATCCCGGTAGGCGCCATGCGCGCCTACGAGTTCGACGCCAAATATCTCGGGGACTGGGCCATTCACTGTCACAAATCGCATCACACGATGAACGCCATGGGTCACGACATCCCGACCTTCATCGGAGCGGATAAGTCGAAGGTTGCCGAGAAGATCAGGAAGCTTCAGCCGGACTACATGCCTATGGGCACCAAGGGCATGGCCGACATGGGCGAAATGGAGATGCCCATTCCCGAGAACACCATTCCCATGATGACCGGCTGGGGGCCCCATGGCCCGATCGAGATGGGCGGCATGTTTTCGGTTGTGAAGGTCCGCGAGGGCATCTCGGCGGACGATTACTCCGATCCGGGCTGGTACGAGAACCCGCCCGGGACGCAGGCCTGGGAGTGGACCGGCGAACTGCCGGACGCGACCAAGGCCAAAGACGCGAAGACGCAAATCACGCCGAAGCCGACGAATGGCTGAGGTTCAACATCCCACATCAAAAAGGATCTACACATGAAGAATTATGTATTGGCACTGGCGCTTGCAGCGCTCGCAACTCCTGCCCTCGCCTCCGGCAATCATGCCGGCGGTCACGGTGAAAAAATGGCGGTCGGAGAGCCTGGGGACAAGGCCAAGGCAACACAGACGATCCGCGTCACGATGAAGGAAACCGACGACGGGAAGATGTTGTTCACGCCCGCCGTCTTCAATGTCCGCAAGGGACAGACGGTCAAGATTGCGATCAAGAACGCCGGCACCGTCGACCACGAGTTCGTGCTCGATCAAGAAGACAAGATCCTGGAGCACAAGAAGGTCATGGAGAAGTTCCCGGAAATGGAACATGCCGATCCCAATTCCATCCGCCTTCCGGCCGGTCAATCCGGCGAGATCGTCTGGAAATTCACCACCGACGGCGAGTTCAAATTCGCGTGCCTGATCCCCGGTCATTACGAAGCCGGCATGCACGGCGACGTCAGCGTCGCCGGGAAATAATCCCAACAAGGAGCCACGAATATGAAAACTACGATGATCAAAATCAGTCTAGCCGCCCTGCTCTCCGTCAGTGCGGCCTTCGGTGCGTTTGCTGAGGAGTTCACCAAAGGCGTCGTCAACAAGGTCGACGCCAAGGCGAAAAAGGTCACCATCAAGCACGAGGACCTGAAGAACCTCGACATGCCCGCGATGACGATGGTCTTCCGGGTCGAGGATCCAGCTATCATCGACAAGCTGAAGGAAGGCTCCAGCATCGAGTTCGTCGCCGAACGCGTGAACGGTAAGCTGACGGTCACCGAAGTTAAATAGTTGAACTCCTGCCGCCCGGATCCGCGTCCGGGCGGCAGCGGAAGAGGAGTGGAGACGATGCATAGGAGAAGCTTCATTGCGATGGCGATTTCCGCGCTGGCATTGCGCAGCGGCTAGGCCTTCGCCGCCGCGCCGGCAAAGATGATCGTCTACAAGGATCCGAACTGCGGTTGCTGCCATGAATGGTCGAAGGCAATGGCGGCGGCGGGATTTTCCGTCGAGGCCCGCGATACAGACGACCTTGCCGCGGTCAAGGCGCGGCTGGGCGTGCCTGTCGACCTGGAGGGATGCCACACGGCCGTGGTCGAGGAATATTACCTCGAGGGACACGTGCCGCTCGATCCTGTCCGGCGCCTGCTGTCGGAGCGACCGCCGCTCCGGGGGCTCGCGGTGGCGGGCATGCCGCCCGGCTCCCTGGGGATGGGTGACGACCCGCAGGCGTCCTATGACGTCTATGCTGTTCCCTTGGGAGCTGGCGCACCCTACCTGTTCATGGAGGTTCGTCCGCGAAAGGGTTGACGCCGCGACTGGCCGGCCGTACCAGAGCGCGCGGGTCCATTCGGGGCGCAGAAGCGACGCTCTAATTTTTCAATCCCGAACGTCAGGCTTTCCGACAATCGATACGAATTACGGGGATGCTCTAGCGCTCAGGAAGCAGGGGCGGTGCAGAGCGTCGCCCAGAGATCGTGCTTCCAGTCGGTCCCCGGCAGGGCGGAAATATCGACTGCATATTCGGCAGAATTCACGCGCACCGTGGCAGGTGAAACGCAGCGCACACTCGCGCCATGCCTTCCTTCGTCCCGATAGAGCACCGCTCCGCCGCCGTCGATTTCTGACAGCGTGATGACGACGTCGAAGTCGAAAGCGGGATCGTCGGCCGGTCCACCTTCCGTCAAACTGAGGCTCACCGACCGACCGCCCTCGAACGCAGTCGTGTGGAAAACGCCTGATGCGGCCGACATCGATGCGGAGTGGACGCACAATATCAGAGACAGAAGGATGCGGCGCATCTTCCCCTCCCGTGGTCAATGCCGTTTTAAACTATCATATTCCGGGAGGCTCCGCGACTGCTAGTAAACCACCTACGGTCGCCAGAAAGCCTGCGTCTCCTCGCGTGTGACCTTGCCGTCGCTGTTGGCGTCGACGCTGTCGAAAATGCGCTTGTGGATGGCCGTAGCCTCCTCGAAGGACAGCGCCCCATCCCCATCGCTGTCAGCGATCGCGAACATGATCTTCATCATCTGTCCGCGCATGCCCATCGGTGGCATGCCGCCCGTCATGCCGGGGTGCATCATCATTCCCTGGCCCATCATTTGGCTGGGCATCGAGCCGGCATCGGGCATGGCCTCCTGGCCTTGTCCACTCGTCTGCTCCGCTCCCGCAGGAGAGGCGCCCTCAGATCCATTCGCAGGATGATGCGGATCGGCCCCGTTCGTCTGCGCGAACGCAAACCCGGCATTGCCGGCGGCAATGGCCACGACCAGTAGGCCCGCGCCCGCAAGTCTTCTCGTTCTCATGTCGTTTCTCCTTTTGCTTGGTTGTATCCGCCCGTCCCTGACCCGGGACCGGCGGAATTCGAATGCCTGCCCGGCGAACCCGGGTCAGTCGAGCTGGTCGATCGACAAACGGCGCAGCCTGAGAGAGTTGGCAATGACGCTTACCGAAGATAGCGCCATGGCGGCTGCGGCAATAATCGGCGACAGCAGCAGTCCGAAGCCGGGATAGAGCACACCCGCCGCGATGGGCACGCCGGCTGCGTTGTAAATGAAGGCAAAGAACAAGTTCTGGCGGATGTTGCTCATAGTGGCGTGGCTGAGCTTGCGAGCCCTCGCAATACCTTGCAGGTCACCCTTCAACAGCGTGACGCCGGCACTTTCCATTGCGACGTCCGTTCCCGTGCCCATCGCGATGCCGACGTCGGCTGCGGCCAGTGCGGGCGCGTCGTTGACCCCGTCTCCCGCCATTGCGACAATGCGCCCCTCTCCCCGGAGTCTGGCGACCACCCTGCCCTTGTCCTCCGGCAGGATCTCGGCCTCCAGCTCGTCGATGCCGAGGCTTCTTGCTACCGCCTGCGCCGTCGTCCTGTTGTCGCCGGTGAGCATGACGACGCGGATGTTTGCCTCCTTTAGCGAACGGAGCGCCGCCGGAGTTGTCGCCTTGACCGGATCGGCGATGGCGATGAGGCCCCCGAGATTGCCGTCGACAGCAACGTAGATCACGGTCGCCGCCTCGCCGCGCAGCGTCTCGGCGTCGGCCATCAGCGCCGACAGATCGATACCCGCCTCTCCCATGATGCGGTGGCTTCCGATGACCAGCTTTCGGCCATCGACAACTCCGGTGACGCCCTTGCCGACGGGACTGTCGAACTCGCTAGCCTCGCCGAGCGTGATATTTCGGTCCTTGGCTGCGGCGACGATGGCTGCAGCAAGCGGATGCTCGCTGGCGCGCTCGAGGGTGGCGGCCAGCCTGAGAAGCTCAGTCTGCTCAAAGTCGCCGACGGTCTTCAGCGCCGTGACCTTTGGCCGGCCCTCAGTCAGCGTGCCGGTCTTGTCTACCACTAGCGTGTCGATCTTCTCAAAGCGCTCCAATGCCTCGGCGTTCTTGATGAGCACGCCCATCCCCGCCCCACGCCCGACACCCACCATGATCGACATCGGGGTGGCCAGCCCCAGAGCACAAGGGCATGCGATGATCAGCACGGCGACGGCGGCGACGAGGCCATGGGCGAAGCGCGGCTCCGGCCCCCAAATCCCCCATGCGACGAAGGCCGCGATGGCAATGAGGATTACGACCGGGACAAACCAGCCTGACACCTGGTCGGCGAGACGCTGGATCGGCGCGCGGGAGCGCTGAGCGTCCGCAACCATTCGTACGATCTGCGCCAGCATGGTGTCGCGCCCAACCTTGCCCGCCCGCATGACAAAGCCGCCGCTTTGATTGAGCGTACCGCCGATCAGCTTCGCTCCGACCTCCTTGGTGACCGGCATGGATTCGCCGGTGATCATGGATTCGTCGACTGAACTGCGTCCCTCGATCAGCTCGCCGTCGACCGGCACCTTCTCGCCGGGCCGGACCCGCAGGCGGTCGCCGACCGCGATGACCTCGAGTCCGACATCCTCGTCCGAGCCGTCCTCCCTCACTCGGCGGGCCGTCTTGGGCGCAAGATCGAGCAGCGCTCGGATGGCACCGCCGGTCTGCTCCCGCGCCCTGAGTTCCAGCACCTGCCCCAGCAGCACGAGGACGGCGATGACTGAGGCCGCCTCGAAGTAGATTGCCACGGAACCATCGCCGGCACGGAAGGTGGCCGGAAAAGCGCCGGGTGCGACCGTGGCGACAACGCTGTAGATCCAGGCGACGCCGGTTCCCATCGCGATCAGCGTAAACATGTTGAGGCTGCGGTTGACGAGCGATGCCCAGGCTCTTTCGAAAAACGGCCATCCCGCCCAGAGCACGACGGGAGTCGCCAAAACGAGCTGGATCCAGTTCGAAAGCTGCGGGCCGAGCAACATGTGCAGGTTGGTGAGATGGCCGCCCATCTCAAGAGCAAGCACCGGCAGGGTCAGCACGAGGCCGGTCCAGAACCGCCGCGTCATGTCGACGAGTTCGGCGCTCGGCCCGGACTCCATGGTCGCGACCTCCGGCTCCAGCGTCATGCCGCAGATCGGACATGTGCCGGGGCCGAGCTTCCTGATCTGCGGATGCATCGGGCAGGTATAGATCACGCCTTCCCGTGGCTCCGGCCTCACGCCCGCCCCTGCGATGGGCGCCTTCTCGCCGTGGAAAGGATACGCACCGTGGGAGCGCGCTGGCCCTTCGTTCATGTGATGATCAGTCATGGACCGTTCCTCCCCGACGAGTTCCGGCGGCGTCCGTTCCCCGGTCGAATTTTGGAAGGAACCGGGGGACCGCCCTGGCATAGGCCTCCCACCTCGCCCCGAACTCAGCCCGAGAAGCCTCCTCCTCCCGCTTCGCCAGCCGCACATAGATCCAGACTAAAAGCGGGAACATTGCGAGCGTCACCAGCGTCGGCCACTGCAGCAGGAAGCCGAACATGATCAAGACGAAAGCATCGTATTGCGGGTGCCGGACGCGAGCATAGGGACCGGTGGTCGCGAGGCGATGCTCGCGCTGGGCGGCGTAGAGCACATGCCAGCTCGAGGCGAGCAGCCAGAAGCCGGCGATGATCAGCACGGTGCTTGCGAGATGGAACGGCCCGAAATGCGGGTTGACCCGCCAGCCGAACATCATTTCCAGCAGGTGACCAGCGTCATGCGACCAAAAGTCAACGCCGGGGAACTGCCGCCCTAGCCAACCGGTCAACAGGTATATGGTCAGCGGGAAACCGTACATCTCGGTGAAGAGCGCGACGATGAAGGCGGAGAAGGCGCCAAGGGAACGCCAATCCCGTTTTGTTTCGAGTTTGGTGAAGCTTGCTGCAAACACGATGAAAACAACGGAATTGATGATTACGAGGCTCCAGAGCCCGTATGCCGAGGTGTCAGACATCGCCCGTCTCCTTGTTCGGTCGTACCGTACCCGCCCGGTGACGGGCATGGTCATGTCCGGGATAGCCGCCATGGCCATGATGGCCGTGATGCATGAACAGGTGCATCAGCGGGCAAGCCAAGATCAGGAACCAGGGCAGGATGCCAAGAAGGTGCACGCGGTGCTCGTAGGCGATGAGCCCCAGAGCGATCGCGGCGAAGGCGATGAAGACAATCCGGCTATATGTGCTCAAGGCGGATGAGGAATGATTGTCGCTCATGATAGGTGTCTCGTTCGCAAGAGTTTCGGGAAGGCGCGCGGTCTGTGGACTGCGTCAGCCGATGCCGCCGTAGGTGACGTAGGCCATATGCCCGTTGCCATGTGGTAGACGACATGAGTTCCGGAAGGCTCAGGTCGAAAGGCGGGGAGGGCCAAGTGTTGGGGGAGCGCTAGACCACGGCCGGTCTGATCACCCCGTACAAAATGCAGGAACGAACCGATGGCTGCGGGCGCTTCCGTGTCGTCAATGCTTGAGGTGAAGACGCAAACATCACATTGCGCGACGCAGCAAGCCACATGATTGGAGTTGTGAAATCCGCCTTGAGCAGCGTGAAGATCGCCTCTCAATGCGAGGGCATGCGCGACGCCGCTCTGGTCATGGGTCGGATGTTCGCGGCATTGCATCGCCTGCACGCCCGGCACCGGCGCAAAGACGACCGCAAGTACGACGACGAAGGTCAGCACTGCGATCGTCCCTGCTTTCTTGCGCCAGTCGGCGATCATAAGTTTGAATCCCCGTCTTTTTGTTCAGCCGAGACGCCGGCTGATGAAGTTGAAGATCGCGGCGATCAATGCTCCCGCATAGCCACCGAAAACGACGCTTTGAACCGTGCCCAGCAACACGCTCGCAGGATCGAAACCTGTGACGCCCACGTAGAATTGCAGCCAGGGTTTATGGAGGCCCCATTCGGGAGCGACGAAGCCCAGGAGCATGCAAAGCAGGAACGAGATGGCCGCAAATACGGCCAGCGTCGCGCCAAGGACTGGAACCGAGACATGCGAGGGCGTCGCCGTCAACGCGTCGGAGCGAGTGTGGAATGTTGTGTTTGCCATTGTGGTTCTCCTTTGGAGCTGCTGATTGCTGCACGACCACAGGGCGATACTGCGCCTATCCTCCGCAAATTCCTTGATCCACATCAAAAAGCCCCAGCCGGTTGCCACGGGATGATGTCAACTCAGCCAGATCTGGAACCGATGCGGCCAGTCTCGATGCCTAACTGCCCACCCGTTTCAGATCGACAAGCGCCTTGATCGGCAGGTGGTCGGATGCGATGCGCGCCAGCGGCGTATCATGCGCTTCGACCTCCGTGATAATGCCCTTGCGGTTGGCGATGATGCGGTCGAGCGCGAGCAATGGCAGGCCGGAGGGAAAACTCGGGACCGCGGGCGGCAACTCGCCGAAGGCGGATTGGAAGGTGTTGAGTGAGGAACGGTCGCCGAGCCGCCATTCGTTGAGGTCGCCGAGCAGGATGGTCGGCATTTCGTGCCGGTTCTTGATGAGCTCGACCAATGTGTGGGCTTGCTGTGCTCTGCTATGGCGCAACAGGCCGAAATGTGCGGCAATGATGCGCAGCACCCCGCCCTGCTCGAGCTCGATCTCGGCGACCAGCGCGCCGCGCGGTTCCAGACCCGGCAGCTTGACCTGGTGCACATCATGCACCAGCCCCTTCTTGAACAGCACGACATTGCCGTGCCAGCCATGCGCCTTCGCCATGCCGGCGACCGGCACAGGGATCAGCCCCGTCTCCCGTTCCAGCCGGCCCAGATCAAGAATGCCCGTGCGCTCGCCGAAACGCGTGTCAGCCTCCTGCAGCGCGATCACGTCTGCGCCAATTTCATGGATCACCCGGCTGGTACGCTCCGGATCGAAGCGGCGGTCGGTGCCGACGCACTTGTGTACATTATAGGAGGCGATCAACGTTCCGGCGCTACGCGGCCTTGCCTCCATATGCGCCGCGTCGAGCCGTTTCTTCCTGCTCTTGATCGAGTCGAGAATGCTGGCGGGGAGGCTGTCTTTCCTGGCGTGCATCGGCGGCGCACTTGTTTCGTTGATCAAAGAGGCTACTCACTCCGCAGTATAGGCGGACGCGCAGAACTTGCCATGTCGGAATGCAAAAAATCCGTCAGAGATAGGGCGATCCCAGCCACAACACCTTCTCAATCAGCCGCACCGGGAAGGGCCGCGCGCGTAAGCCGTCCAGCGTCACCAGCGTTGCCGATTTCAGGATTTCCTCGATACGCTCATCGATCTCGGCGGCAAAGCCCTCGTTCAGCACTTCGAGATCGACCTCGAAATTCAGCCTGAGCGAACGCGGATCGAGGTTGGAAGAGCCGACATAGGCCCAGGTGCCGTCGATCGTCAAAAGCTTCGAATGGCTGAAGCTGCCGGTCGAGCGCCAGATGCGGCAATAATTCTTGAGGATCTGATCGAATTGTGCCGTCATCGCCCGGTCGACCAGCATGAGATTGTTAACATCAGGCACGACGATATCGACTTCGACGCCGCGCCGCGCCGCGGTCACGAGAGCGCTGATCAGTTCGCGATCCGGCAGGAAATAGGGAGACATGATGCGGATCGATTGGCGCGCCACGGAAAAGGCGCCCATCAGCATCTTATGATTGGTTTCTACGCTGCGGTCGGGCCCCGACGCGACCACGCGCATCAGGATTGGGTCGCCGGGGCTGCGCTGCGGCGACTCGATGCGCCAAGCCTCGTCGTTCAACAGTTCGTCAGTGGTGAAGCGCCAGTCTTCGGCGGCAAGGTCGAAGAGGTCGGCGACGACCGGGCCGGTGACGCTGAAATGCGTATCATGGGCAAAGGTCTCGCCCGTCGCCTCCTCGCTAAAGCCCGCCCTGATATTCATCCCGCCTGTCAGCGCAATGCGTCCGTCGACGATCAGGATCTTTCGGTGGGTACGCAGATTGGCGTAGGGCAGCCGCAAACCCATGATGACATTGCCGTTGAAGACGGCGACGGTGACGCCGCCCTCCTTGAGGTAGCCGAGAATGCTCGGCACCGAATAGCGCGCGCCGACGGCGTCGATCAGCACCCGGACCTTGACGCCGCGCTTCACCGCGGCAATCAGCGCATCGGCGATCCGAATTCCGATGACGTCGCGGTCGAAGATGTAGGTTTCGAGCAGAATGCTGCGCCTCGCTTCGTCGACGGCCGATTTCATTGCGGCATAGGCCTCGTCGCCGGTCTCCAGCATGTCGATGGTATTGCCTGATGTCAGCGGGTTGCGTGTCACGCGGTCGCCAAGCGTCTGCAGCGCCGCAAAACGGCGGCCGAACTGGCTGATCACCGTCTCGGCGTCGGCGTCGAACGTCTCCAGCTCGTCGATCCCGGGCGCAAGCAGCAGGGCGTCGCGGCGAATGCTCAGCGATTTGCGGCGGATACGATTGATGCCGGCAATTGCATAAAGCAGCGCACCGACAACAGGAGAGAGGATGATGACGCCGACCCAGCCGATCGCCGCGCGCACCTCCTCCTTGGTCATGGCGGCATGAATCGCCGCCGCGGCCCCCATGGCGATCGAAACGACAAAGAGGATATGCGGCCAGTAGGTCGACAGCAGATAGAACATCGCTCGCCAATATAGCCGCGAAACGGCGGCGTTCAATTGCGCCGCCACTCTCCCATGACGCGAAATTTTTCGCCGTGTCCGTTCTCCCAATCGTCGGTTCGACCGCGGGAACAATCCCGATTGAGATCGATTCCTTCACAGGAGATGAGGATCGCCATCAATGAGCATCGCCGCAAACCTCGGTCCCGCCCTGGCGCTGGAGGTCGCAGATGCCGAAAGCATCGCCGAACTCCGGCATCAGGCCGAAGGCTGCACCCGCTGCGACCTCTATCGGAATGCGACGCAGATCGTGTTCGGTGAAGGGTCGGAAACGGCCGAGATCGTGCTTGTCGGTGAGCAGCCGGGTGACCGGGAAGATATCAGCGGCAGGCCTTTTGTCGGCCCAGCCGGCCATCTTCTCGACGTCTGTCTCGAGGAGGCCGGTCTCGACCGTCAACGGTGCTACGTCACCAATGCCGTCAAGCACTTCAAGTTCACGCCGCGCGGCAGACGGCGCCTGCATGCAAAACCCAATGCCGGCGAGATCCGGCGTTGCTCCTGGTGGCTCGGGGCGGAGCTCAACATCCTGCAGCCGAAACTCGTCGTGGCGCTGGGCGCAAGCGCTCTTTATGCGCTGCTCGGGCCGAAGGCGAAATTGACACCCGAGCGCGGCCACATCCTGCAACCGGCAAACCATCCGCCGGTTCTGGTGACCATCCACCCCTCCTTTCTCCTGCGAATCCGCGATGAGGCCGAACAGCACCGGCAACGCCGCGCGTTCGTGTCAGATCTGCACAGGGCGGCGGAATTTCAGTCTCGGTGAGTGCCGATTCTCAACCTTGATATGCTGCAATGCGAAATATTTGCGGTTGCAGCTCGATTTCACTTGAAACCGCGCCCCTCCTCTGGAACCATCCAAGCAGTATCGCGTTCGAACGACGGCATAATGTGACTGGAGATCAGCGATGGCAGAAACTCGGGAAGAGTGGATCAAGAAACGTGCATACGCCCTTTGGGAAGAAGAGGGCTATCCGACAGGGCGAGATTCCATCCATTGGGAACAGGCACGGCACGAGCGCGAAGCGCTCGAAGGCTCTGCTGCCTCGTCCAACGGCAAACAAGCCAAACCCAAACCGAAGAGCGCCGCAACGGCCACGAAACGTGCAGCACCAGGCGCCAAGACGAACGGCGTCGTCACGCCGGCGCCTAAGCGGACGGCAAGCCGCAAGACGGCGCCCTGAAAATTGGAATACCGATCGCATCGATAGGAAAGGGCGTCGCGGTGACGCCCTTCGGCCGTTCTTTGTCATATGGCTGAATTAGTTGTGATTTATGGAAATTGCAGGCGGGTTTTCCGCGCGGGGCGAATGAAGGCCGGGATGACGCTGCAAGCTCTGAGGCTTCCCAAAAAACTTATTCTTCGCCCACAGGCCGGGAACAAGACCATGCAAAAACGGTTTCTGGCGAAACGAGGGAAGCAGCCATGAACGACCGTATCGAAATGTTCTTCGTCACGCCTCTTCCGGCCCGCAATCGTGCCTCCAGCGCGGTCGTGTGAGCCATGGAAATATCGCTCCTGCTCATCGCCGCGCTGCTTTATCTCGGTCTTGCACTTGGGTTCATCCTGGTGGTCGACAATCTCGTCGGGCTGGTTTTCCGCGATCCCCGTTCGCCGCTGCAACTGCCCTCCTTCGACATCGCGCGCGCCTTCGCGGCGTCGCAAAAACTCTACCGGAAATAACGGTTGTCAGCCCGGCTATCGGACAGAGCGCGAACCACGGGCTGATAACGATATTTCGCCCAACCCTTACCTGCCTTCGCTAGCGTCTATGTTGAGGATGGTGAGCCGGAGGCGGCGCCCTTGGCCGAGTTCAGGCTGCAGTCGGCTTCATTGCAGGCGGCCAGCTGTGTGTCTCGGTTTTGCGCCGCGAAGCCCACGCATAGAGCGCGTCATAAATGACGAAGCCGTGCTTCAGGACCTCGTGATCGTCAGGCGTCACGTCCCGAAGCCCCATCGAGATTGCCAGCAGCCCTGCCGATTGCGGCGTGAGGTCGTGCCGGTCTGTGTCGGCGCCGCGGACGATGGCGGCGATGGTGACGATTGCCGGATCGCTGTCCAATCCGTGCTTGTCGACGAAGGTGTCGAAACTGCAACCCTCGCCCACATGCGTGTATTCGACGCCGGGCACATCGTAAGGCGTGGCTCCGGTCTCCTCTGCCACCTTGAGCACCTGGTCCGGCGGCACGAACAGGAATTCCGGTTCGTTGTCGATAAACCGCGCGATCAGCCAGGGGCAGGCGATACGGTCGATGACTGGACGTTCGCGGGTAACCCATTTCATCGCATTGACCTCCTTCAACGGTTTTCAGCGTTTGTGAACGGGACGGTCGGGCCGCCGATCGCATGCCAGGCTGCGATTCCGCCGGCGAGCGCTCGTGCGTCCAGGCCGCGACGGCGCAGTTCGGCGACGGCATCGCCGCTGACCTGGAAGCCGTAGATGCAGTAGACGACGATCGGCTTGTCCTGCGGCAGTTGGTCGGCCCAGCCGCCGATAGTCTCGGAAGGACGGGCGATGGCGTCCGGCAGCATATCGCTGCGCTTCGGCAGATCATCGGCGAGACAGACGTCGAGCACCACGAGGTCTTCCTTGCGTTGAAGTCGAGCGAGCAGGTCCTCCGGCGCGACGTCGTCCTGCCCCGCAGTTTCAATCTCAGAAATGTCGGCCAGCCGCTCGGTCAACCGCCGGAAACGAGCGCCGACACGCTCCCAATGGATGTTCTTCATGAAGGCATCGACATAGGCACCCGCCTTGGCGCCAAAATCGATATGATAGGCGTGCTCATACATGTCGAGCGCCAGGATCGGTACACTGCCGGCAAGACAGTTGGTATGGTCAGCCCCCCATTGGATCATGAGGCGCTGATAACGCTCCGACCACGCAAGAAGCGTCCAGCCGGAACCGCCCGCCTGCGCTTTGGCACAGGCCGTGAAGCGGGCGCGCCAATTGGCAACACTGCCAAAATCGCGCTCCAGCGCTTCGGCGAGACCGCCCGCCGCATCCCCGGAACCACCGAGCCCGTCGAAATAGATCTCGTGAAGGATTGCGGAGTTTGCCGCAATCAGCTCCTCCCGCTTCAGCCCATTGATGTCGAAGACCGGCGCCGCACTCCAGTCGAGCTCATCCAGCCGGCGCTCGATCGCATTCAGGCGTCGCACCGCGCCGCCGTAATTGTTCTCGTAGTGGCTGGCCAGCAGCCGCTCGGACAGCCCGTCGAGACGCGGCGGCTTGAAAGGTAGTGGCATGATCCGGTGCATGACGCGTCCTCGCTCGGGGTAATATGACCGCCCGCAACGCTACGCCTGAACTTCGAATGATACAAGTGTTGCTTTTTCACCTTTCGATGATACGGTATGAACATGATCGACCGCACCTCACCGGCGGAGCAACGCTGGCTGCTTCTGATTCACCAACTTCCGAGCAAGCCGGCCTACTTCCGGGTGAAGATCTGGCGTCGTCTTCAGCGCATAGGGGCGGTCGCCGTCAAAAGTACAGTCTATGCGCTGCCGGCAAACGCCGAGACGCAGGAGGATTTCGAATGGCTTTTGAAGGAGATCCTCGAAGGCGGTGGCGAGGCGATGGTTTGCGAGGCGCGCCTGATCGACGGCCTCTCCGACGCTCAGGTGCACGCACTGTTCGATGCGGCCCGCGACGAGGACTACGAGGCAATCGCAAACGAGGCACGGACGCTCTCAGCGCGGTTGGAGGCGACTAGGACAGCAGAGGAAAAGGCCGAGCTACGCTCGCAGCTCGGCCGTCTGCGCAAGCGGCTCTCCGACGTCACGGCGATCGATTTCTTCGGAGCGACCAGCCGCCTCTCGGCGGAAAGCTTGATCGTGGAACTTGAGAGCAGACTTGCAGAGGATATGGAGATGGTCAAAGAGGTTCCGAAAATGAGGCCGCTGGCCGCGGCCGATCTGAAGGAACGCGTATGGATTACTCGTAAGGGTGTGCACGTCGATCGAATTGCCTGCAGTTGGCTGATCCGCCGTTTCATCGATCCCGATGCGGTCATTCGCTTCGTGCCGGGCAAGGGCTATATCCCGAATGCCGGCGAAATTCGCTTCGACATGTTCGAGGGCGAGATCACCCATGAAGGCGATCGCTGCAGTTTCGAGGTCCTGCTCGCTAGGGCTGGGATTACGGATCCAGCACTCCAGGCGATCGCCGAGATCGTTCACGACATCGATCTGAAGGATGCGAAGTTCGGACGCGAGGAGACGACCGGCATCGCCAGCTTGATTGCCGGGATCTGCGCAGCCCAGCCGCAGGACGAGCAACGGATCGTCCACGGCGGGCCGGTCTTCGACAACCTCCACCAATATTTCCGCGCAAAGCGTGGCTGACACACGGAAAGCAACCATGAATCAGATCGAGAGCGTCGACCCCACCCCCGTTCACCGCGTTGATGGGCCCTCGCATGGGATTTCATTTGGCGAAGCAGTTCGCGTCTGGGCGCGCGTGGCCGCCCTGAGCTTCGGCGGTCCCGCCGGACAGATTGCGATGATGCATCGCATCATCGTCGAGGAGAAGCGCTGGATCGGCGAAACGCGATTCCTGCACGCGCTGAACTATTGCACGTTGTTGCCCGGGCCGGAGGCACAGCAGCTTGCAATCTATATCGGCTGGCTGCTGCACAAGACCAAAGGCGGCCTGGTGGCGGGGACCTTGTTCGTGCTGCCCGGCGTCGTCGTCATTATGGCGCTGAGCTGGATCTATGCCATTTTCGGCAATGTCGGGGCCGTCCAGGCGCTGTTCTTCGGATTGAAGGCCGCGGTGCTGGCGATCGTGCTCGAGGCCGTCCTGCGTATTGGCAAGCGGGCCCTCAGGAACAATGTGATGATCGGTCTCGCCGTTGCCGCGTTCCTTGCTCTCTTCCTGTTTCACGCCCCCTTCCCGCTTGTGGTCCTGGTTGCGGGCGTCGTGGGCTATATCGGTGGCCAGGCCGGCTGGAAAGCGTTCCAGGCGGGCAATGGCCACGGTAAGGTCGGGAGCAAACAGGTGGCCGACGCCGATAGTCTTCTCGGCGAAGACACCCCCGCCCACGCCCGCCCGCCAGCCAGCTGGTCTCTCAAGGTGGCCGCGGTCGGGTTGCTGCTCTGGGGCGGGCCTGTCTTTGCCCTGCTGCTTTTTCTCGGACAGGGCAACGTCTTCACCGATATCTCGATCTTCTTCTCGAAAATGGCGATGGTCACGTTCGGCGGCGCCTATGCCGTCCTGTCCTACGTCGCCCAACAGGCGGTGGAACAATACCACTGGCTGAAGCCCGGTGAGATGCTCGACGGCCTCGGCATGGCCGAGACCACGCCCGGCCCGCTGATCATGGTGACGCAGTTCGTCGGTTTCATGGGCGCCTATCGCGCGCCGGGTTTCCTCGATCCGTTGCTGGCCGGCACGCTGGGCGGCCTGTTGACCACCTGGGTGACCTTCGTCCCCTGCTTTCTCTGGATCTTCCTAGGCGCGCCGTTCATGGAGACGATGCGCAATAACAAGGCGCTCTCCGCAGCGCTGGCGGCAATCACCGCGGCCGTCGTCGGGGTCATTTTGAACCTTGCGGTATGGTTCGCGCTGCATGTGCTGTTCGGCGAACTCCAGGCAGCGCGCGGCTTAGGGATGGCCGTCGATCTCCCGGGGCTGAGTTCCGTCAACGTCCCGTCGCTGATCCTGACAGTCGGCGCCGTCATCGCCGTGTTCCGCTTCAAGGTCGGTATGCTGACCGTGCTCGCAGCCTGCGCGATCCTCGGGCTTCTCTACGGTCTGTTCGTCGGGTGGGTGTAAAGCGCGAACTAGAGCCTTTACGGGTTAGATTGAAGCATTCTGCCGGAGCAGGTTTTCGTCAGGGCAAGGGCGATTGGCGAAGGGCATACCCCAAGGTACGTCCGAGCCGATCGCCTTTGATCCTGGCGGAAACATGCCCGGCCCTCCGGGTTGGCTGAAACGGGCCGGCTGATCGACCATCCGACTCCGTTTGAGCCAACAGAATGCTTCAAGCTAACCCGGAAAGGCTCTCATTGAAGCAGGTGAGGAATGCGCAGCACTCGGCCGATCACATGGCTCTTCGCAGCCCGCTCTTTGCGCGACTTCGGCGACGGGTTCGTCGCCATCCTGTTGCCGGTGTATCTGCTGGCTCTCGGATTCTCACCCTTAGAGGTCGGTCTCATCGCCACGGCATCGCTTTTTGGCTCTGCGCTCCTGACCATCGTCATTGGATTTCTTGGCGCGCGTCATGATCTCCGCCACCTGCTTCTGGCGGCCGCTGGCCTGATGGTCGCCACCGGTATCGCCGTGCCGATGGTCAACGATTATGGGTTGCTGCTGGTGGTCGCGTTTGCCGGCACGATCAATCCTTCGGCCGGCAGCGTGAGCATCTTCGTGCCCCTTGAGCATGCAGTCCTTGCCCGCGAAGCGACCAGCGCGGATCGGACGAGGATGTTCGCCCGTTATAGCCTCGTCGGGGCGCTCGCAAGTGCCGGCGGCGCACTCGCCGCGGCGCTGCCTGACGTAATGACTCGGTTAGGGATTGCGCAACTGACTTCGATCAAGCTGATGTTCATTGCCTATGCGCTGGCCGGCATTCTCGGTGGCCTTTTCTATGCTCGCATTCCGCCTCGCCCGGTGAAACACGACGCCGATAATCCGGCGGCACTCGGACCTTCACGCGCCATCGTCCTGAAGCTTGCAGCCCTCTTCAGTCTCGATGCTTTCGCGGGAGGTTTCGTGGTGCAGTCCCTGCTCGCGCTGTGGCTGTTCGGACGATTCGATCTCTCGCTCTCCGAGGCCGGACTATTTTTCTTTTGGACCGGAGTGCTGTCGGCGTTCTCGTTTCCTGTCGCCGCCTGGCTGTCGAAGCGGGTTGGACTCGTCAACACCATGGTGTTCACCCACATTCCGTCCAGCATTGCCCTTGGCCTCGCCGCATTCGCACCCACCTTGCCCCTCACCATCACATTGCTGCTCATTCGAGCGGCGCTCTCGCAGATGGATGTGCCGACCCGCTCTTCCTACGTGATGGCTGTTGTCACCGAGGCGGAGCGGGCCGCGGCCGCAAGCTTCACGTCGGTGCCCCGAAGTTTGGCCGCGGCGGCCAGCCCTGCCCTCGCAGGCGCTCTCTTCGCTGCATCCTATCGGGCTTGGCCGCTCCTTATCTGCGCCTCACTGAAAATTACCTATGACCTGCTGCTGCTATGGCAGTTCCGGCACCTCAAACCGCCTGAGGAAGGTTAGCCGTCCGCGCTGCCGCGGCTGGCGGGCGTCGAGATTGACGGCCTTCCCTTTCGGATGCAAGAGCCGGAAGGGCATCATCACCGACTTGTCCCGGAGGCGGTCGTCGGCGTAAAGTCAGCCACCTTCCCCTCGGAAGGCTCGAGACATGAACACAATGACCGAACCGCAGACCCACGACACCCATCCGGAGATTGTCAAGCGCCTGACGCGGGCCGAGGTCACCCGGAGAGCGTCATCGATGAATGAGAGAGGCAAGCCGTACCTCGAGATCGCGCAGCAACTGCCTGCCGTCGAGAAGGCAATCGTCAACACCAAGCGAACACTGATCCAGGACCATCTCGACCATTGCCTCGAGAAGACCCTCGGGGCGCTTCCGCGCGACACGCGGCAGTCGATCGACGGGTTCAAGACGATCACTAAGTATCTCTGACGGCATGGCCGACCTTTTGGCCTATTTGGGATTGTTCGCGACGGCTTTTGGAGCTGCGACTATCCTTCCAATGCAGTCGGAAGCTGTCCTTGTCGGCCTCCTCCTGTCCGAGAAGTTCTCCGCCTTCTGGCTCGTTGTTGTCGCCAGTATCGGCAACGTCCTGGGGGCGCTGGCGAACTGGCTGCTCGGTCGCGGCATCGAACGCTTCCGGGAGAAACGCTGGTTTCCCGTCGGTCCGGTGGCACTTGACCGGGCGCAGCTATGGTATCGCCGCTTTGGAAAGTGGTCGCTGCTCGGAAGCTGGCTGCCGATCGTCGGCGACCCGATCACTGTTGTGGCTGGTCTCCTGCGAGAGCCGCTGTCAACATTTCTGCTGCTGGTGACCGTCGCCAAGGTCGGACGCTATCTCGCGCTCGCAGCCGCCACCACCGGGCTAGCCTGATGTTCCAGCAGATCGTCGACATCCAGCGGGAAATCTATCTGACCTTCGCAGGCCATATAAAGGACTACGCCGCTGGCGGCGGGTGGCAGTCGTTCCTGGCATTCCTGCCGATGGGAATTGTCTTCGGAGCCGTCCATGCGATGACGCCCGGCCACAGCAAATCCGTGCTTGCCACCTATCTCGCTGGATCCTCGACCCAGGCGCATAAGGCTCTTCTGGTGTCGCTCGCGCTTTCCTTCACCCACGTCACAATGGCGGTCGTGATCGCGCTGTTCGCCCTTCCCTTGGTCTCTCACTCCTTCGTCGACGCTGGATCGTCTCCGGCGCTCGAGGTCGTCAGCCGCGGACTGCTGGGCATCATCGGCGTCTGGATGGTGCTGACCGCCGTCATCAGGCACAGTCACGCGCATGCTGAGGGCGAAGGCCTGCTGATGGGATTTGCCGCCGGCCTGGTACCGTGCCCGCTCACCCTGTTCGTGATGACGTTCGCGATGATCCACCAGGTCGTCGTTACGGGCCTGCTGTTTGCCGCCACCATGATGATGGGCGTCGCTCTGACCTTGTCCGCGGTCGCTCTCCTCACCGTGGTCTTCCGCGACCGCATCTCCTATTTGATGAGAAAGCATCCGCAATTGCTGGCCTTCGTCTCGCGGGCGACGGGCGGTCTGGCTGGCCTTGTGCTTGTGGCGATCGCCGCGGTCGAGATAGCGAACTGGGGGGCAGTGCAATGAGGATAAGAGCGATGCGAGGACTTCCTATTTTGCTTGGCTTCGCGGCAATCGTGTTCGCGCCTCTCGGCGGCGCCCTTGCGGACGACGGTCGGTCTTCGTTCGACCGCTTCGCCGACCGCTGCCTTGACCGCGGGCCGCAGTATGATCGCGCCGTCGCTCTCGCCCGTCGAAACAACTGGCCGGCGCTTGCTGCCGACTTGGTACTGAGCATCCTTCCTCTTTCGGAACCCGTGGCATTCGAGGGCTGGAGCATCGGGGCGGGCAGCGAGGCGCCCTTCGAGGCACTGGTAGTCGGGAGGGGAATGATCGGCGATAAGCTAGTCGAGAGTTGCACGACGGCTTTCGCGGGGGCCGATGCCGCAAGCTTCGAGCGCAGCCTTGTTTCGACAAGGGCGGCAAATCCATCCGGCGAGCAGAACGGCGAAGGACGTGTCCGCAAGTTCTTCACGATCGAGCGCGATGGGTTTAAGGAGGCGGTGACGCTCGACCTTCCCATCTACCCTAACGGCAGCGACGAGGTGCTCGCGAGCGTCGTCGCAGAGCAGCAGATCGAGAACTGAACTTTTCCGGGCTTGACAGAGCGGTCGTGCTTTAAGGACAAGGGGCTGCGTTTCTGGCCGAAAGTGGCTCTGGGCGCTTGGACGCGATCTATTCAGCATGCGACATCGGCCGCGCCTTCGCAGCGTCGCAAAAAGGAAGCCGGTGCCCACGTTAGGCTAGAACGTGTGGGCGACAACGATATTACGGCCGAACCCTTTCCCTGCCATCGCAAGCCTCTATGTTGACGTTGGACGAACTGAACCCCTACGGCGGCGGCGCCATCTATTCGGAGGCGCAAAGGATGCTGTAGAACATTGATTTGCTGCCGCTCATACCGCGCGGCGGGCGACAGGGAAGCGGTTTCGAATGAGAAGCGTCGGCAACGGCTGGCCAAGAGGCGGCGGCGAAATCGGCGAATTGTTGCGGCATCCGGCCTTTGACGCCGTCGGTCTCGGACCGGTCGAAAGCTGGCCAGCTTCTCTCAAGCCTATCGCCGAGATGGTATTGAACTCGCGCCAGCCGAAATTCGTTGCCTGGGGTCCGGATCTCGCCTTTCTCTACAATGATGCCTACGTGCCTGTTTTCCCTGACCGGCATCCTGCCGCATTGGGAAGACCCTTCCGCGAGGTTTGGGCGGATATCTGGGAGCAATTCTCGCCGATCGTGGCCAGCACGCTCCAAGGCAGGCCGCAGCTCTTCAAAGAGCTGCTCATCCCGATGCGTCGCGACGGCCGCACCGAGGATACCTGGTTCACCTTCTCGTATACGCCGCTGCGCGACGATGACGGCACCATCGCCGGCATACTCTGCGCAACCCTCGACGTCACCGACCAGGTGGCGGCCAAACGGGGCGAGAAGCTGGCGCTGGAAGAACTGCGCGCCAAATCGGATGCGCTTGCAGTCGTGAACCGGGCCGGCGCCGCTATCACTGTCGAGCCTGATGTCGAACGTCTGACCCAGATTGTCGTCGATGCCGGCGTGACGCTGACAGGCGCCGAATTCGGCGCTTTCTTCTACAATGTCGATGATGGCGAGGGCGGCAGCTATATGCTTTACGCGCTCTCCGGCGTCGACCGTAAAAACTTCGAGAAATTCCCGATGCCACGAAATACCAAAGTTTTTGAGCCGACCTTCAGCGGCCAAGGCATCGTGCGCTCCGACGATATCCTGCTCGACCCGCGCTACGGCCAGAATCCCCCGCATTCCGGCATGCCGAACGGGCATCTGCCGGTCAGGAGCTACCTTGCCGTGCCGGTGAAATCGCGCGACGGCAGCGTCATCGGCGGCTTGTTCTTCGGCCATTGCCAGCCCGGCCGGTTTTCCCAGGCAGCGGAGGCAAGCCTCGTGAGCCTCGCCGGCCAATCGGCTGTCGCGATCGACAATATCCGGCTCTTCCGTGCCGCCAAAATCGAAATCGACCAGCGCCGTCACATGGAAGATCAGCTGCGCAAACTCAACGAAATGCTTGAGGTCCGGGTCGCGGCCGAGATTGCCGACCGCCAGCAGGCCGAAGCGGCGCTCCAGCAGTCGCAGAAGATGGAATCGATCGGCAAGCTCACGGGCGGCGTTGCTCATGACTTCAACAATTTGCTGCAGGTGATCTCCGGCAATCTGCAGCTTCTCGGTAAAGACGTGGCGGAGAACAGCCGGGCCAAGGAGCGCATTTCGAATGCACTGGCCGCCGTCGAACGCGGCTCGCGGCTGGCAAGCCAGCTGCTTGCATTCGGCCGCCGCCAGCCGCTGGAACCGAAGGTCGTCAACATCGGCCGCCTTGTCACAGGAATGGATGATATGCTGCGTCGCGCGCTCGGCGAGGAAATTGAAGTCGAGACGATCGTTTCAGGCGGCCTCTGGAACACCTTCGCCGATCCAGCCCAGATCGAGAACGCCCTGCTCAACCTCGCGATCAACTCGCGCGACGCAATGGATGGCGTCGGCAAGCTGACGATCGAGGTCGGCAACGCCTTCCTCGATGATTCCTACAGCCGCACCCATCCCGAGGTGAAGGCCGGCCAATATGTCGTGCTCGCCGTCACCGATACAGGTTCCGGCATGACGCAGGAGGTGATGGAGCAGGCTTTCGAGCCATTCTTCTCCACGAAACCGGAAGGCAAAGGCACCGGTCTCGGCCTGTCTATGGTTTACGGCTTCGTCAAGCAGTCCGGCGGTCACGTGAAGATCTATAGCGAGATCGGCGAAGGTACGACCGTCAAACTCTACCTCGCCCGCTCGTTCCGCAGCGAGGATCGCGCCACGGCCGCCGACGCCGCGCCGGCAACCGGTGGGACTGAAACCATCCTTGTCGCCGAGGACGACGAGGGCGTTCGCGCCACGGTCATCGAGATGCTCTCGGATCTCGGCTATTACGTACTGAAGGCGAAGGATGCGCAAAGCGCCCTCACCGTCATCGAGAGCGGCGCGCATATCGACCTGCTCTTTACCGACGTCGTCATGCCCGGACCCTTGCGAAGCCCGGAGCTTGCTCGCATGGCACGACAGCGCCTGCCCGACATCGCCGTGCTCTACACCTCGGGTTATACGGAAAACTCGATCGTCCATGGCGGCAGGCTCGATCCGGGCCTGGAGCTGCTCTCCAAGCCCTATACGCGCGAGGAACTCGCCCGCAAGATCCGCCAGGTGCTGGCCAACCGGCCGCAACGCGACCAGGCGGACGCCAATGTACCGGTGTGGAATGCAACGCATTCTAATGCGAAGCTACCAGGAACAGGCAGAAAGCTGAAGCTGCTGCTCGTGGAAGATGACGCCTTCATTCGCATGGATACAGCAGAGATCCTGCAGGATCTGGGTTATGACGTTATCGAGGCCGATAGCGGCGAACTCGGCGTGGACATCCTCGGTCACACGATCGTCGACGTCATCGTCGTGGATGTCGGCCTGCCCGGCATGTCAGGGTCGGCCTTTGCCGCCAGGGCTCGGGAGGCTTTCCCATCCATCGGTCTCGTCTTCGCCACCAGCGATAGCGACCTGCCCGACGCCGATCGCTTCTCCGGCTCAGTGCTGCTGACGAAACCATATAATAGCGCTGCGCTCGACAGAGCGGTCAAGACCGCCATCCAGCAGCAGTTTCCGTGAAAAGCTGAACCACTCTAAACCGCGGCGTCAAACTCGGGATATTTGCGCATCAGGTCGCCCTCGCTGGTGCAGCTGTCGTCGCGCGCCGTCAATTCAATCGAGATCGCGTCGGAGGTATCGAGACGACCGCCGTGATGATCGACATCATGGTGATGACTGCCGCCATCGTGATGACTGCCGCCATCGTGATAGACGGGAATGCGGGCGCCGCTCTGGCTGACAAGCACCGCATCCCTCTTGAAGCCCCTCTGCAGCAGCCAGTCGCGAGGCGCCATCAGGCGGATATCGACCTCGTAGGAGTGTCCCCTCCCTTCCTTGAAGCTGACGGTATAGGTGACCGGCGATACCTGGCCGTTCACGTCGATCGCGCCGTTTCCATCGGCTTTGACGATGTGTTTTTCCATGTCCTCGGCTCCTTGCTGTATGCAGCTTATGCAGACTTTCGCAGCGAAAACCTGACAAAACGGGCTCTTGTTCCGAAATCCGGGACAATGATCCTCAGGGAACTTTTGGACTTCGCACCGGTTGGATTCTTTTACAAACCGCGTTCGATCGCTTTGCAAATGACAGGAGGCGAAGATGCCGCGAGGAGACAAATCCGACTATACCGACAAGCAGAAGCGCAAGGCCGAGCACATCGAGGAAAGCTACGAGGAGCGCGGCGTCTCTGAGAAGGAAGCCGAAAGGCGTGCCTGGGCGACGGTCAACAAGGAAAGCGGCGGCGGCAACAAATCCGGTTCCGGCCGCGGCAAGAAAGATACGCATGAATCTTCCAAAAAGGGCGGCAAGGCCGGCGGCGCTGCGTCCGCGGCACGCTCGAAGGAGGAACGGTCCGCTTCCGCCAAGAAGGCGGCCGCGACACGAAAGCGTAACGAGCACCACAGCCATCATTAGGATCGGCAGGCATCAGCGGATCGCCAGCCTGATGCGGCAAGGGGATTTCCGATATGGCCAAATCGAAGAAGAAATGGTCGCAGGACGTTACTGAACGCAGCGACGCGATGGACCTGAAGGAAGGCGTATTCAAATCGGACGATCCGAAAAAGATCGCCCGGTCGATCAAGCGTTCCGCCGAAGAGAGCGATCGCCGCAAGTCGAGCCCGTTTCGCGCTGCCATGTCGATGCTGACCTTCTACATCAACCGCGCCGGCGAGCAGCTGTCGAAAAAGCGGCGCGGCACCCTTGAAAAAGCCAAGGACGAACTGCGAAAAGACTTCGGTCGTCAACCGAGGCGTTGAGCATGGCATATGAGCTTTATTATTGGGACGGCATTCAAGGCCGCGGTGAATTTGTGCGCTTGGCGCTGGAAGAAGCCGGCGCCGACTATATCGACGTCACGCGTCAGCCCGGGCGGGGAACAGGCGCCATGCTCGAGATCATGAAGAGCGAAGCCGAGCCGCACATCCCCTTCGCTCCGCCCTTCCTGAAGGACGGCGACCTCCTAATCTCGCATGTCGCCAATATCCTGTTTTACCTCGGGCCGAAGCTCAGCCTCGCGCCAGAGGACGAAAGCCTCCGCTATGTCGCCAACTGCCTGCAGCTCACCATCACCGACTTCGTGGCCGAAGTGCACGATACGCACCACCCGATCGACGTCTCGCTTTATTACGAAGACCAGAAGCAGGAAGCCAAAGCCCGCTCGGCCGCCTTCATCCGGGACCGCATTCCAAAATTCCTCGGTTATTTCGAACGTGTGCTGACGCGCAATACGAAAGGGACCGAACATATGGTCGGCAATGCGCTCACCTATGTCGACCTCTCGCTCTTTCAGGTAATCGAGGGCCTCACCTACGCCTTTCCGAATGCCATGGCGAACAGCATGGCGGAATACCCTGCTCTCCTTGCCCTGCATGATTCGGTGGCCAAGCGCCCGAACATCGCCCGCTATCTCGCCTCTCCTCGCCGCCTCGCCTTCAATGAGGAGGGGATTTTCAGGCATTACCCGGATCTAGACGCCGCGAGATGAGGTCCCTCGGTCTCGCGTATGAGGAAATCAAGCAGCCTGTTTTCTTCGGCCCGCAGCCCCCGCAGCGGCTCGTTGCCGCCTTCGATCAAAGGATGATCATTGCCGGCCAGAGCGATGATTGCCGGATGGATATAGCTCGAGCGTGAGATCGCAGGCGTATTGTGCAGCGCCTCGGCCGCAGCTTCCGACATCTCCTTCACAGTCGGGCGGCCGCCGCTGACGATCCTTTCGCGGGCCGCACCGAAGGCTGCCAGCGATCCAGCCCAGGTGCGGAACGTCTTGGCGGAGATCGGAATGCCCGATATTTCGGCCAAATAGGCATTCAGCCGGCCGGAATCGACCGGTTTCAGCGCGCCGCTTTCATCCTTCCAGACGAAGAGCTGGCGGCCGGGCAGGTCGGAAATCTCTTCGAGGATTTTCTGCAGCCTGGGATGCTTGAGGCTTCGCTGGACGCGCTTGCCGCCCTTGGCGCGGAATTTGAGCTCGATCCGCCCGTCGACGATCTTCAGATGCCGTTTCAGCAGGGTCGTCGCCCCATAGGTGCCGTTCTCCCTGACATAAGCCTGGTTCCCGACGCGCAGATGCGCCTCATCGAGCAGCGTCGTCAAAGCCGCCAGCACGCCGTTGACATCCTCAGCACCGGTGTCGAGATGGCGCAAGACGGCGCGGCGGATCTTCGGCAGTGCCTGACCGAATTCGATCAGCTGGTAGAACTTCCCGGCACTGCGGAAGGATTGCCAGTCCTTGTGATAGCGGTATTGTTTGCGCCCGCGCGCATCGATGCCGGTCGCCTGCAGATGACCGTTCTCGTAGAGACAGATCCAGACGTTCTCGTAGGCCGGCGGCAGGCCGAGCGCGCCGATGCGCGCCCGCTGCACCTCATCGGAAAGCGTCGTTCCGTCCGGCATCACATAGCTGAAGCCCTTGCCTTTCCTTCGCCTGCGGATGCCCGGTTCGGTATCGCTGACATAGATCAGGCCAAGTTCGGTGATGGCGTCGGCATTCATGCTGTTGGCGACCTGCTATTTGCCGCGGCGGCCGAACTGAAACCACCTGCGGCGCTGGGCCTTGGTCGCCCCTTCCGGCGGTTGGGTCTGGCCTGTCGGTGCGAAGACGGCCAGGCTCTGCGTGTAGACCATGACGGGATTTTCCTGATCGTGCACCTTGAAGGCGCCGGTCTCCGCCCCGGTGTCGAGAACCCGTGACCACTGCGTCAGTCCATTCACCTCAGGCAGATGAACTTCGCAATCACCGCCGGCGTTGAAGACGAGGAAGAGATCGTCCATCTTCTCGGTATCGAGCGCGTGCGCGCTCTTCGAAACGTAGACGCCAAGCACCTGCAACCCATCGTCATTCCAGGCCCCGTCGTCCATGAAACTGCCGTCCGGCTTGTACCAGGCGATCTCGATGCGCCCGTCTTCGCTGGTTTCGCCGGTCAGGAATCGCTCCTGGCGCAGGACCGGATGGGCCTTCCGGAAAGCGACTGCCTGCCGGCAGAAATCGAGGAAGGGATCGTCGAGACCGTCCCAGCCCGTCCAGCCGATCTCGTTATCCTGGCAATAGGCATTGTTGTTGCCGCCCTGGCTGTTGCCGAGCTCGTCGCCAGCCAGGATCATCGGCACGCCCTGCGAAAGCATCAGCGTCGCCATCATGTTGCGCCGGCGCCGCGCCCGCGCCGCATTGATGTCGGCATTATCGGTCGCGCCCTCGGCGCCCATATTGTCGGAATGATTGTCCGAATGGCCATCCCGGTTATCCTCGCCATTCGCCTCGTTGTGCTTGCCGTCGAAGGAAACCGTATCCATCAGCGTGAAGCCGTCATGGGCCGACAGAAGGTTGATCGAGGAGGTCGCTCCCCGATCGGAGTGATTGAATTGCGGCGCCGAACCGGTGATGCGGGCCGCGAGCTCCGACACCATGCCATTGTCGCCCTTCCAGAAGCGGCGCACGTCGTCGCGGAACTTGTCGTTCCACTCGCGGAAAGGGTGCGGGAAGCCGCCGACCTGATAGCCGCCATCGCCGATATCCCAGGGTTCGGCGATCAGCTTGACGCCGGCAAGGATCGGATCCTGACGGATCGCGCCGAAGAACAGGCCCTGACGGTCGAATTCCAGATCCTGGCGGCCGAGCGTGCTGGCGAGATCGAAGCGGAAGCCGTCGATATGCATGACGCCCACCCAGTAGCGCAGGCTGTCGAGCACCATGCGCATCACCATCGGATTGGCTACGTTCAGCGTGTTGCCGGTGCCTGTGGTATCGAAAGTGTGGCGGGGATCGTCGGGAGAGAGGATATAGTAGCTCGCATTGTCGAGCCCGCGGAAAGACAGCGTCGGCCCCTTCTCGCTGCCTTCGGCCGTATGGTTGTAGACCACGTCCATGATGACCTCAATGCCGGCGGCATGGAACCGCTTCACCATGGTCTTGATCTCGGTGATCTTGTCACTCGAGAGGTAGCGCGCCTGCGGCGCGAAGAAGCCGAGCGTCTGATAGCCCCAATAATTCCTTAGCTTCTTTTCGACGAGATAACGGTCGTCGAGGAAATACTGGATCGGCAGGAGCTCGATCGCCGAAATGCCAAGCTTGACGAGATGGTCGATGATCGGATCGCTGCACATGCCTAGAAAAGTCCCGCGCAGCCGGTCGGGCACTTTTGGATGCGTCATCGTCAGGCCGCGCACATGCGCCTCGTAGATGATGGTATCGGGCCAAGGCCGGCGGATCGCCTCTTCACCCGCCCAGTCGAAGTCGGGATCCTGCACTATGCCCTTGACCATGAAAGGCGCGCTGTCACGGTCGTCGAAGGAAAGATCATCCTCACCGATCCGATAGCCGAACAGCGCATCATGCCACCGCAATTCACCCGTCACCTGCTTGGCATAGGGGTCGAGCAGCAGCTTGTTAGGATTGAAACGGTGGCCGGCGCCGGGATCATATGGGCCATGGGCGCGATAGCCGTATACGGTGCCGGGTCCGATGCCGGCAATATAGCCCGACCAGATGTCGCCTTCGCGCTTGGGCAAGGGCAATCGGGCGATCTCATCCTTTCCGTCGGGTGAAAACAGGCAGAGCTCGATCTGTTCCGCATGAGCCGAGAAGACGGCGAAATGAGTGCCGGAACCCGTATACTCCGCCCCCAGCTCCGGCTTGAGGAAGTCGAGTTCCGAAAATGAAAAGCTCATGGCGCCCCGCTAGATGAAAGACCAAGCGGGAAACGTGAAGATGGTTTGAAAGTTCCCTCCCCAAGGAAAAGGAAGAGGCGCGGCGCGCCGGGCGGAGGCGTTTATGGCATCAGCTGTCCGCCATTGACCTCGATGATCTGCCCGGTGATATAGCCCGAGAGCGTCGGCGAAGCGAGGAAGAGATAGGCGCCGACGCAATCCTCCGAGGTGCCGACGAAACCCATCGGGATCGACCTGCGCTGCAGCTCCATCTGATCGTCATCCGTATAACGCTCGTGGAAAGGTGTGGCGATGACGCCCGGCGCCACGGCATTGACGCGGATCCTGTCGGCAACGAATTCCTTGGCATGGCCACGCGTAATGGTCGAGACGAAGCCCTTGGACGCCGCATAAAGGATCGCGCCGTTGCCGCCGCCGTTGCGGGCCGCGATCGAGGTCGTGTTGATGATGAAGCCGCCCTGTTTTTTCAGCCAGGGATGGGCCGCGCGCGTGGCTGCGAGCACCGAGCGGGCATTGAGGTCCATGACCGCAGCATAATGCGCGTCGGTATATTCCGAGGTCGGCTTGCGTCCCAGCATGCCGCCGGCATTGTTGATGAGCCCGTCGAGATGGCCGAAGGTCTTGGCCGTCTCCTCGACGACGCGGTCGGTCTCCCCTTCCCTCGACACGTCGCCCTGGATCAGATGCACCGTGCCGCCAGCAGCGCGAATTTCCTCAGCGAGCCTCTCCGCCGGTTCGCGGCTGGCATTGCAATGCACCCCGACCTTGACCCCTTGAGCCGCAAAGGCGCGGGCAACGGCCGCGCCGATCCCGGTCGATGCGCCGGTGATCAGCACGGCTTTGCCGGAAAGATCCGGCAGTTTGATGGATGCGAGCAATTGAGCAAGTTCTGCCATGGCCAGACAGCCTCCCGAAAACCAATGACATAGGTGATGAAACAGACGGGGGAAGTCTATCAGGCGAAATCAGCCACGGGCAATGCACGAAAGCGGGAGAACTGCAAAGCGGGGATGCCACAGCCGGCCGGCTCGGACCTACCCAGACCCCTTCCCACGAGAGGGCGAGGCTAACTTGGCACACTGTATAGTGCCAAGAAGCAGGCTTTCTGCAGATGAAACGGTGAAGGGACGTTGACGCAGCACGCTAGCCCCTCCCCCTTGTGGGACCCTCGTGAGGAGGGGTTTCTTAGGCTGACCTCACCTATCTCCAACTCCTCAAGAAGACACGCCCAAGACCGCCTCCTGCTGCCGGCGGGCAAGAGGCGGGAAAGCGAGCGCAATTGCCGCCGCCCCGAGACCGACGATGGCAGAGCCGATGAACAGCCAGGAATAATTGGCGAAAGTGTCGAAGATCCAGCCGCCGATCAGAGGGCCGAAAGCCATGCCGAGGCTGGAGAGCATCGTCGCCGCCCCCAGGACGGTGCCGATGATGCGCTGGCCGAAATATTCCCGCGCCAGCACCGCATAGAGCGGCATCACGCCGCCATAGGCGCTGCCGAAGACGATGGCGAGCGCATAGAATTCGGTCAACTCGCTGACGAAGAGATAGGTCGCGAGTGCGCCCGCCTGCACCAGCAGGCCGGTGACTAGGACCGGCTTCACGCCGAGCCTGTCGGCGAGGCTGCCATAGAGCAGCCGGCCGCCCAGCCCTGCCAGGCCTTCGACGCTGTAGATGCTGACGGCTGCCATCGGGGCGACGCCGCAGATCGTCGCATAATTCACCATGTGGAAGATCGGGCCGGAATGGGCCGCACAGCAGGCAAAGAAGGTCAGGCCGAGGACGATGAATTGCGGCGACCGGAAGACTTTCAACAGCTGTGGCGGGGCGCCTTCCGCGGCAAACTCGGCGCCGGCATCGACGCTCTCGGCAGGCGGGCGCCTGACCAGCAGGGCGGCCGGCACCAGCAGCACCCAGGTGGCGATGCCGATGATCAACATGGCCGGCCGCCATTCGTAGGCCGAGATCAGCCAGCGCGCGAAAGGCGAGATCGTCATCGGCGCCACCCCCATGCCGGCGGAGACGAGCGACACGGCAAGACCACGGTTCACGTCGAACCATGCGGTGGTCGCCGCGATCATCGGCGCGAAGAAGGCGCTGGCGGCCAGTCCGACCAGAATGCCGTAGGTCAGCTGGAATTCGATGAGCGTCCCGGCTCGGCTGGCGAGCACCAGCGCCAGGCCGAGCAGCACGGACCCTACCAGCACGACGAGGCGCGGGCCGAAACGGTCGCTTGCCGCACCCCAGAGGAAGCCGCCGACGCCCATGACGATGAAATTCAGCGTCATGGCGCTGGCAATCCCGACATGCGACCAGCCGGTGGCGGTGGCGATCGGCTCCTGGAAAATCGCCAGCGAGAACATTGCGCCGATGGCGACGCACGACATCAGGGCGCCGACTGCGACGATGACCCAACGATAGGAAACACTCATGGCTTCATACCTCCATGCCGACAGAGTGATCGCGACGCGTGCAGCAGATCGCTGCTTTTCCGCGCCTTGCGATTAAAGACGTTTGAACCGCTGCGATTTCGACAGCGCCCTCACATCTTTTTACCACCGTGCCGTTTAGAGAGTGCGGAACATCACCAGGGCGTCAACATAGCCCTCGGTCGGATGAAGGAAGACGCCGGGCAGCCGGCCGACGATTTCGAAGCCGAGGGATTGCCACAGCGCGACGGCGCGGCGATTGCTGCTGACGACGAAATTGAACTGCATGGCTTGAAAACCCCGCAAGCGCGCATGTTCGAGCGAATGTTCATGCATGCGGCGGGCGACACCGCGGCCGCTGGCGGCGGGATCGGTCATGTAGCCGCAATTGCAGACGTGGCGCCCGCCGCCCGCCTGATTGGCCTTGATGTAATAGGTGCCGAGGATAATGCCATCCACTTCCGCGACGAAGGTCTCGCGGTCTGCGCCCATCCAGTAGGCGAGCGCATCGGCTTCGGAGAGGTCGCGGTCGAGCGCATAGGTCTCGCCGGCGCGGATCGTCGGACCGATGATCCCCCAGATCGCGCTTCGGTCATCGTTGTTTGCTGGTCGGATCAGCATGCGGGTTTTTATCGAAGTAGATCGCGGCACGCAACGTTGCGCGCGCGCAGAGATCGCGGCCAGTTATAAAGTGCTGGTTACGATGCACCCTGCCGACAGCGCGCGGTCTGCACAAGCTCAGTGCCATTGTGCCGGCGATGCGGCCTGAGATGGAGAGCGGAGAGGGCGAATACGGCGCAAATGTCAGCAACCAGGATCAAGCACCCCTTCAGACCCCATGGCAGAACAGGCGTACTGGCAGTCCACCCACAGGAGGTTTATCATGAACGCCAAGACCCTTTCCGCCCTTTGCGCGGGCAATGACGGCGCGCAGCGTTGTAAGTATGAACATTATGCAGGGCATTCTGCCTTTAGCGCGCCCGGCCGCCATTCTGCGCTCCTCGATATACTGCCGTCCGATCCGGCCGGCGTTGCCCGCACGGCGCAGGCTTTGCTGATCTATGAGCACGCCGCAGAACCATTCTATGGTTACAAGGTTCCCGAAGCGCGGCGCGGCGAAAGCCACATCCGGCCGATGGAGAAGATGCTTGATGCGTTGCTGGTGCTCGACGACCGTCCGCTCTCCGTCGCCCGGCTGCCCGAGAAGCGTCTGGTCGGAATCTGCCGCCATTACATGTTGCTGTCCGTCGCAATCCTTCGGCAGCACGGAATTCCCGCCCGTGGCCGCGGAGGCTTCGCCACCTACTTCAATCCGGGCAAGTTCGAGGATCATTGGGTATGTGAGTACTGGAAAGCGGCTGATGGGCGCTGGGCCCTGCTGGACAGCCAGCTCGACGAGGTTTTCATCCGCAAGCTCGGAATTGGTTTCGACATCCATGACGTGCCGCGTGCCCAATTCCTGACCGCTTCCGAGGCCTGGCGCAGATGCCGCAGCGGAGAACTCGATCCAAATCTGTTCGGCGTCGAATTTGAGAAGCTTCGTGGTCTGTGGTTCATCGCCGGTAACCTGATCCGAGATCTCGCCACTCTCAGCGGTCGCGAAGTCCTGCCTTGGGATGTTTGGGGAGCACAACCAGCATTGAATGCGACGCTTTCGCATTCCGAACTGGATTTCTTTGACGAGGTCGCTTTGATTACGGCCGATCCAGATGCAGATTTCGACGCGTTGAGCCGGCGTTTCTCCGAGGATAACAAACTACGGCTTCCCCAAACCGTCTTCAACTCGCTGCGACGGCGTCAGGAAAGCGCGTTGGAGGGCTGAGGCGCGACACCTTCATCCGGAGATGCGGCGCCTCTCAATATTTGGCGTTCAGTTTGCGCTCAAACCCTCTCGAGCGCGATCGCAATCCCCTGCCCGACACCGATGCACATGGTCGACAGCGAATAGCGGCCGCCGGTTTCGGCAAGCTCCAGTGCCGCCGTGCCGGTGATGCGGGCGCCCGACATGCCCAAGGGATGGCCGAGCGCGATCGCGCCGCCATTGCGGTTCACCCGCTGATCGTCGTCGGCGATGCCGAGTTCGCGCAGCACCGCCAGTCCCTGGCTGGCAAAGGCCTCGTTGAGTTCGATCACATCGAACTGCTCCTGGGTCATGCCGAGCCTGGCCATCAGCTTGCGCGAAGCCGGGATCGGACCGACGCCCATCACCCGTGGCGGAACGGCGGCTGCCGCGCCGCCGAGGATGCGGGCGATCGGCGTCAGGTCATATTTTCGCGCCGCCGCTTCCGAGGCGACGATCAGCGCCGCCGCCCCGTCATTGACGCCGGAGGCATTACCCGCCGTCACCGTGCCCCCTTCCTGCTTGAAGGGCGTGCCAAGTTTCGCCAGAGCCTCGATCGTCGTCGCGCGTGGATGCTCATCCCGGTCGACGACAACCGGATCGCCCCTGCGCTGCGGGATGGTCACCGGGGTGATCTCCTTCGCCAGCCGTCCGCTCGCCTGGGCGGCCGCTGCCTTCGCCTGGCTGCGAACCGCAAAGGCGTCCTGGTCCTCGCGGCTGACCTTGTAATCCTCGGCGACGTTCTCGCCGGTCTCCGGCATGGAATCGACGCCATATTGCTTCTTCATCAGAGGATTGACGAAGCGCCAGCCGATCGTCGTGTCGTGGATTTCGGCAGCCCGCGAAAAGGCCGTCTCGGCCTTCGGCATGACAAAAGGCGCGCGCGACATGCTTTCGACGCCGCCCGCGATCATCAGCTCGGCCTCGTCGGCGCGGATGGTGCGCGCCGCCGTGATCACCGCATCCATGCCGGAGCCGCAGAGCCGGTTGATCGTCGTGCCCGGCACCGCGATCGGCAGGCCGGCGAGCAGGGCCGACATGCGCGCGACGTTGCGGTTGTCCTCGCCCGCCTGGTTGGCGCAGCCGAAGATCACGTCGTCGACGGCTTCCCAGTCGACGGCGCCGTTGCGCGCCATCAGCGCCTTCAGCGGGATGGCGCCGAGATCGTCGGCGCGCACCTGCGAGAGCGAACCGGCAAAGCGGCCGATCGGCGTCCTGATATAGTCGCAGATAAAGGCTTCGGTCATGGCTTTCCCTTTAGAGTTTCGGAACGACGAGATCGGCCACCGGCCCATCGACGTTCAGTCGCGCCCCGGTCATCGCCTGCAATTCCTCCAGAGACATGGCGGCGAGCTTCTCGCGCAGCACGAAACGCCCCTCGACGATGTCGATGACGGCATGGCTCGTATAGACGCGGGTGATGCAGGCGACGCCGGTCAGCGGGAAGGTGCATCTCTCCACCAGCTTCGGCTCGCCGGTCTTGGTGACATGCTCGGTGATGACGCAGACCTGCTTGGCGCCATGCACCAGGTCCATGGCGCCGCCGACCGCCGGCACGCCCTTGCTGCCGACCCGCCAGTTGGCGAGATCGCCATTCTCCGCGACCTGATAGGCGCCGAGGATCGCGACGTCGAGATGACCGCCGCGCACCATGGCGAAGCTGTCGGCGTGGTGGAAGAAGGCCGCACCCGGCTTCAGCGTCACCGCCTTCTTGCCGGCGTTGATCAGGTCCCAGTCCTCTTCACCTTCAACTGGCGGCTCGCCGAAATTGAGGATGCCGTTTTCGGTGTGGAAGATCGCCTGGCGGCCGGGCGGCTGATAGCGGGCGACCATTTCGGGAAAGCCGATACCGAGATTGACATAGGCGCCGTCGGCGATGTCCTGAGCGGCGCGCCAGGCGATCTGCGCATTGGAAAGCTTGATGTCGTCCCTGATATCGATGGTCATGCGTAGGCTACTCCGGCTCGAATGAGCTCTTCTTCCTGCTGCGGATCGGGGACGGCGACGACGCGATCGACGAAGATGCCCGGCGTCACCACATGCTCGGGATCGATGCCGCCGGCCGGCACGATGGAGGAGACCTGGGCGATGGTCTTGGCCGCGGCCATGCACATCAGCGGATTGAAGTTGCGGCCGGCCTTGTTGTAGGTCAGGTTGCCGTGGACGTCGCCGACCCGAGCCTTCACGATCGCGAAGTCGGCCTTCAGCCAGCGCTCCTGCACATAATGGCGGCCGTCGAATTCGGCGATGACCTTGCCCTCGGCAAGTTCGGTGCCGTAGCCGGTCGGGGTGTAAAAAGCCGGGATGCCGGCGCCGCCGGCGCGGATGCGTTCGGCGAGCGTGCCCTGCGGCACCAGCTCGAGTTCGATTTCGCCGGCGAGATATTTGTCGGTGAAAGCGCGTGGATCCGAGGAGCGCGGAAACGAGCAGATCATTTTCCGGACCAGGCCGGCATCAATCATTGCGGCGATGCCGATGCGGCCGTTGCCGGCATTGTTGTTGATGACAGTCAAGTCTTTGGGCGCCTTGTCGATCAGGGCGTGGATCAGCTCGATCGGCGCGCCGGAGCCGCCGAAACCGCCGATCATCACGGTCGCACCGTCGCCGATCTCGGAAACGGCCTCCGCCGTGCTGCCGATTGTCTTGTCCATGGGGATCTCCTCAGCCTGCCCTCTGCATCAGAAATAAAATGTTACAGACGCAGCGGCAAGATAGTTTGTGCGTTATTTGACTTTTGTTCATATATCGCACAAACTGGTACATAGAGTGGAGGATCGTACCCATGCGCGAAACCGATTTCGTCAGCGGCTTTGCCCGCGGCCTGAAAGTCATCGAAGCCTTCGGCGAGACACGGCAGCGGCTGTCGATCGCCGAGGCCGCGAAGCTGACGGGGCTCGACCGCGCCACCGTGCGCCGTTCGCTGCTGACGCTCGCCGAGCTCGGTTATGCCGATTATGACGGCAAGTTCTTCACGCTGACGCCGAAGATCCTGCGGCTTGGCCATGCCTATCTTGCCGCAACGCCGCTGCCGGCGCTGTTGCAGCCGCATCTCGATCTTCTCTCGGAAAGGGCCGGCCAGAGCGCCTCGGCCTCGGTGCTCGACGGCACCGAGATCGTCTATATCGCCCGCGCCGCGCAGCGCCGCGTCATGTCGATCAATCTCACCCCCGGCAGCCGCCTGCCCGCCTATTGCGCCTCGATGGGACGGGTGCTGCTATCAGCCCTTTCAGAGAGCGAGGCGCGCGCCATCCTCGCCAGGAGCGAGCTGATGCAGAACACACCCAATACCAAGACCGATCCGGACGAACTGATCGAAGAATTCCGCCGGGTGCGCGCCGAGGGCTACGCCATCATCGATCAGGAGCTGGAAATCGGCCTCTGCTCGATCGCCGTGCCTGTCGAAAACGACCGTGGCGAGACGATCGCGGCGATCAATATCGGCGCCCCGGCCGCCCTCGTGTCGGCGGCCGAGATGAAGGAGCGCTATCTGCCGCTGCTGAAGGAAACGCAGGCGGCCTTGCGGCCGCTGCTGCGCCGCTGACGGCAAGCAGTCTCCGCAAAATTGCGCAGCGGTTTTGCCTTGGAATGCGTGCAGAAGGTCGGCCTCTGTTCGGTCGACCGATAGGAGCTGCGTGAGACTCGGCCCCAACACTTCATTCGGTGGAGGTCCTCGATCAGTCTTCCGTCTGAGCGGCTTGAGGCTCCCATATCGAAATCCGAAAAGCCGGGAGCCTTTCCGGGTCAGCTTGCTGCCGAGGCGGTCGCCGCCTCCAACTCTTCTGCCGGGCAATAGGGTTCAAGTTCGGGGAGCCTCTGCTGATTGTCTCGGAATGCGTTTCCCCAGTCGCGCAGACTCGCCAGAATTGGTGCGACCGATCTTGCCAGCTCGGTCGCCTCGTACTCCACACGCGGCGGAACCTCCGCAAAGACGCGGCGTGTCACCAATCCGTCGGCTTCGAGCTCACGCAGTTGCAGCGTCAACACCCGATGCGTGGCGTCCGGTATCAGGCGGCACAGTTCCATGAACCGCTTCTTGCCCATGAGCAAGTTGACGAGGATTGTGGGCTTCCAAAGTCCGCCGATCACCGACATCGTCAATTCAGCAGCACAGCCGCTCTTGGGCTCCAAACGCTTCGGTCTCATCTCAGCTGCCTCTCAGCGCCTTACTTACATCCATGATAGTATAGGCTGTAATTGTGCATTCTTTCAACGACTTCCAGATCGGCTTAAATGGCACCGTGTCCACGAGCGAGGAAGCGCGGAGTGTCTTTTCAAGCAATTGTCGCAAGGCAGAGCGGTGATATCATGACTGCCACCGTAGAGACGGTTTCGGATGAATTCCTGACCGAGGACGAGGTCTCGGTCGCTGTCGAGTGGTCGACGGTGAACTACAAGGACGCCATTGCGCTGGCCGGCCATGACATCATCAAAACCTTTCCGCTCATAACCGGTATCGACTTCGCCGGAACGGTCGTAACTTCTCTGGATCCGCGCTATTCACCCGGCGACAAGGTCGTCGCGACCGGGTGGGGCCTCGGCCAGACGCATCACGGCGGGTTCTCCCAGAGGGCACGAGTTCCCGGCGACTGGCTCGTGAAGTTGCCGCAATCGATTTCGACGCGCGATGCGATGGCGATCGGGACCGCCGGGTTCACCGCGATGCTAAGCGTGCTTGCGCTTGAGCATGGCGGCATCTCGCCTGCGCGTGGCGATATTTTGGTTACCGGTGCCTCCGGTGGCGTAGGTTCGATTGCCATCGCGCTCCTTTCGAAGCTCGGCTACCGCGTGGTCGCCTCTACCGGCAAGCCGAGCGAGGCGCCTTACCTGAAGGGACTCGGAGCAACTTCATTGATCGACAGGTCGACACTCTCCGCCGGGGGACCCCCGATTTCAACGGAGCGCTGGGCCGGGGCGATCGATGCAGTGGGTGGGCGCTCGCTGGCAAACATCCTGGCACAGACAGCCTATGCGGGCGTTGTCACGACCTGTGGCTTTGTCGGCGGCAGGGATCTTCCGGCGAGCGTGCTTCCCTTCATCCTTCGTGGGGTAATGCTGGCAGGCATCGATTCAGTATACGCCCCTCGAGCCGTTCGCGAGCGGGCGTGGCAGCGCCTTGCCACCGATCTCGATCTCGGGAAGCTTGCCTCGACCGTGTCCGAGGTTGGCCTCGCCGATGTGCCCGAGGTGGTAAGCCAGATGCTGGCAGGCCATGTCCGCGGGCGAACCCTGGTCGATGTCAGCCGATAGCCGACCGATGAGGGGCCGGCACCATTCCTCCGAGACGACATGCAGGAGCCTCGCCCTGCCATGGCGCAGAGCCCATCCCCGGCGGCGCTATCACCGGCCGCTACCAATCCTCCACGCTGAAAGGAAGTGAAATGGCTGTTTCCCTGGAAACTGCACCAACGGAATATCTCGAAACAGGCGGAATTCGCTTCGCCTATCGCCGTCTCGGCCCGGATACCGGAACGCCGCTCATTTTGCTGCAACACTTTACGGGGACGATTGATTCCTGGGACCCGGCAGTCGTCAACGGGTTGGCGACCGACCGGAACATTATCGTGTTCGACAACGCTGGTGTTGGCGCTTCCTCCGGCACTGTCCCGGACAATGTCGGGCAGCAGGCGGCCGATGCCGAGACTTTCATAAGAGCTCTGGGCTTCGACGAGGTCGATCTTCTGGGCTTCTCGCTCGGCGGATTTCTCGCCCAGATCATGGCGTCGCGCGCCACGTTAAAGGTGCGCAAGATGATCGTCGCGGGAAGCGCGCCCAGAGGCGGCGAAGAGCATCTTCTGCAGGTCGTCGAGGGCGCTCTCGCCAAGAACGCACGAGATGTCCGGCTACCGCTGTTTTTCACGTCGTCGAAGAAGAGCCAGCTCGCAGGTGAGGCGTTCGTCAACCGAGCGCTGGCCAGAACGCAGGACCGCGATCCCGACAGCGGCGAAGCCATAAGCGAGCCGCAGGCGAGATCGATCATCGCATGGTGTGCTGAACAGGATCCCGATCACGGGTTGCTGAAGGCGATCAAACAGCCGACGCTTATCGTCCATGGCAGCGATGACACGATGTTTCCATCGGTCAATGCCTACGAGATGTTCAAGGCGATGAGCGACGCCACCCTGATCATCTACCCGGATTCCGGACACGGCGCCCTCTTCCAATATGCGCAAACCTTCGTCGCGCATGTGAAGACCTTCCTCGACAGGTGACAATCGAATTGAAAGGAAACCATAATGAATGCTCTCGCAAAGAAGATCATCGACGCTCATGGCGGTCTCGAGACCTGGAAGAAGTTTTCCACCCTGCGCGCTCACCTGAGCCAAGGCGGTGCTCTCTGGGGACTGAAGGGTCACGGCGGCAAGCTCGACGAGACCAATGTCACCGTCGGCCTTGGTGAGGAATGGGCCTCCCATGCGCCGTTCGGACCGGAGGGCAAGAGCAGCCGCTTCGAACCGGGTCGCGTTACACTCAAGGATTCGTCCGGCAAGGTTCTGGAGGATCTTTCCGATCCGCGCAGCTCCTTCGCAGGTCATAAGCTGGAGACCCCGTGGTCGGAACCGCAGCTCGCATATTTCGCAGGCATTGCCATGTGGACCTATTTCAACATCCCCTTCCTGCTCGCCGCACCCGGCGTCGTCAGCGAAGAGGCTGGCGACTGGCAAGAGAAAGGCGAGACATGGCATCGGCTGAAGGTGACGTTTCCGCACGCGGTCGCCACTCATAGCGCGGTCCAAACGCTCTATGTAGACGAGGCAGGTCTTCTGAAGCGGCACGACTACGACGTCGAAATCGCGGGCGACACGCCGGGAGCGCATTACATCGGCGGCTACGTCGAGGTGCAGGGCATCAGGTTCCCCACCGAACGCCGCATCTATCCACGCCAGCCGGATGGCAGCAGCCTTGCCGAACCCCTGGTCGTCTCCATCGACATCTCCGACATTGAGCTCCGTTAGACATGACGCTTCTTGAACTAAGCGCCGCGCGACACATGATCGCCGCCGCTGAAACTTGCGCCAGGGAAATTGGCGTCAAGGCGACCATTGCCGTCCTCGACCAGGGCGGCAATCTCATCGCCGCCGCGCGGATGGATGATGCATGGCCAGGAGGCTTCGACCTCGCAGTTGGAAAAGCGCACACAGCGCGCGCCTTCCAGGCGCCGTCAGCAACCTTCGTCCCGATGATCCAGCCTGGAGAGCCTCTCTTCGCCGTGAACAATGTGGCCGGCGGCAAATACGTCATTCTCGGCGGCGGACTTCCGGTGCGATCGGGAGAGAGCATCATCGGGGCTGTCGGCATTAGCGGTGGCCGCATCGAACAGGATGTCGCGATCGCAGAAGCCGCCGTGGCAGCATTCAAGGACAGAACAGACAGGAAGATATCATGACCAATCTCGTCGATCTTGCCACTCGGGCGCACGGCGGCTTCGACCGTTTCAACGCCTTTTCATCGCTGACGGCGAAGCTGCATCAGGGGGGCATTCTCTGGGGCCTAAAAGGCAAGCCCACGGTCCTGGAAGATTGTCATGTTCGCGTGGACCTCAGGGACGAACGCGTTTCGCATTGGCCCTTTGCCCCGACCATGAACCATTCCGTGTTCACACCGAGCCGTGTGGCGATAGGGACTCCTGACGGGGCCGTCGTCGAAGAACTCGTCGATCCACGGAGTTCCTTCGAAGGTTATGAAATGGAAACCCACTGGAGCAATCCACAAGTGGCATACTTTGCCGGTTACACAATGTGGACCTATTTGACCTCACCCTTCATCCTGAAGCGGCCGGGTGTCGTCTCTGATGAGATCGAGCCCTGGCAGGAAAACGGAGAGACCTGGCGCCGTCTGCACGTCTGCTTCCCGGACGATATCGCCACCCATAGCAGGGCACAGACGTTCTACTTCAATCCCGAGGGGCTTTTGGTCCGGCATTACTATGAAGTGGACATCCAAGGTCGCAATGCCGCTGCACGCTATCTCACCGATTACGTCGAGATCGACGGAATTTCTCTCCCATCAAGGATGCGCATCTTCCCGCGCGGCTCGAACAATACACCTCTGGCAGCGCCGCTGATCGTATCGGTCGACCTTTCCGACTTCCGCTTCGAATGAAGCGCTTCTCTGCCGCAACCTAGCCGAGGCATCGGTGCGATCATCTCAGGGACGCACCAGCATCTTCTACAAGGACCGGGTCCGTCGGGTGGTCAGCCGATCACCTTCGCACATCGCAATACGGCACTTGCGATCAAGGAGCCGGTATTACGCAACCTCGCCGATGCGCTTCCCGCCGCGGCGGGGCGCGATGAGTTCGACATTCCGCATCGGCAGCCGATGCCAGACCTGCTTGCCGATCGCAAAATCGTTCAAACCGTTCCCTCCCCCTTGCCGTATCATATTTTCCGATATACATCATTTTATCGGAAAACCATGGGGAACTGATGGAACGTTCGTTTTTGACGATCGCTGCCGGCGAGAATGGGGAGGCGATACGGGCGCTTTCGGCGCCGGCGCGGATCGAGATTTTGAAGCTGCTCTGCGCCAAGGGGCCGCTCAACATCAACGATATCGCCCAGGCGCTTTCCCTTCCGCAATCCACCGTCGCGACCGGTATTCAGATCCTGGAAGATGCGGGGCTGGTGGATTCGCGGCTCGCCAAGGCGCGCAAGGGGAACCAGAAGATCTGCTCGGCGGTCTATAGCGAGATCCTGATCAGTTTCGAGGAAAGCGCGGCACAGAGGGCCAACAATATCATCGAGGTGGAGATGCCTGTGGGGCTCTATACGAGCTGCGACGTGCACGCGCCCTGCGGTCTCTGCTCCACCGAGAGCGTCATCGGCCCGCTCGATGTGCCCGATTATTTCCTCGATCCGCAGCGCATGCAGGCCGGCCTCGTCTGGTTCGGCCGCGGCTATGTCGAGTATAAATTTCCTAACAATGCCAAGGTCTTGAACAAGGATATACGCGCCATCGAATTTGCGCTGGAGCTGTCGTCCGAGGTGCCTGGCACCAATCCGGACTGGCCATCCGACATCACCCTCTGGGTCAACGGCATGGCGATCGGCACATGGACGTCGCCGGGCGATTACGGCGACAAGCGCGGCGCCTTCACGCCGGCCTGGTGGAAGCTCGAGGGTTCGCAATATGGCATGATGAAGACCTGGCGGATCTCGACGCGCGGCACCTTCATCGACGGGGTGGCGGCCTCGAATGTCACGCTCAGCGATCTGGCGCTCGGCCAGCATTCGTCGATCCGGCTGCGGGTCGGCATCGCCGAGAATGCCGGCCATACCGGTGGCGTGAACATCTTCGGCCGCGGCTTCGGCAATCACGGCCGCGACATCATCATGCGGCTGCATGTCTGATTTTATAGTATCGGATATCCTGATTTGAAAATCGCATTTATTTCGAATTTCAGCAGCCGCTAAATTTTACCAAGGTATTGAATCCGAACATCTTTCTGTCGGATCTGCATTTGTATGATTAAATCGGCGATTTGGTTGACATCACGACATTCCTGATATCAAGTTAGGGGCAAGAAAACAAAATTCTTGATACATAAACGGGAGGATCCGTTGAAGACGAATGTCGTTGCCCACCGCGATTTTCGCATCGCGACCATTGACGCCAGGCTCTACAGCTCGTTTCTCGAGCATCTCGGCAGAGCGATCTACGGCGGAATCTACGAGCCCGGACATCCCACCGCTGATGAAGACGGCTTCCGACGCGACGTGCTCGACCTGGTGCGTGAGCTCGACACGCCTTACTGCCGTTATCCCGGCGGCAATTTCGTCTCGGCCTATAATTGGGAAGACGGCGTCGGCCCGCGGTCGGAGCGCCCGGTTCGCCTCGACCTTGCCTGGCGCACCCGCGAAGCCAACCAGGTCGGCGTCAACGAATTCGTCGACTGGTGCAAGAAGGCCAATACCAAGCCGATGCTCGCCGTGAATCTAGGATCGCGCGGTCTCGATGCCGCCCGCAATTTCCTGGAATATTGCAATCATCCCGGCGGCACCTACTGGTCGGACCTGCGCCGCAAGCACGGCTGGTCCAATCCGCATGATGTCAAGCTCTGGTGCCTCGGCAACGAGATGGACGGCCCCTGGCAGGTCGGCCACAAATCGGCCTATGAATATGGCCGGCTGGCGGACGAGACGGCGAAAGCCATGCGCGGCTTCGACAAGTCGCTCGAGCTCGTCGTCTGCGGCTCGTCCAATTCCGACATGAAGACCTATCCTCAATGGGAGGCTGAGGTTCTCGACCAGTGCTATGACAGCGCCGACTACATCTCGCTGCATATGTATTTCGCCAACCGCGAGAAGAACACGCTGAACTACCTTGCCCGGGCGACGAAGCTCGACCGCTACATCACCACCATCGGCGGCGTGATCGATTACATCAAGGCGAAGAAGCGCTCGAAGAAGACGATCGGCATTTCCTTCGACGAGTGGAACGTCTGGTATCATTCCAACCAGCAGGACAAGGAGATCCTGGCGCGTGACGAATGGCCGGATGCGCCGCATCTGCTGGAAGACATCTATAATTTCGAGGACGTGCTGCAGGTTGGCGGCATCCTCAATACCTTCATCCGCCGCTCCGACCGGGTGCGCATCGCCTGCATCGCCCAGCTCGTCAACGTCATCGCCCCTATCATGACCGAGGACGGCGGTGCCGCCTGGCGCCAGACGATCTATTATCCCTTCTACTACGCCTCCAGATATGGCCGCGGCACGGCGCTGCAGCTCGTCGTCGACGGCCCGACCTATGACAGCGACGAGGAGAACGAGGTTCCCTATCTCGACGTCTCGGCGGTGCATTCCGAGGATGGCAGGAGCCTGACCTTCTTTGCCGTCAACCGCCATCCGGATACGGCGCTCGATCTCGACGTGCGGCTGGAAGGCTTCGGCGGCGCCCGCCTGATCGAACAGGTGGAAATGAGCCATGGCGATCTCGAAGCCGTCAACACGGCGCGGCGGCCGGAAACGGTCGTGCCCGCCAAGGTCGAGAGCGCAAGGGTCGAAGACGGACGGGTGCGGGCGGCGCTGAAACCGCTGTCCTATAACGTCGTCCGGCTGTCGGTGTGAATGAGATGGTTAGAGCATGATGTCTTCCGAAAACTGCTGAAACTTTTCGGCATCATGCTCTGGGATATTCGGCTCGGCTGCGAGGAGGCAGGCGGGCTGGAGAAATGGTTCGCCGAAGACCTGGAAGTTCCCAGGCTTCTGCGAACCGGCAACCGCGACATGCCCCTGCGTGCCTTTGCGGCCGCGGCATGATCGCTTTCAAGGGAGGAGTTCATGCAAAAGTGGAAGAGGTTTGCATTCGGCTTCGTGCTGGCCACCATCGGCCTGACCGCAGTGGCCGGAGCCCAGGAATACACCTCCTTGCCGCGCAAGGAGACGCTCATCGTTGAAAATCCGGAAGGGACGATCAAGAATCCCGGCTGGTTCAACATCTGGGTCAATGGCGGCGGCGGTGTTTCCACCGGCCTGCAGCAGCTGACCATGGATACGCTCTGGTATATCGACCCGGAACAGGGGCTTGGCGGCGCAGCCTGGGATAATTCGCTCGCCGCCGACAAGCCGCAATATAATGCCGACTTCACCGAGATGACCGTGAAGCTGCGCAAGGGGCTCTACTGGAGCGACGGCGTGGAATTCACGGCCGATGACGTGGTCTATACCGTCAAGACGCAGATGGACCACCCCGGCATGGTCTGGAGTGCGGCCTTCACCGTGCAGGTGGCAAGCGTCGAGGCGACCGATCCGCAGACCGTGGTCTTCAAGCTGAAGAAGCCGAATTCGCGTTTCCATGCGATCTTCACGGTGCGCTGGAACGGCGCCTGGATCATGCCCAAGCATGTCTTCGAGAAGGTGGAGGATCCGCTCCGCTACGATTTCGCCAATCCGGTCTCGCTCGGCGCCTACAAGCTCAAGTCCTACGATCCCCAGGGCCAGTGGTATACCTGGGAAAAGCGTGAGGACTGGCAGCGGACCTCGCTTGCGCGCTTTGGCGAGCCGGGCCCGAAATATGTAACCTATGTCGATCCCGGCCCGCCGGATAAACGCACCATCGCTCAGCTCGAGCACAATCTCGATATCATTCACGACAATACGCCGGAGGGCATGTTCACCCTCAAGGAGAAATCCAAGACGGTCGAAACCTGGTTCCCGGGCTTCCCCTTCGCCCATCCGGATCCGACACTGCCGGCCGTGATCTTCAACACCCAGAATCCGCCCTTCGACAAGGCCGATGTGCGCTGGGCGCTGGCCCTGCTGATCGACATCAAGGCGGTCGACATGGCGAGCTACCGTGGCGCTGCGACACTTTCGGCGCTCGGCGTGCCGCCGACGGCGGCCACGATGAAGGACTATCAGGCGCCGATGCAGGATTGGCTGAAGGACTTCGAGATCGATACCGGCAAGCGCAAGATCAAGCCTTATGATCCCACAATCGGACAACAGATTGCCGATATCCTGCGCAAGCAGCCGAAGTTCAAGGACCAGATCCCGACCGACCCGCAGGCGATCAGCGACGCCTTCGGCTATGGCTGGTGGAAACCGGATCCGCAGGCGGCGACCGAGCTTCTCGAGAAGGCCGGTTTCAAGAAAACCGGCGGCAAGTGGATGACGCCCGACGGCCAGCCGTTCCGGATCCGTATGACGGTGGAGGGCGATACGCGCTCCGTCTTCACCCGGGCCGGCACCCTTATCGCACAGCAATGGGCCGCATTCGGCATCGACGCCAAAGCCGTGCCCGCCGCCAAACTTTGGCAGACGGCGCTGCAACCCGGCGACTTCGAGGTGGCGATCGCCTGGAGCGTCGAAACCTGGGGCGGCGATCCCGACCTCTCCTTCTTCCTCGAAAGCTGGCACTCGCAGTTCGTGGCGAAGAAGGGTGAAAACCAGCCGCCGCGCAACTGGCAGCGCTGGTCCAATCCGGAGCTCGACAAGATCATCGAGAGCATCCGCGCCATCGGTCCCGAGGATCCGAAGGGCATGGAGCTCGGCAAGGAGTATCTGAAGCTGGTCGCCCGCGAAATGCCGACGATCCCGCTGATGTCCTATAACGTCTTCACCTCGATGGATACGACCTATTGGACCGGATATCCGACGATCAAGGATCCCTATACGGATCCGGTTCCGAACTGGGCGAATTCGCGGCTGATGATGGTCAAGCTGAAGCCGGCTCAGCCGCAATAACCCTCCCAACGCCGGCGCGCAAGCCATCGCGCCGGCCCCCTCATCGGCGGGCATGCGCCTCGGTTGCCATGCTCGTCGATCCTTTCCGGAAAGGAAAACAGAGAGGAACCTCCGCCTTATGACGTCCTATCTGATCTTTGTGCTGAAGCGGTTTGGTCAGTTTCTGCTCGTCGTCTTTCTCGGCGTGACGATCACCTTCTTCGTCACCCACCTGACCCCGATCGACCCGGTCGAAGAAAGCATAGGCGCCATCACCCAGATGGGTCAGTCCGACCCCAATGCGATCGAGCTGATGCGCAAGTCGCTGCGCGAGCTTTACGGCCTGGAAGGCTCGATCTGGCAGCAATATCTGAACTTCTGGCTGCGGCTTGCGACAGGCGATCTCGGCCCCTCGCTCTCGGCCTTCCCGACACCCGTTTCGACAATCATCCTGCGCTCGCTACCCTGGACGATCGGGCTGATGACGGTGTCGACGCTGATCACCTTCGTGCTCGGCAATGCGATCGGCGCGCTTGCCGGCTATTACCGCAAGAACATGGTGCTGAAGGGCGTGAGCCTGGTCTTCATCGCGCTGCTTCCCATACCCTATTATATCCTCGCCTTCGTGCTTCTCATCGTCTTCGGCTATCTCTGGCCGGTGCTGCCGATCACCGGCGGCTACGAGATGAACGCCAATCTGGACCTCTCCTTCGCGCTCGTCCTCGACATCCTCGAACATTCCATCCTGCCCGCCCTTTCGCTGATCCTTGTCGGCGCCGGCAGCTGGCTGATCGGGATGCGGGCGCTCGTCTCCAACATCATCACCGATGATTACGTCACCTTCGCCGAACTCGGCGGAGTGCCGAAGAACAAGATCCTCCGCTCCTATATCGCCCGCAACGCCATGGTGCCGCAATTCACCGGGCTTGCCATGTCGCTCGGCGCCATCTTCAACGGCACCGTCATCACCGAAATCGTCTTCGGCTATCCCGGCATCGGCAACCTGCTGATCGAAGCGGTGCATGCCGGCGACTACAGCCTGGTGCTCGGCCTCAGCGCGCTCTCGATCGTCGGCGTCGCCGCCGCCGTCTTCATCATCGACGTGCTGAGCCCTCTGATCGATCCGCGCATCAAGGTGGAATAGGCCATGTTTACCATCATCCGTGACCTCTCACGCCACAATATGGAATTCCTATGCGGCCTGCTGCTCTTTGCCGTGATCGTCGGGCTGGTCATCCTGTCCTATTTCTCGCCCTACGGCGCGAGCGACATCTATCTCCTGCCGCCCGACATGCCGCCCGACGGCGAATACTGGCTGGGCACGACATCGCGCGGCCAGGACGTTTTCTGGCAGCTGACGACCGGCCTTCGCAACACGCTCTATTTCGGCATCGGCGTCGCCATTCTCTCGCGCATCATCTCGCTGGTCGTCGGCCTGGTGGCCGGTTATGCCGGCGGCGCGGTCGACCGGGTGCTGATGGCGATCAACGACAGCGTCATGGTGATCCCGCAATTTCCGCTGCTGATCCTCTTCTATTTCGTGCTGAAGGACAGCATGACCTGGACGACTCTGATCGTTATCATGGCCCTGCTCGGCTGGTCCTACGACGCCCGCCTCATCCGCTCGGTGGCGATCGGCCTGAAGAGCAGGCCCTTTACCACCCAGAGCGTCTATTCCGGCATGACGATGCGCAAGATCCTGGTGGAGGAGCACCTGCCCTATGTGCTGCCGATCGTCTTCGCCACGACGATGAACAACATGATCTGGTCGATCGGCATGGAGATCACCCTTTCGGTGCTCGGCTTCACCGATATCGAGACGCCGACCATGGGCATGATGATCTACTGGGCCAATGCGCATTCGGCGCTGATCTCGGGCATATGGTGGTGGGTGGCCGCCCCTGTCGCCGTCATCGTCATCCTCTTCCTGGCGCTCTTCCTGCTCTCCATGTCGATGAACGAATACAATGATCCGCGCAGCCGGCTGAACCGGATGGGAAGTTAGCATGGAGAATCTGGTCGAAATCGAGAATTTGAAAGCCTATTACCGCGCCTTCCTTTTCGGCGTCGATCGCGAAGTGCGCGCCGTCGACGACATCAGCCTGACCATCGGCCGCGGCGAGGTCTACGGCGTTGCCGGCGAATCGAGCAGCGGCAAGACGACGCTAATCAAGACCATTGCCGGCGCCATCCGGCCGCCGCTCCGGGTCGTCTCGGGCAGCGTCAAATTCCATTTCGGCGGCGGCACCCAGGACATTTATGCGATGACGCCGGAGGAGCGCATGGCGCTGCGCTGGCGCCACCTCTCCTACATCATGCAGGGCTCGATGAATGTGCTGAACCCGGTGCGCCGGATCCGCCATTCCTTCACCGATTTCGCCTTCCGCCATGTGAAGGTGAGCAAGCCGGTGTTTTTCGAAAAGGTCGAGACCCACCTGCAGCGGCTGAAGCTCGATCCGCAGCTGCTCGACGCCTATCCGCACGAGCTCTCCGGCGGCATGCGCCAGCGCATGACAATTGCGCTCGCCACCATCCTGACGCCTGAGTTCATCATCGCCGACGAGCCGACGACGGCGCTCGACGTGATCGTGCAGCGGGACGTGCTGTCGATGATCCGCGACATCCAGCGCGAGATGGGCTCGTCCTTCCTGTTCGTCACCCACGACATGGGGGTGCACGCGACGGTCTCCGACCGCATCGGCATCGTCTATGCCGGGCGGCTGGTGGAGGAAGCGCCGACCCCGAAGCTCTTCAGCATGCCGCTCCACCCCTATACGCAGCACCTTGTCGGCAGCCTGCCGAAGATCGGCGACCCCACCACGCGGCCGTCGCTGGAGGGACGGCCGCCGAACCTTGCCATGCCGCCGGAGGGCTGCCGGTTTCACCCGCGCTGTCCCAAACGGATGGACATCTGCTCACAAAAGGTTCCGCCGCTCGTCACTGTCGAGCCTGGACGGCGGGTGGCGTGTTTTGCGGTTACGGGAGATCCGGTTTGAGTGCTCTGCTTCGCCTCTCGCATGTCACCAAGATCTACCGCCAGGGCGGCCTGCTCGGCCGGCGGCTGATCACCGCGGTGAAGGATGTCAGCTTCGAACTCGGCGAGGAGCCGGAGATCCTCTCGATCGTCGGCGAATCCGGCTCGGGCAAATCGACGGTGGCGGCGATGATCCTCGGCCAGACGGCACCGACCGAAGGCGAGCTGCAATTTGCCGGCAAGACCGTCGCGATCCACAACAGGGCCGAACGCACGGCCTTCATGAAGGAAGTGCAGCCGGTGCTGCAGAACCCCTTCGAGGCCTTCAACCCGCTGAAGCGGGTGGACCGTTATCTCTTCGAGACCGCCCGCAACTTCTCCGCCTCCGGCAAGCGGCCGGACCGGCAGCAGGCGGAGAAGATGGCCGACGCCGCCCTCCACCATGTCGGCCTGACGCTGGAAGAGGTGAAGGGCCGCTTCCCCCACGAACTCTCCGGCGGCCAGCTGCAGCGCGTCGCCATCGCCCGCGCGCTGATCCCCGAGCCCCGCCTGCTGGTGGCCGACGAACCGGTCTCGATGGTCGACGCCTCGCTGCGCATGGCGATCGTCAACCTCTTCGGCCGGCTGAAAAACGAACTCGGGCTTTCGATCATCTACATCACGCATGACCTGGCGACGGCTTATTATGTCAGCGACAATATCATCATCATGCGCAAGGGTGAGATTGTTGAACGTGGGCGGGCGCGGGCGGTGCTGGATGATCCGCAGCATGCGTATTCGCGGGCGCTGAAGGATGCGGTGCTGGCTGCGGATTTTGGGGCGGTGGGGTAGTTCGCCGCAGAACATATGGCGAATGGCTGCATTGCCCGCGCGCCCCGGCATCGTAGGGGGCGCCGATGGGAATGGTACTCATTCGCTGGATTCAGGTAACGATAAGCCACCGACAAACGGGCGTACTCGTAGGCAACTGGCACCATCATGATGATCTGCTGCGTCCACCCCGTAGTCGAGACGCTTCCACCGTACACCGTTCCCACCACAAATTAGCTGCCAGATGATGCCCGAGACGTGTCGGCTGTTGACGCGAAACCCGGCAGACCGATGCGCGCAACTGTGCGCAGATCATCAAGATGCATCTGAGTGAACCGAACTCTTGAGGATTCACCCGCTAGCTCGACTGTGATCTCCGGCACTGTCGCCGCGCTGATTCTCGCACGCAGATCAATGTCGTCTATAGGGTTGGCATGGCGCCACTTCGCAGCGCAAACTGGACATAATGCTAAATGGTTTTCCGCTTGCTCTCTCTCAAGCGAATCCAGGCATTCCACTGCCTCGAAATAGGGCGAGCCATCGGCAAGATTGAACGGCATCTTTCCGTGGCAGCCCTGGCACACCATCTCACCAACAGGGTTCGTGTAGTGATCTTCTAGATATGCCCGCGCGAGCGTTCGGCTTTCTGTATTGTTGGTACGCACGCTGCGTTCTCTGACCTCGGAGCTCTTGGTCGGCGCCGCTTGTGCGCGCGCAGCGAGCCGCTCAGCCCTTCGCGCAGGATTGCCAGATTCCCTCTCCGGAAATTCGATCGGTTCGAAAGATCGGCTGTTGATAGTTCGAATCATTTCTGCGCTGAAGGCAGCCAAAGCATCCGAGGAAAGGCTTCCCAACTGATCGACAAGTTCGGACGGAAGGCCGATAAGCTCCGCAGCCTGACGCCGTGCCTTGGCTAGCTCGCTACGCTGACGGTCCTGCTCTCCGAAACCAATGGCCCTCAGCCAATCTTCGTTTCCGCCGACCGTATAGCCCTTTGCAAGATCAGACTGGGTAATCTCATTTGGCTTCCGAAGTCGCCCGTCTTTCGTCGGAATCCAAGCGGCGTCCCGTAGAGCGATCGCCATTGACGAAGGCCGCTTACGCGCGGGGTAGGTTTGATTGGGCGAGAAGCTAGCAACCATGGTTGCAGCGCCGAACCGGTTCGCCGCGTCCCATACCAGCTTTGATATTGTCGGGTCTTGCCGTGCGAGGATCTCGGGAAGTTGGTCAATGCGATAATCGGAATTAGCACCCGTTCCGGTAAAGCGAGCCCCTCCCCAGCCGTGTCGAAGTTCGCCATAGTTTGGATGGCCGAATGGAATCGGGGATGACCAAACCACGAGGCGATCCTCCACGCCACATTTTTCCAGAAACGTCAAAAGGTCCTTACGAGGAAGCGACTTGTATCCTTCCCACAACGCCATCCTATCTCGACCTGCTATTTCCCCATCATAAATGCGTTGTAGGCCCGACTCGAGATAAGGCGATCCAAGATAGACGTTGCCGGCAACCTTGTAAGCGCCGTCTTCTCCCGCTCGAATGAAGGCGACGTTGTTGAAGAGGTTCACCTCTCCTGTGTCCTTCCACCACCGAACAAATCGACGCATGTGCCGCAAGTGTTGCTCACGATTGGGCCTTGGACCGTTACCCCTGTATTTGGTTCGGATGATTGCAGTGAGAAAGGCGCGCTCATCAAGATCGCGAACTCCCATCCTCCGAAGGAATTCTTCAACGTCCTTGCCTCGACCACGACCAAGCCTGATCAAGTTCTTCTTAACTAGATATAGCTCATCTTGCTCTGTCTCCTGGCCTAGGTCGCTATCGATCGGGGCAAAAACGGCATGTTTTGGGGAATGGCGCCGGCCATCCTCTAGTCTGACAAACTGCAGGTCCGAAATGTTGACTGACGGCCGTTGAACCTTCAACGCCGCCTCCAATGCGAGATAGAAATGTTGAAGCTGCTCGTCAGGCAATGCGTTGAACCACTTGAGACCACGCTGGCGCCAATCCTTGTCGCCATCGCGAACGAGGGGCTGAGCGCCGAGCACGTGCCGGAACGACGAGAAAAACCCCGACAAGCCGAATTCTTCCAGATTTAATGTGTTAATGAAGGTATCGATGCGGCTGTTCTTCGGCGCAGCAATGACCCAATGACGATCCGGCCGCTGACAGAACTCTGCGAGGCCGAGTTCGCCCAAGAGATCGCGGAGGTCTGCCGGTCCTCGAATCCCGGTGGCCGTCGTCGCAAAGCCGCCCCCGTGAACCGGGATTAATGCCTCGTCGGCAAATTTGGCGATAATCGCATCGAGAATAGGTGCGAATGTGGTTGGGAGTTCATCCGAGGCATTGGGCAAGATACCGAGGGCGGTGCGCTTGAGCATCCCGCGATCGCGCAATGAAGGAAGCGCATCAGCAATCATGCCAGCGATGGCATCAACCAATCCGGCATTCCAGCTATCTTCGCGTTTGATGTTACCGCGGTTATCGGTGAGCTGGAAAGGACCATGAATGATGAAGTGCAAGCCGGTGAGCTCTTCGGTCTCGAAGAACACCATTAGACGCGTTGGGGCTTCCTCGGGGATCAAGTCGCCAGCGCCATTGATCCGAAACGCGGCCTTAACTTCATATTGCTTGCGGTCCTTTTGGTGCTCAACGGCGCGCGCTAACACCAGGAAGCGATCAACGTGGTTGGTTCCGTCGGGCATATGGGAGTGGATCGAACGGATCGATCCATCGGCATCCGTAACTTGCGCACTGCCGCGTAGCGCTCCATCGGTCCATTCGAGCCGCTTTATATTACGAAGGAATAGAAGCGAGCGGGCGCCAGACGCGGTGAGACCCTCCCGCGCTCGCGTCAGCGTGAGATCAGCACGATCGGCTCGCAACGGAAGAACGATCCTTGTTGTGGCCTCCGCATGCCCGGATTCAATGAGACGGGGAACGACAAGATTCTCAATCGCAAAAGCCAAGGACTCATCCTCGACGAAAGAATGAATTTCTGGACGCTCGGTAACGACGTACACCGACTTGAACCCAATCCCGAAGCAACCAATCTTGTGGCCGTCATCCAGCTTCGTCGTATTTCCGATCCCAGTGATGCCCTCAATATCATCACGGTCGAAAGGGCGGCCGTTATGCTCAAATACAATGCGGGTTGGCTCGAGTGCGAACCGAACCCAAGTGGCTCCCGTATCCTCGGCGTTCTGGAGGAGTTCAAAAATGAAGTGGCTAGGGTCGGCATATTTATCGACCGTCGCGTTCCAGATACCACGATCAAAGTTGTTCTCATGATTCGCCAAGACCCACCGTTCACGCTTAGCGCGGAGGTTGTCGAGCCAGTCGTGAAAAGTGGTACCCATATTTAATGCTCCACTCTGAGCGTGCCCGAAGCGACACGGCGGGGAATGATATCAGCGCGGCGCTCTGCGGCAACAAGACCCTCAAGCGCCTCACCGCGATCTGCGTTCGCGCGTGCGAGCTGGCCAGCGCGCATTCGCCGAATACGATCTTCAGAAGCGGCCGCGAGCTGTTCTTCTAAAATTGCGACACGTGCGCGATGGCTGGCCTCCAGACTATCACGCCGGAATCTCGCGATCTCAGCCGCCTCCGCGACGTGCGCGGCACGCCGACGGGTCCAAAGGTCATGATGCCAGCTTTCAAGCCCTTCAATCGTAGCACTGTCCGGAGGCGCCACGTCGGCAGCATCTGCTGCCGACGTAAACACATCCATGAACGCGGCGCCGACAGTTGAGTCTTCTACAACGGGCACGAGCATCGCATCTTCGCGAAGCCCGCGCATCTGCCATTGATAGATCGCAAAAGGGTGATCGCCTAAAGTGAGCTCTGGGTCCTTAACGCGCAACGTGACCACCACCTCCTCATCGCCAGCAAATGACCGCGCGGCAGCCTGAGTGAGCGGGTGTACGGGTGTGATGAAGGCCAACGAACGGTCTTCGTTGGCAGTCTCTCGGTCGAAGGTCAAAGCAAGCGTTTGTTGATCGCCGCGCAGCCATGTTTCCCAATCTCGATCAGCCAGGCTAAGGCGCGTGCCGCGTGCACGTGGTGGGACAAGACGTCGTCGCGCGTCGGCCGCGAGCCGAAGACTCTTCACAGTACCCTGTCCGCTGATCGGATTACGACCGACGTCCAGCTCCCGCTCTAGGTGAAGCCCCACCAAACGCTCGATCGCGACCGGCTCCAGCCAGCGACTTGAAGCCTCGGCGATCTCATCATTCATGCGTGTGCGCTCAATGCGCACGCCAAACAGTTCTGCTTCCCGCTCCTCAAGCGCGTCGGCCTCAATTATCTGGCGGATTTCATTATCGGCAAGTTGCTGTAGGCGAGCCTGGCGCTCCACCTCAGTCAGAAGAAAGTCGTCGGCAACCGCCTGCAGGCGACCAGCGATCTCGCCCAATATCGCCTCGCTCCCTCCGATCGACCGTTCGAAAACGCCAATACGCTGCAAGCAACGCTGGAAGATATCGAAGTCTACGGTGCCAGGCGTGACAAAGTTATATATCGCGACCGTCTGGCTGCTTTGACCATAGCGGTCAATTCGGCCGATACGTTGTTCGATGCGCATTGGATTCCAAGGAATATCGAAGTTCACGAGCGCATCGCAAAACTGGAAGTCGAGACCTTCAGATCCAACCTCCGAGGAAAGAAGGATTTCGATAGCGTCCGGATGCCCCGGCGTTAGTGCGAATGCCTTGCGCAGCGCCCGCCGATCGTCGTCGCCGACTCCACCATGAATAAGCCCTACGCGAACACCGCGCGATCGCAATGCTTCATTGAGGTAAAACAGTGTATGTCGAAATGAACTGAAGATGAGCAAACGGCGGTTCACCATACCGCCCTTCTGACTAACGATGTCAATGAGCGCTGCCAACTTCGGATCATCATCCGGCAATCCGCGCGCGCGATTGACGATTGCCGCGATCTCTTCGCGTATACCGTCAATATCGCCATCGGCGTGGTCTAACGCTTCATCGTCCATTTCGACGAGTTCGAGATCGGTAAGACGCCGCGTTAGTATATCCTCGAGGAAGGGCACCAGTCCGTGCAACGAGCTCGCCGCCTGCCGGCGAATCGTTGTCATCAGAAAACCAAGTGGACCTGCCCCATGCGTTCGTAGATAGATACCCCGCTGAAGCGAGAGCAGATCATCATGAACCGCTTGTTGCTCAGGCGTAAAAGGCACTTCAACGGTACGGGCTTTTCGGCTTGTGAAGTTGCCAATATCGCGCCGCCGCGTACGGCTGATCATCGATGCGAAGCTGTGAAGCGACTCGGCGGGCCTGATAAGACGAACGCGGTCGTCATCGCTTGTGGCAGCACGCGTCGCTGCGATAAGATTGCGAAACTCGGGCGATGGCGCAAGCATAACCCGGCCCCAATCGGTGCTTGCAGCTTTGTTCATTTGTCCGATCGCGGCATCCTGCCATCCGGGGGCTGCCCCGCGAATCGCGGCGATTGCTTCGTTGATGGCTTCGTTGGGTTGGGCCATCCGCTCAAACGTTGGGCGGTCAATCACAAGATCTGGCCGCAACAGGTTGAGTAGCGAGAACAGGTCTCCTGTTCCAAGCTGAACCGGGGTCGCAGTAATCAAAACGACCGCCTCCGCGTTGTCGGCAAGAATGCGGAGGCCCTGATGCAAGCTCGTGTCAGCGTTTCGTGCGTTATGGGCCTCGTCAACGATCAACAGGTCAAAGCGCGGCGGCGTGTCGAGCGTACTGAGACCGGGGCCGCGGCCGCCTCTCCCTAAAGGGTAGCCTTGCAATAGCCTCTCATTAACGAGCGAAAAGGGCAGGATCGCACGCGAATAACGGTCTGGCCACTCGCCTTCGATATCACTCTGATCAAGGCAGTATCGAAGCTCATCACTACCGAGCGTCACAAACTCTTCGTCGAAACGACGCATCTCACGGTGCCATTTTTCTTCCGCCACAAGCGCCTTCGAACAAACGACTAGCACCGAACGCAGCGGCCGGCGCGCCTGCAACTCCCGAAGCAGAAGACCTGCTTCAATAGTCTTGCCGACGCCGACTTCATCGGCAACCAGCAACCTCGGACGATCAGCGCGTATGAATTTCAGAACTGGCCGGAACTGATAGGGGATGAAGTCAATACGACCTGCCTGCAACGAATAGAGATTCGCGATGCTTGGTTCGGCAAGTTGCAGGGCTGTCAGGCGTGCATGGAACTCACTCAGAGTTGCACGCACCGCGCCTGGCGCGAGATTTGCCCGTACAACCTGACTCAAATACAGGGTCTCAAGGCGCCCGTCGATGAACACGTTAAGCCGCGTTTCTCGATTACTTGGTGTGATCCCAGTAATGACGCCAATTCGTGTGGGATCCGATCGCAAAGCGACAGTCTCGCCGATCCGTAGCGATGGTGGCGGCTGGACCTCGGCGACACGGGCTGCGATAATCTCTCGTACCTTTCTCTCCAATGCGTCTACATCAACGCCGTGCGCGCGAGCGGTTTCGATAATTTCATCGTCGGTCGCTTCGAGAATGCTTTCCGCGATAAGTGCAAGAACTTGATCATTGGCAGGGCGGCTGGTCGTCATTTGGTCCATCCTGGTTTGAATCGGCGCCTAAGCGCGCGCGTCATCCGGCGGCGTGCGGTATCGTAACCGGTGGCGTCCAGGCCGAGTGCATCGCACGCCTGCTTGCGGCTCGTCTGGGTCATGATGTGATCGAAAATGCCTGTCGCCACCGGATCACCTGAGAGTGCCGCTCTCATGCGGTGGGCAAGGTCGGCTAAATCGAAGCCATCTTCCATGGCGGCATCGCAGTGCTGGCTGAGTTGATCCGCGACAAGCGGTTCGCGCATATCCTCATGACGCCATTGGCTGGCAATGCTGCGCATCACCTGAGAAAGGAAAGCATGGAGAGAAAGGCTAGCGGGCCACGGCCTGTCCCCTGCTAAAACCCTGGCAAGCGCCTCATTGAGCAAATCCGATGCTTGGCGACGTGGGTTGCCGCGGACCCAGGTCTCCGCGAGGGCGGCAAGGCGCAGCAAATCAGCCTGCCGTTGACGGCCTAGGAGCCGCCCAACCTCCAATAATGATAGATGTTCGACATCGTCTTCCATCAGCTTGCCACATGTCCATTCAACTACATTGCGCGAATGAACGACAAAATGGGAAGGACGGTAGAAATTTTTTTGCCGCGGCCCATAGCGGAGCAGCAGCACCCGTCTAAGATCAACCCATTCTGCTAGGCATTACATCGCGCCAGTTAGAAACCCTAACATCTGGCAGAAAAGTCCATTCTAGAATTTTATTCCAAACAACCCGCCGCCAGTATCATCGGATAGCCTTGTAGGTATAATGAAAGATGAAGGATCAAAAATTGGCTCTCCTCCCGCTATCTCTTCGTTTTTTATCTTGTCCAAATCATCCGAGTTCATCGCGACGATATATTGAACCCCAAGTTTCTTTGCTTTGTCATTTGCATAACTTAACGCCAAACCAACTTGCCGACCATCGACGCCGTCAAAGATATGGCTGTCGTGCACTAAGAAGTCGGGGCCCTTTCCTTGTCGCCTGGCGGCCTGGAGCAAGACCCAATCAAAACAAAACACCTGCATATGGCTTTTGCCGCCGCTCTTCTTCCCAACGATATCAGTGTCAATTTCTAATCCACCGACGCCTTTAGATCGCCCGAGTATCAAGTTTCCGGGGATGTCATAAAGCCATCGGGAAACCTCTGCGAAGGCCTGGACTGCGAACTTACGAGCTTCATCTCGTTCTTGGACATCATGGCCGATCAATTCGACCTGCTCACTGATCTGCCGCTTTAAACGAGCTTGCTCCTCTACGACGTCCCGCAAGCGCGGAATCTGCACATTCAGGTCAGCCATCTCGATCTCGAACGCATGCAGTTCCGATTGAAGTCGGGTCAGGCGATCAATCGCGATGCCAGATTGCAGTATCCCGAGCTTTTCTTTCAATCCCTTTTGAAATCGATCTATCTCCGTCCGGCGTTCTTTGATTCGTTGTTCGGCTCTTCGCTTTTCATCAGTGAGCTGAATATGTCTGTTCTCAGCCAGTTTGCGATGAAATTCCGCAACCTCGCTAAAGCGACGCTTCACCTGATCAGGGAAGAATACTCCAACTTGCTCGTACATCGTACGCACGTCCGCTAGGTTTGCATCCTCAACCTCCTGCAGCGCAAGGTTGATGCTCTCAACAAGATCGAGGTCCTTGAGGTTGGCTTCGTTCAACTCGCGAATGTCATTCGCGAAAGCATTAGCTGCTCTCTCATGGTCCCTGTAGCCGTCGATCACCTCAGAGGACGCAATCTCGCGCCGCTTCCTCTCCACCTCGACTTCTAGAATATCAAGGCGAGATTGCATTTTATTGAGATCGAGAGCACCGTTCGAAAAATACCCTTCTCTTATCATGCCTACTAGGTTGTCGGCCTTCTTCTTCTGCTCCTTAAGTAGCTGTAGCTTTTGAATGAGCTTCCAATCGAAACCGAGGAGGTAAGCAAGATTAATCTGGCTATCCCACGCATTTTGATCAGACGAATTTAGAATCGGGTTATTGAAAGCCCCGTTCCTCGCCTTGCGCACAAAATACGCAAAGAGAGCGCCGAATTTCGGCGCAAAAGTGCCATTCGAATCCTCATCGCTGAGCCCAAACCATTTCAGAGCAAGCTTCGACCGAAGCTCCTTGAATTCGATTGCTTTGCCGTCCAGAGAGGCTTCGTCACGATCCTTGCCGGTATTTGTTTTACGCGAGATCGTGTAATCTCGTCCTTCCTCACGGAACCTCGCCCCGAACGTTCGACCGACGAGCATCTCTTTGTGAAAATCGTCCTCAGGATTCTTCCGGTCTTGAACGAGCAGGTGAAGAAGTTCGACCATGCTGGTTTTGCCGGTGCCATTACGGGTATCTCGCGCTCCAGACGTCTCGTGCCTTTCGGCCAACAGGATGTTAAGACCTGGAGTGAATGTCAAAGTTCGAAAGCTCGCTAGGTCACTGTGGATGTCGGTGATCATTGGTTCAATTTCCTCAATGTACCTGCTTCGAACCGAAGGGCACCGACCGCAAAAAGAAAATCAACCGCCAGCAAAAACCAATCGAAGTGAATAGTCGCCATCCCATTCTCGCGCCTGCGCAGCTGAGTGTCGTGAAATAAGGTCGACACTGTCTTGGGTCGGCTAAGCTCCGCAAGAACCTCCGCTCCTACGCCGACGAGCGAGTTCTCCGTTTTAATGTGTTTCGTCGGCAACAGCATCAAATCACCGGAGCGTTCTGAAAAACGTCACACGAGTCAAAGAAGTAGGTCACAATAATGTGCGACGCCGCCACTTCTTCTGAAGTCGCACCGATTCGCACGTACTCGCAGAGCTTTCCAAAGATCTCATCAGGGTCGTAGCCGAGGCCGATGAGTTGTGCGTATTTCTCTCTCATAGCTGTTTGAATTATGCTGACATTTGCGGGGTTGTTCTGACCATTCAGAAAACGGCTGACCACATCAATTTTCGATCGAGCCCGCCTTATATCAAACTTCGACGCCGGACTTAGCTGGTTGTATTCTAATTTTTCCTCATTTGGAATTTCGCCGAACTCCAACGTGCCGAACTGCTTCGCGCATTCGGTTATGATCTTCTTCAACAGAGGCCGAACGTGCTCCATCTGGACCCCTTCAATGTCGATCGCAGCCCTGGGATAGAGATCGATCATCTGCTGAAGTGACAACTTATCGTGAAGCTCGTCCTTCAAAAATCGGCGAGACACCGCTGAGATAGTGACTTGAGGGTATGCCTCACGGAGTTCCTCTAATTTGTCGCTCGCGGATGTCGGCACTCCATCACGATTGTTATGCACAAAGACCCATGCCTTCATTTTTGGCCAGAAACTGAGAACCTCTGGGAAAGAATCCGCAATTTTCGTGGCGGCATTGCTCGCAAATTTGGCCGGTGATTCAGGTGCATAACACTGGTAGATGGTCTCTATGGAAACTCGGCGCCCGTCGCTCTTTTTGTCACCGCTCTTACCCCCTGCCTTGACGAGCTCGAAGTCCATTCCAAACACACAGGCAGCCAGATCAGCGAACCATTTTTCAAATTCGGTCTGATTCAAGTCTTTGAAGTTAAAATCGAAGAACAGGTCGAAATCGGACTTCTTTTTCATTGATAGCTCACAATTTTTCGTCGATCCAACGAAAGAATAAATGACCTCAATGGTTGTACTTGTGAAGGGCCGAAACTCAATTAACTGTGGAAGAACTCGTAAGTCGGCTCTGACTCTTCTGATACTTGACTCCGGCGCTGGCGACATGCCTACGCCGCCCGCACCCTGTCCCTTCCGCTCATCTTCGCATCATACAGCGCCTGGTCGGCCCGCCGATAGAGCTCGGACACGCTGTCCGTCGGCACACACCCTGCGATACCGGCGGAACAGGTGTAGCTGAAGTCGGGCGAGTCCGGCAGCGGCCGGGAGAAGCGGATCACCGTCAGCATGCGCTCGACCATGGCAAGGGCGTCTTCCGGCTCGGTGGCCGGCATGACGAGGAGGAATTCTTCGCCGCCGACCCGGCCGAAACAATCGTTGCGGCGGACATTCTGGTGGATGCGGTGGGCGAAATCGCGCAGCACGAGATCGCCGGCGTGGTGGCCGAGGCGGTCGTTGATGTGCTTGAAATTGTCGATGTCGAAGACGGCGAGACAGCCGCTGCTGCCATGCCGGGCGGCTTCAAGCATTTCTTCGACGCGCGCCATGACGAAGCGGCGGTTGGCGACGCCGGTGAGTTCGTCGGTATAGGAGGCCTTGATCGCCTGGTCGCGATCCTGCCGGACGGTGCGGCCATGGACCTTGAGACGGGTGATGTCGCTGGCGATGCACAGCATCCAGCCGTTACTCTGCACCGCCTCGGTCATCCACAGCCAGCGGCCGTCGGCAAGATCCGTCTCGAAGGCGCGATAGCCGATCTTGCCACGGCGCGACTGGGTGGAGCGCAGCCATTCCTCGAAATTGTCCGTGCGGATGACGGTGCCGCGGCCGAGCTCGAAATTGCGCCGCATCAGATCCGGCCAGAGCGGCGTCTCCTCCGGCTCGATGAAATAGGCCGCGCGGAAGGCGCTGTTGGCATAGCGCAGCCGGTCATCGCCATCATAGACCGCCATCGCAGTGGGCAGCCGTCGCACCATATTCGCCCACTCAAGGGCAAGACCTTGCGCAAATGTGACCGCCTCCGCAAAATCCAGAATATGGACATCCGTTCTTGTCGTCGGCGCTGGAACGACCTCCCTCGAAGATCCGCAGCACAAATCCACCGAGAGACGCCCCGCCCTTCGCCCCTCAATCGGCGATCAGCGCATAATCCTCATCCGCAAGCTCTAATCTCGGCAGCGTCTGCGGCAGATCATTGATCCCGTACATTTCCGTTATGATCGGGCTTTCGCCGATGATCACTGAGCCGCAGGGTGGGCCGTCGGGCTGGAAGATGGTGATCACGTCGGTCAGTTGCCAGCGCAGCACCAGACAAGCCTGATCGGTATAGGGATTGGTCAGCTCGTCGGCGAAATAGGCGGTGTTCTGCTCGCTCACGGTCACCTGCTGGAAAGAGCGCGAGGTCATGCTCAGGCTGGACGACACGCTTGCCGAGAACGGGCCGAAACCGACGTTCGCGTTCATGCCGAGGCTGGCCGCCAAGGTGCTTTCGTGGGTGGAAGTCTCCTGCCGGCCGGTCGTCACCGTGGTGGTGATCGTCTTTTTCTCGCCGGGCGCCAGGGTGCAGGAATCCCCCTGCCGATCCCAGAATTGTTCGCGCAGGACGGCGTTGCCGTTGGCAAGTGTCGAGCATCCCACCAGCACACGCGGGGAATCGGGCGGGACAAGCATGGTTGCTGTGGGCTGCGGCACCGGGCCGATGTCATTAGGCGAAGTCAGCAGCATGTAGTTGGCGGTGACGATGTCGCCCTCAGTTTGCATTATGATCGAGCACATAAAGGAGCCCGTCTGCGCTGCCTGCAGGATGCAGATATCATCCTGAATGAAGACCAGCTGACCGGGATATCCCGGAGCGAGGTAGGTCTTGCTTGCGGGCGAGAGCACGGAGCTGAGATAGATGGGGATGTCAAAGCCGTTGATGACAGTGAACCCTCCGACCGGCGGCGGCGGGGCGTCCGAGGTTGCCCCCGAATGCAAATCAGCCGGCAAGGGCCAGCTGCTGTACAGCGTTTTCCGATAAAGCGAGCGCATGCATCACCTCCGTTGCCTTTTCAGATAAACAACCATATATTGCATTTAATTGCAACACTACCTGAGTTAGTAACGATGAGGATTGTCGGCATCAATATGCAAGGCTCGAACGTGGGGACGGGCCAGAGCAAGTTCGTGGGGGTGATTTCACAATTCTTCCTCGACCGCAGGGTGGCAGCCGACATCGTCTGCATTCAGGAAGCCGGGCCGTCTCCGCCGACCGGCGGCTCCTTTACCGCATACAATCCCGCCAACTATCCGCCCTGGCTCGGAGGGCTGGCGCCGCCGCCTGCGGCGCTGATGTTCATCGGCAGCTGGGCAGTCGGGAGGCCGCCTCTGATCGTCAAAGTCTTCTGGCTGCAGACCGATCCGGGCGGCAATCGCTGCAATCTCTGCATCTGCATCCGCGACAACATCGAAACTCCGCATCTGATCTACATCCCCCCGCCGGCGCCGCGTCATCGCGCGGCGCGATCGGATTTGAAGTCAGGCTGACGGGCGGCGCCATTCGCCGTATCTATACGCTGCATGCCTTGAGCGGCGGCGGGGCCGACGCCCCCGCTCTTATGGCCGGCATATCTGTCGCCCCCTTGGCCCCGGGGGCTGCGGCACCTCCGCCCTGGATTGCGGTCGGCGACTACAACCGCGCTCCGTCGCCGGCAGCATGGCCGGTGCCGCCGCCCGGTACTATTTGCCCGCCCAACGCAGCGACATTGCCTTCTCATGATTCGAAGCTGGACTATGCCATCTGCTCGCCTGGGCTGGGCCCCGCGACGGTCATCGTCCAGCCAGCCGGAAGCGTCTCCGATCATCAGTATATCGTCTGCGATGTTTAGGGGCGCGGCTGAGTTCGGAGCCCGCGGAACTGAGCCAGCATCAGCGTCCTACGCCGCCCGCACCCTGTCCCGCCCGCTCATCTTGGCATCATAAAGGGCCTGATCCGCACGCCGGCAAAGCTCCGACGCTCTATCCGTCGGCACACACGCGGCGATACCGGCAGAACACGTGTAGCTGAAGTCTGGCGAGTCCGGCAGCGGCCGGGAGAAGCGGATCACCGTCAGCATGCGCTCGACCATGGCAAGGGCGTCTTCCGGGCCGGTGGCCGGCATGACGAGGAGGAATTCTTCGCCGCCGACGCGGCCGAAACAATCGTTGCGGCGGACATTCTGGTGAATGCGATGGGCGAAATCGCGCAGCACGAGATCGCCGGCGTGGTGGCCGAGCCGGTCGTTGATGCGCTTGAAATTATCGATGTCGAAGACGGCGAGACAGCCCCTGCTGCCGTGGCGGGGCGGCCGCCCCATGACAGTCGCAATACCACGCGTCAGCGGCCGGGCTTCAATTCGGAGATGTAGCGGACGATCGGGTTGACCTGCCGGTTCTCGATTTCGGCATCGTTGCGAAGGCGGATCGCCTTGCGGACGAGCCTGGCGCCGAGATAGCGGATCGGCTCCGGCGGCAGCTTCTTGCGCTTGCCAAGTCCGACAAGACCGCTGCGGCTCCATTGATCATCCCGGCCGAGAACCAGACTCGCGAGGATGCGGCCGGCGACGGGCGTCTGGGCGATGCCGGTGCCGTTGAAGCCGATGCCGAAGAAGATATTGGGCTGGCCGGTGAGATGGCCGAAGATCGGCAGGTGATCTGCGGTGCAGTCGATCGGCCCCGACCAGTCGTGCTCGATCTTCGCTGTTCTCAGTTCGGGATAGACCCGGTCCAGCTCGCGCCTGTTGTCGGCGCCCTTTTCCGTACCGCGGTTGAAGGAGGGACCGATCCGATCGCCGTAGGCGATCTTGCCGCTGCCGCGGCCGAAGATCACCCGCCCCTCCGGCGTGCGCTGGTAATAGAGCACATGCGCCTGCGCGTCGCAGATCGATTCGCCGCCCGTCCACCCCAGGCGCTGAAGCAGATCCGGCACAGGTTGCGTGGCGACGATCTGGCTTTCGACCACATAGATGTAGCGCAGGAGCTCGGGAACGGATGCAAGCCAGGCATTCGCCGCCAGCACGACGCGGCCGGCGCGCAGGCGGCCCTGCGGCGTGTGCAGCGTGATCACTGCCCCCGACTCGATCGCGGTGACGGGCGTCTTTTCGTGGATGATCACATCGCGCGCGAGAGCGAGCCGGCGCAGGCCTGCGGCGAGCTTTGCCGGCTGCACCGTTCCGGCCCGCATCTCGGCAATGCCCATGTAGGAGGCGCGAGAGCCGGTGCGGCGGGCAATCTCGCCGGCATCGAGCGGGGTGAAGCGCGCTTCGCCCCGGGCCTCCGCCATGTCAAGCGCCTTCCGCCATGCGCCTTCCTGGGCCCTGGCGCTTGCCGTCCACAGCCATCCGTCCAGCCTGAGATTCATGTCGATCGCGCCGCTTGCCTGCAGGGCCTCCAGCTCGTCGATCGCATCGGCAGTCGCCCGGCAGAGCGAAAGCGCCTCCGTCTCTCCCACCACGGCGGCGAGAAGATCGATCTCGGCAAACCAGGAATGGACCTGGCCGCCATTGCGGCCGGATGCCCCTGCCCCGCAGCAATCCGCCTCGAGCAGAACGATCTTCAGCCCGGGATCCTGCTCCTTCAGGCGCAGCGCCGTCCAGAGGCCGGTATAGCCGCCGCCGACAATGGCGACATCGGCGGCCTGATCGCCGGCGAGCGGCGTGGTGACGGGGCCGGCACCGGCGTCCTGGAGCCAGAAGGAGCGGTCCGCGCCAAGCGCCAGGACCGGCGGTCTCAACGTGTAGCGCATGATGTCAGCCCTCCGCGGCAGAGATTTCGTCGGCATATTTCTGCAGGAGCCACGGGGGAATGGCACTCAGCCTCTGCGGGAAGCCGCCTTCGTGCAGGCAGGTCCCGGCGGCCGCGTCGGTTGCAAGGCGCATGGCCACCCCGGCATTCATGCCTTTCAGAAGATGCGCGACGATAAAGCTGGCGATGAAACTGTCGCCGGCGCCGCAGGTATCGACGACATCGACTGCTTGCGCCGGCACATGGACGAGCTCTGCACCGTCGTCAAAGAAGGCGCCGCGCGGGCCGCAGGTCAGGACGATCCTCGCGGCGCCACGATCCCTCAAGGCTCCGATGACGGGCTCGACCGGCACATGCGGCTCATCCGGCCCGGCTGCGAAGACCAGCGGCACGCCCTTGAGATCCAGTGACTGGTGGGCCGTCGAGACGTCAATGCTGAAGCGAATGCGGTCCTCGATCAGCCGCTCGACGAGCTCGGCGCTGGAATTGGTGCCGAGGTGAACCCAGTCGGCCCGCCGCAGTGCTGCATAGCGCTCCGGAGACGGAACGTAATTGCGCCCGACCCCAAGATCTTCAAGCAGGAACCTGCGGTCGCCATCCTGCTCCAGGAGCAGGGTAACGGCGGTGGGGCCGTCCCGCCGCTCCAGGTCCGCCCCAGGCAGACCGACGGCTTCGATCGCTGTGGCGATCACGTCGCCCTCGGCATCCCTGCCGACAACGCCGAAATAGCGGGCGTCGCAGCCTTGCCGATGCCACTGCGCCGCCACATTCAGCGCATTGCCGCCGACAGCCATGCTGTTCTTGCTGAGGTAAACGTCCAGGCAGTTGTCGCCAACCGCAATCAGCCTCATCGCCGCCATCACGCGACCTCCCCTGCCTGCTGGAGATAAGGCGCGATCCCCTCAAGGCAGCGGCTCCAGGTCGTGACGGGGTCAAGAGCATAGGAGCCGTTGCCGAAGGGCTCAAAGGTGAGCTTGCCGCGGTATCCGGCATCCGCGAGCTGCTGCAGATAGCTGCCCAGCGTCAGGTTGCCGTCGCCCCAGGCAAGATGGCCTGCCGGGTTGCCGTCGACCAGCTGCACATGGGCGAGACGCTCGCCGAAGAGTCGGAGGTAATCTTCGACAGTATCGCCTGCCGTCGCCATGCCGACGGTATCCAGGACCACGTCGATGACGGGCGATCCGACATCGGAAAGCATGCACGAGAGCTCGGCGGCATTGGTCACGATATTCGTCTCGACCCGCTGCAGCGGTTCCAGCAGGCAGCGGATGCCGCAGGCGGCAGCGTGACCTGCGATCTCCCTCACCGCCTCGGCCGCATCCTCCCAGGCCCGCTCTCGGGGCGCGCTTTCAAAACCGCGGCCGGTGGTCAGGAACAGGTAGCGTCCACCAAGCTCGGCGCAGATCTCCGCCGCGTGGCGCAAGCGGTCGATGCTGTCCTGCCTGAACTGCCTGTCACCGGAGGCTATGTTGATCGGATAGATGACCTGCTCGGGCGTGAAACACCATGTGGAGAGGCCATTGTCGGCAAGGATGCCTCGCACCCAGGCAATGCGGGCTTGATCGGCATGGAAGAGGTCGAGATGGGGGGCGATCCCCCAGAGCTCGATTTCGGCGAAGCCGAAGCCGCGGATGATTTCCGCGACCTTTTCGAAGGGATAGTGCTGAAAGCTGAAATTGGCGCCGATCAGCTGCCTGGCCGAGAGTTTTGGCACTTCCGGTTTCCTCATGAAATCATTTGCCGATGCCTTCGGTGAGGCCGCGGATGAAATAACGCTGTGTGAAGAAGAAGATGACGACGATGGGCAGCGCCGAGATGGTCATGGCGGCGAAGACCTCGGCGAAATTGGTGCCATGCTTGGCCATCAGCGAGGTCAGGCCGACCGGCAGGGTCTGCACGTCGATCTGGTTGGTGAAGATCATCGCGAAGATATATTCGTTCCAGGCAAACAGGATGTGCAGGATGATGCAGGAGACGATGATCGACCGGCAGAGCGGCAGCATGATCTTGCGGAAGATCTGCCCCTCGCTGGCGCCATCGATCATGGCCGCCTCGTCCAGATCGCGCGGCAGATCGAGCATATAGGCGCGGATCAGGAAGGTGGTGAAGGGCACGCGGAAGGCCGTGTAAAGGATGATCAGCGCCCAATGCGTATTGTAGAGGCCAAGGCTCTGCATCATCTGCACGAGCGGCACCAGCGCGACCGTCGGGCTGAGCATCATGCCGCCGAGCACGAAACCGACGATAACAGGCTTGCCGAACATCTGCGTCCGGGTCAGGCCATAGGCGGTCCAGGCACTGATGAAGACCGTGGTGATTGTGGAAACGACGGTCACCAGCAGGCTCGAGAACAGGAAATTGCGCACACCCTGGTTCCAGGCCGCGACGTAATTGTCGAAAGACCAGCGGTCGGGAAGCGCGAAGGGATCGCTGAAGATCTGGCTGTTCGACTTGAAGCCGCCGAGCGCCATCCAGACCAGAGGATAGACGACGAGAATGCCCGCCGCCACCAGCAGCGCCATCAGCACGCCCTTGCCGATGACCAGCCAGGGGTTGCGCAGCGGCGCGCCCGCAGGAATGACCACCGCGCTCATGCCTCCACCCTCCGCCTCTTGGTGTACCAGAGCTGGAGCAGGCCTGTCGTCAGCGTGGCGAGGAAGATGACCACGCCGATTGCGGCCGCATAGCCCATATCGTTCTGATTGAAGCCCTGCTCGTAGAGCCATGTGCCCAGCACCTGGCTGGAATTGTTCGGCCCGCCGCCGGTCATCACCATGACTTCGTTGAAAACCTGGAAGGCGCCGGCAATGGTGACGATGATCATCATGCCGGTCATTTCGCGTGTGAGCGGAAAGGTGATGCAGAAGAGCTGGCGGAGCGGTCCGGCCCCATCGACAGTGGCGGCATCGTAGAGTTCGCGCGGGATCTTCTGGATGGCGATGGTAAAGAGCAGCGTGGAATAGCCGAAGCCCTGCCACTGGCTCATGGCGATGATCGCGTAGATCGCCGTGCGCTCGTCACCCAGCCAGGTGTAAGACAGGTTCTGCAGCCCGAGCAGATGCAGCAGGGCGTCGAGAAGGCCGATATCGGGCTGGTAGATGAAATAGAAGAGCAGGCCGGTGACGGTGGTGGAGATTGCCGAGGGAATGAAATAGACGGCCCGCCAGAAATTCCGCCAGGCGCGGCTCCTCAGCCCCTCGATGATGGCGGCAAGCACGAAGGCGGCGAAGACCTGGAAGATGACGGAGAGCACGGCATAGAGGCCGTTATTGGTCAGCGCCCGCCAGACGACCGGATCGTCCAGCAGCCGGCGATAATTGTCGAGCCCGACGTAATCGACCTCGCCGGTGAAGATATCCTGGGTGGTCGTGCTGACAAACAGGTTGTCGACGATCGGATAATAGACGAACCAGCCGACGATGATCAGCGCCACGATGCCCCAGCGCAACGCCGCCAGCTGCTGCAGCAGGCCGTGCCGCAGCCATCTGCTGCGGTTGGAGACGGCGCCGCGCAGGGCGGCACCGTTCCTTGTCGGGGTTGCCGTCACGCTCGCCATCGTCATTGCCTGGCGGCAGCCGCGGCGGCTTTGCGAACGGAGGCGAGAAGATCTTCCGCCGACATGGAGCCGCCGGCGAAGGCCTGCAGGCCGGAAAGCCAGGCAGCGGCGACACGCGGATGGTTGACCGTGTCGAGCCACGGCATGAGATAGCTTGCCTTGGCGATCTCTTCCATGCCTTCGGCGACATTGGGATTGATCCTGGTCTTATCCGCGCCGCCGATGACGGCGCTCGGCTGGCCATAGGGCGGCGCCGACAGCGTCCTGCCGTTTTCCTGGCTGGTGAGGAATTTCAGGAAGTCGATCGCCAGGGGAACGTTCTTCGCCTTGGCATTGACCATGTAACCCTCCGGCGCGCCTTCGAGCGCCGTCACCGAGCCCTTGGCATCGCTCGGAGCGGGCAGCTTGAAAAAGCCGAACTCCTCCGGCTTCAGGGCCGTTTCCTTGGTCGCGGCCTGATCGAACTCGATGATCTCCTGGTAGTACATGGCCGCCTTCCTGTCGCTCATCGACTGGAGTGCGGTCTGGTAGGAGAGGCCGTTGACCTGGGCGCCGCCGGCGCAGCGCTCCTGAAGCGAGCGGTACTGCCCGAGCGCCGCGATATAGCCGGGATGATTGAAGGTCGCCGTCTTCGGGTTGAAATCGCGCTCCAGCGTCTCGGTCGGCACGTTATAGGCCAGCAACTGCCCGAGATAATGGACGAGCGGCCAGGATTCCTTGTTGCCGATCGCGATCGGAACGACGCCCGAACCCTTCAGCGCATCGCACGCCTTCAACAGCGCGTCGAAATCCTTCGGCGGCTCGATGCCGAGATCGGCGAACATCTTCTTGTTGTAGCCCATGAATTTCGCATCGAGATAAAGCGGCACACCGAAATACTTGCCGTTATACGAAAAGGCCTTCACGGCCGCCGGGCTCAGCGTCTTGCCCCATTCGGTTTCCGGCCCGATGACCTTGGACAGATCGACGGCGCGATTGCCGCGGATGAAGTTCTCGCCCCAGGTCCCCGTCCAGGAGAAATAGATGTCCGGCAGCGAGTTCGAGGCGACCAGGGTCTTGGTCTTGCCCTTGATGCTGTCGTCATTCTCCTGGATGAGCTCGATCTTCACGCCGGGATGCTGCGCCTCATAGGCCTTGGCGACATTGACGAAATAGGGGGAAAGCAGCTGCAGGCCGAACTTAGTCAGGATCGTCAGCTTGCCGCTGTAGTCGACCTTGGCGGCCGGATCGGCAACCGGCGCATCGCCGGCCGCAGAGGCTGTTGCCGGGAAGGCTCCCCAGGACATCGAGATGACGGATACTGCCGCAATCATCGCAGCAGTGGAGTGGATGGACCGTTGCATGTTTCATTCCCCTTTTGCTTGTTGATCGTGCGGCAGATCGCGGTGTCCTACCGTCCGCCATCCGCCGGTCAGAAGCGGCGAGCCTCTTTCGCCGCTGCGGCGAAGAGGCTCGCGGCATGCATCAATACTCGACCCGCTTGTAGTAGCGGCGGGTCGTCAGCGGGTGCTGGCGCAGCACTTCGAGATGGGCGCTCAGCCGCTCCAGCAGGGTGGCGAGGACCACCGGCGAGATCAGACTGCGGACCTGCGGCGAAATGCCGGGAAGGGCGACAGACGCGGAATCGAGGATCCAGACCTTGTCGGTGTAGCGATGGACGAAGCGCTCGACCCGCTCGCCGAGCGGCCGCAGCGCATCCTCGCCCTTGAACAGGAACACGCTGACGCCCGGCTCGACCAGTTCCAGCGTGCCGTGGAAGAAATCGGCGGCATGAACGGGCCGCGTGCGGATCCACTGCATTTCTTCCAGGATGCACATTCCGTAATAATGCGCCTCCGGCCAGACCGAGCCGGCAGCGGTGAAGATATGATAGGGCTCGTCCTTGATGGACTGGGCGAGCTTCGCCGCCTCGTCTTCATAGGCGGCCTTGGCCTCTGCGAGCAGCCCCGGCAGCCTCTTCAGCTCGGAAACGATCGCGTCGAAATTCGCGATCCTGCCGGTTTCGGCCAGCAGCGCGAGGACGATGATCATGGTCTGCAGGTAGAAAGACTCCGACGACGTGTCGTCTTCGGCGAAGTTGGTATAGGTATGATCGGCCTGCTGCGCGAGCGGCGTGTCGGCATGGCCGGTGAGCGTCAACAGGCGCACGCCGCGTTCCTTGAGGAAAGGCAGAAGCGCGACGCTCTCCTTGGTCGTGCCCGACAATGACGGCATCACCACCAGCGCCTTTTCGTTGAGGCCGGCCGGCGGATCGAGGATCACCTGGGCCGGGAAGCAGGCCGATACCGGAAAGGTCGTATGGCGGGCGGCGAGCTCGATCGCAGGAAAGGTCAGGAGCTGCACGCCGCCGGTGCCCATGAAGTAAAGCCGCTCGATCCCCGCATCGAGCAGTTCGCGCATCAGCGGGCGGATCCAGTCCGCAATCGCCACGGCGCCCGTCTGGATCTTCAGGAAGCGGGCTTGGTCAAAGTTCAACATTCGGGTCCCTTGTCTGTCAGTAGTAAGCACGCACACGTCCCCCACTTCAGGCGGCAGACTGCGGCGCGCCGGCATGCAGTCGCCAATTCGAAAATGTGATATCGATCTCACACGAAGATCAAAAGAAAGACCGGCCGCCCCTCGGGAGTGATGAGAGACCGATCTCACACGCGGATTAATGCATGCTCCGGCCGGCATGGCAAGCCAATTTTTGCAGAAATTTCACCTGATGTTGGAAAGAGTGTGTCCCGGGCAGACCAGGAGAGGCGCGAGCGGATCAGCGCCCCGGCGTGCGGGACGGCCGGGAGACGGAGCCGCGAACGACCAGGCGCGTCGGGAACTGCTCCCTGTGCGGCGGCTCACGGCTGCCGTTGATCCGCTGCATCAGCAGCTTCACCGCAAGCGGGCCGATCTGCGCGATCGGCTGCGCCACGACGGTGATCTGCGGGTCGGTGAAAGTGGCGAGGTTGAAGTCGTCGAAGCCGACCAGGGACACGGCATGCGGCACGGCAAGGCCCATCGAGCGCAGCCCGAGAAGCGCCCCCTGGGTCATGAGGCTGTCGACGGTGAAGACCGCTGTCGGGCGCGACGGCCGGCTGAACAGCCGGATGGTGGCGTCGATCGCATATTCCACGGTCGATCGCGAGACGATGATCAGCGATTCGTCCACCTCGATGCCATGGCCCTGCAGCGCCTGGATATAGCCGGCGAGACGGCCGCGGGCGGTCGTGATGCGGGAATCGTCCTGAATGAGGCCGATGCGGCGATGGCCGTTGGCGATCAGATAGCTCACCGCCTCGCGGGCGCCGCCCTCATTGTCGACGGTGACGCTGTCACAGGCAACCTGCGGCAAGGCGCGGTCGATGAGGACGAGGGGCGTTCCGTCCCGGACCAGCCGAACCAGGTGCTCCTTGTTGTCGGCCGAGGTCGGCGCGACGATGAAGCCGCGCACGTTGAGAGACCTCAGGCTTTCGAGCAGTTCCACTTCCTGCTCCGGATCCTCTTCGCTGCTGGCGATCAGCAGGTTGTGGCGAAAGGCGCGCAGATCGACATCGACATCATGAGCGATCCGGGCAAAAAACGGGTTCTGGATGTCGCCCGGCATGAAGCCGATGAGCGGCAACTGCCCCCGCCGCAGAGCCTGCGCCACGCGATTGCTGCGATAGCCGAGCCGATCGGCCGCTGCAAGCACCCGCTCTGCCGCGTCTCCGCCGACATAGCCGTAACCGTTCAATGCGCGGGCGGCGGTCGCGCGCGACACGTTCGCGGCGCGCGCAACGTCTATCAGCGTCACTGCCTTTGGCGCCACTTCCCTCGGTCCCCGCTGGATCTTGTTCGGCTTTCAAAGCCAGGATGACGCCTAGCAGAGGACGCCCGACCAATTCAAGAGCGGCATCTGGAATGCGCACCTACCAGACTGGCTCGGCCGGACCTCGGTATCTCTCCTAAGCCGCCCGCACCCTATCCCGCCCGCTCATCTTCGCGTCATAAAGCGCCTGATCCGCACGCCGGTAAAGCTCCGACGCGCTGTCCGTCGGCAGACACGCGGCGATGCCGGCGGAGCAGGTGTAGCTGAAATCGGGTGAATCCGGCAGCGGCCGGGAGAAGCGGATCACCGTCAGCATGCGCTCGACCATGGCAAGGGCGTCTTCCGGGCCGGTGGCCGGCATGACGAGGAGGAATTCTTCGCCGCCGACCCGGCCGAAACAATCGTTGCGGCGGACGTTCTGATGGATGCGGTGGGCGAAATCGCGCAGCACGAGATCGCCGGCGTGGTGGCCGAGCCGGTCGTTGATGCGTTTGAAATTGTCGATGTCGAAGACGGCAAGGCAGCCGCTGCTGCCATGCCGGACTGAAGCCAGCATGTCTTCGACCCGCGCCATGACGAAGCGGCGGTTGGCGACGCCGGTGAGTTCGTCGGTGTAGGAGGCCTTGATCGCCTGGTCGCGATCCTGCCGGACGGTGCGGCCATGGACCTTGAGACGGGTGATGTCGCTGGCAATGCACAGCATCCAGCCGTTAGTCTGCACTGCCTCCGTCATCCACAGCCAGCGGCCGTCGGAAAGATCCGTCTCGAAGGCACGATAGCCGATCTTGCCGCGGCGCGACTGCGTCGAGCGCAGCCATTCCTCGAAATTCTCCGTGCGGATGACGGTGCCGCGGCCGAGATGGAAATTGCGCCGCATCAGATCCGGCCAGAGCGGCGTTTCCTCCGGCTCGATGAAATAGGCCGAACGAAAGGCGCTGTTGGCATAGCGCAGCCGGTCATCGCCATCATAGACCGCCATCAGCGTTTCCGTCTGTGCGGAAAGATGGAGAAGCTGTTCGATTGTCTCGTCCATAAAGCACCCTGTCTGGTTGCCCCGGCAAGAGATGGCGCAGAAATCCTATGAGAAAAGAGCCGCCCGGCAAGCAAAGGCGCTTGCCGTGATTACGGAAGCGTCAACGCGCCGCCGCGCCCGATGGTGATTGGCATCGGCTGCGCCCGGATTGGAACGAACAGCCATCCGGCGCTGCAGGGCTGGTCTTGCCGCCGAAGTGATACAGCCGCCGAGGGGGTGGCGACCCATCTCCCAGCGCGTGCCAGGGCCGAAACAGTTGGCGCGGCGCAGATATGCACCTGCAAATTACTTGACTGCGATAATCAAGGATTATACGCCCTTCGGCCAGTTTTCTGCCAATCCGAAGCGCGAGCATGATCCCCGCCGACCTCATTTCTAAAATCGCTCGCGCCGATCAGCGCCCGGCCCTCATCTTCGCCGATGGACGGACGCTCTCCTATGCCGACCTCAACACCCGCACACTGCGCTTTGCCGAACGGCTGGGACGCGGCGAAAAGCGGCTTGTGGCGATTTCGGCCGATCTCTCGGAACATGTGATCATCGCCTATCTCGGCGCCTTGCGCGCCGGCCATGCAGTGGCCATGCTGCCGCCCTGCGACGACAGGCTGTGGCGAGAGTTCCTGTCAGCCTTTCAGCCGGACTTCACCTTCCGCTCGGCCGATGGCCGCTGGCGGCTCGTCGAGGAAAGCCGGCCGGGGCAGAGCGCTGGGCCGCTGCATCCGGATCTCGCTCTGCTGCTGATGACATCGGGCAGTTCGGGGCTGGCGAAGGCCGTTCGCCTGTCTCATGCCAATCTTGACGCCAATGCACGCTCGATCGCTTCCTATCTCGAGCTCTCCCCTGCCGACAGGACCGCGCTCGTCCTGCCGCTTCACTATTCCTACGGCCTCTCCGTGCTGCATTCGCATCTGGTTGCCGGCGGCAGCATCTTCATTCCCGGCGTCTCCGTGGTCAGCGAGGATTTCGCAAGACTGCTCGGCGACAGCGGCTGCACCAATCTTTCGGGCGTGCCCTATTCCTATGAGCTGATGGAGAAGACCGGTTTCCGGACGAAGGCGCTGAAGACGCTGCGCTTCATGACGGTGGCGGGCGGCCGGCTGGCGCCGGAACTGATCCGCCTCTACCGCGACCATATGCGCGCGAGCGGCGGCCGCTTCTTCGTCATGTACGGTCAGACCGAGGCCGCCGCCCGCATCGCCTTCGTGCCGCCGGAAAGCTTGGGCGACCATGAAGAGCGGATCGGCATCGCCATTCCAGGCGGCAGCCTCAGCCTCGTTGGCGATGACGGGCGTCCGCTCGACCGAGCCGGTGTTGCCGGAGAGCTCGTTTATGCCGGCCCGAACGTGATGATGGGCTACGGTACGGACCGCGCCGATCTTCAGCGGGGGGCCGAGGTCGCGGCATTGATGACCGGCGACATCGCCATGCGCGACGAGGACGGTTTCTACCGGATCGTCGGCCGCAAAAGCCGTTTCGCCAAGGTCGCGGGGCTCAGGATCGGCTTCGACATCATGGAGCAGGTTCTGGCCGAAGCGGGGATCGCAGCCGCCGTCGTCGGCGACGATCACGGGCTGCAGGCTTATGTGACCGATGCGGGTGACGCCAACCGGGCGCTCCAGGTGCTGGTCGAGGCGAGCCATCTTCCCGCCAGCCTTGTTACCGTCAGGGTACGACGCGAGCTTCCGAGGCTTGCCTCCGGCAAGGTCGACTATGCGGTCCTCGGCGAGGAGATGCTGGCGGCGCGCGAGACGAGCCGTGCGGCTGTGCTCAGCGTGCTCGATGCCTATGCGGGGGTGTTCTACCCCCACACGGTCAGCCGCAACGACAGCTTCGTCTCGCTCGGCGGCGATTCGCTGCGCTTCCTGCAATTGACGATGGCGCTCGACCGGCTTGGCGTCGAGCTGCCGGAAGGCTGGGAGCAGAAGCGGATCGCCGAGCTCGATATAGCCCCGCGGGTCACCGCGCCGGGCCGGAGCGCGGAGTTGAGGGCGCTGCCGACCGATCTGGTTCTGAGGGCTATCGCCATCCTGCTCGTCGTCACCCATCACGAGATGCTCTGGCCCATTCCTGGCGGATCGGGCGTGATGCTGCTCCTCGTCGGCTTCAGCCTGGCGCGCTTCCAATCGGGCCATTTCCTCGCAGGCAATTTCAGCCATGCGCTGCGGCCGGCGGTCAATGTCCTCATTCCCTATTTTCTGATCATCGCCACTTATGCGCTCGCCTGGGGCACCATTCCCTGGGCCTCGATCACGCTGACCGGCAATTTCGGCTATGCCGAGCCGGAGCGTCACGAGATGCTTCCCTATCTCTACTGGTTCATCGAAGCCTATGCGCAGACGCTTCTCGTCTTCTCGCTGATTTTTGCGGCGCCTCAGGTGCGCAGCCTGGCGCGGGCGCGGCCCTTTGCCTTCTCGCTCGTGCTGCTGGCGCTGGCGGTCACCGCGCGGTTTTCGCTGCCGTTCGTCTTCGATATCGGCAATCGGCAGATTTTCACCCTCTACTGGGGGCTGCATCTCGGCATGTTCGGCTGGTGCGCGGGGCTCGCCGGCAAGCCGGCGCAACGGATCATGTTGACGGTCATTGCCGCCGCCGTGCTCGGTTATCTCGCCTTCTGGGAAACGCTCTGGATCGGCACGACGGTCAAATATCTGACGATCTTTTCCGCACTGATGGCGCTTCTCTACCTGCCGCGCATTCCCCTGCCAGTGCGGCTGGGGCGCCTGGTGACACTGATCGCGGTCTCGGCCTTTCCGATCTACCTGCTGCACCGTTTCGTGCCGGAACTGCTGATGCCCCAGGCAGCGGGCCTGCTGCCGGCTCCCCTCTTCCATCTGCTGGCGATATCAGGCGGCCTGGCGGTCGGCATCATCGCCAACAGAACCGCGGCGGAGCTTCGCGATGTGCTTGGCGCGCTGGCTCTGGCTCGCGGCACGGGCGGGCGCGCCATGGCGGCAGAGACGGTCTGAGCCGGTTCCGCGCGTCGCCCGGCTGGTGCAGGCTGAGGCGAAACGGCGGATATATCAGCAACCCCACACGAAAAGCTTGCATGCAAGCAATAAATCGGATGTCCTGAACAAGGCTTCCGTGGTGGTGGGGCGACGCCAAATGAAAACGCTCGACACGCGAATTCGGTTCACAGGTGAGCGGCGGCAGGTTACCGCCCTCTTCTATGACATTGTCGGCTCCACGGAGCTTTTGCTGCGCAGCGAGCCGGAGAAATTCTTCCGATCGGTTTCGGCGTTACATCAGAGTGCCGAAACGATCATCAACAAGCACGGAGGCTTTCTTCATCAGCGGCTCGGCGATGGCGGCTGCTGTTTCTTCGGATTTCCCGAGCAGTCCGAAGATGCCGCCGAAAGCGCGGTGCAGGCCTCCCTTGAGCTGCTGCAGATCGCCACCGGCAGCAAAGCCAGAGGGCGCACGCCGTTCCGCCTGCGGATCGGGGTTGCCACCGGCCTGGTGGTCTTCTCCACAGAAGGCGATGAGATCGTCGGCACGGCGCCGGTGCTGGCCGCGCGCCTGCAGGCGGAGGCCGAGCCCAATTCGGTGCTCGTCGCCGATTCCACAGTCCAGCTCACCCGGCACAAATTCGATTACAGCCTGCTGCGCGAGGCAAGGCTGAAGGGTTTCGACGATCCGGTTGCGCTCTGGCGGCCGCAGCAGCGGCGCCGCTCGGCCGCCGAAGCTTCGCCCTCCCGGGAGCCCGAACGGCCGATCCGGGGCAGAGACAAGGAGCTTGCCGCCCTCTCCATCGCCTGGAATTCGGCGCTCCGCGGCAAGGGGAGCCTGATCGCCGTCGTCGGCGAGGCAGGCATCGGCAAATCCAGGCTGGTCGGCGAATTCGCCGGGCATTTGCGGCAGACCGCGCATGAGACCATCGTCCTTCAGTGCGGCAGGCGCCTGGAGAGCCAGCCGCTGCATCCCTTCCTTTCGTTCCTCGAGACGCTGGTCGGCGAGGCTTCGGCGCTCAGGGATGGCGACAGTGAGCCCTTGCTGCAGGCGCTTCGGACATCCGGTCGGGAGATTGAGGCAGGCGTCGCCGAGGCGATCCTCACCTTCACGACCGAGCGTTCCGCAGCGCCGTCGCGCAATATCCGCGTCTCCGACCCTTCCGGACTCGCCTTCCGGCGGAAGGTGATCGAGGCCGCGGCCGAGATCCTGACCTGCAAGTCGCCCGCCGTGCCGACGCTGCTCGTCTTCGAGGATGTTCACTGGGCCGACGACATGACGCTGGAGCTGATCGACAGGCTGGGATCGCTCGCCGCCGGGCTGCCGCTCCTCGTGGTGCAGACATCGAGAATCCGGCGGTCGCTCGCGGTTGCAACCGAGATCGAGCTGTCGGGGCTGAGCGCTGCCGCGGTGCGCGATCTCGTTGCCTCGATCTGGGGCGAACATCCGCCGCCCGGCCTTTCGGATTTCATTCTCGATCAATGCGACGGCATGCCGCTCTACGCCGAGGAACTGGCCAATTTCTTCCGCGGCAGGCAGCCAACGGGCCAGTCGCCCTCCGAATGGAAAGGGCTGCTGCGGGAGGGCAGCGTCACCTCGCTCAACGATCTGCTTTCGGCCAAACTCGCGGCCACCGGTTCGGCCCGGCGGGCAGCGCAAATTGCGAGCGTCATCGGCCGCGAATTCAGCATTTCGCTGCTCGTCTACCTGCTTGAAGGCGTCAGTCGCCGCAGTGTCGACGTCGATATCGACCGGCTGCTTGCGCAGGGAATCATCGAGCGTTCCGCCGTCGTCCACGGTTCCTTTCAGTTCCGGCACGTGCTGACGCAGGAGGCCGCCTATGCCAGCCTTCTGAAGAGCGACCGGCGCCGCATCCACCGGCGGATTGCCGATCTGCTGATCGCAGAGTCAAAACCCAGCCTGCCGGCTGCAATCGCCGCCTGGCAATGCGCCGAGGCGGGCCTGCATGACGCCGCCGCCCGGTTCGCCCTGGCGGCGGCGGAAGCAAGCGTGCTGCGCTTTGCCATGCACGAGGCAAAAGTCTCGCTCGAACTCTGTGCGCGCGAGGTCGCAAGCCTCTCCCGCCGCCACCCCGAGCGCACCGAGCTCGCCCTCAGCCTCAGCGAATTGCAAGGCGTCGTGGCGACCGCCCTCGAAGGCGAGGGATCGGAGAACGCGCGCCGGATCTATTCCCGCGCCATGCAGCGTCTGCGCAGACAGCCGCCCGCCGTGCGAACGAACCATTTCCCGGTCTATTGGGGCTGGTGGTTCACGGCGCCGAACATCCTGACGCAGCAGTCGCGCGCGCGCATTCTCGTCGGCGACATGCAGGCGGTCGAGGATCGGGAGACCAGGCTTCAATCCTATCATTGCGGCTGGGCCACCAGCTTCCACGCCGGCGAGCACGGCTTCTGCCTCGATTGCGTTGCCGACGGCCTTCAGCTCTACGATCCGGAACGCGCGGTCAGGAATCGCGCCTTTTTCGGCGGGCATGACGCGAAGGTCTGCGGGCTCGGCGAGAGCGCCCTCTCCTATCTGCTGCTCGACCAATCCGAGGCGAGTGAAACAGCGATCGGGCGGTGCCTGGAATGGGCGGCCGCGACCGATCACGCCGGCAGCATGGTGCATGCGCTTTATTACGCCATCGTGCTCCGCCGCTGCCAAAGCCGCTACGACGATGTGCAGGCGCTCGGCGAACGGATGCTGGCCCTTGCCGAGCGGCACGGGCTGGCCGCCAGCCGGGCGCGCGCCAACATGTATTGCGGCTGGGCGGAGCTGATGACCTCGACCGGTGAACGCGGCCGGGAGCGTTTCGAGGACGGTCTGCTGCAGCAGCAGCAACTGGGGACGGACGATAATGTCTCGATGCACAGCGACATGCATGCGCAGGTGCTGCGGCGGCTCGGCAAGCCGGCCGAGGCGCTCGCCATCATCCGGAATGCGATTACTGTCGGCCGCAGCAGCGGCCAGCGGTTCTGGCTGGCCGAACTCTATCGCCTCAGCGCCGAACTGAGGCTCGAACTGCACGAGCCTTTCTCGGTGATCAGGAGAGATCTGACGCGCGCGATGCAGGTTGCCGAAGGGCAGAAAGCCGCCTGGCTCGTCGAACGCGCCAGCGGGGCGCTCGCCGAAATGACGAGGCCTTAGGGAGAAGCGCGATGGACGACGGGGGGCTCGACGCCATCTTCGACATGCCCCTCGCCTCGCCTGCGGATCCATGGCGGACGGTGCAGCGCATTCTGGCGCGCAGGCGCGAATACGGCATCACCCGGCTCGGTTCGGTCACAGAGCTCGACCGGATCGGCATTCCCGTCGTCCAGGTGGTCAGGCCGCGGGCGCTTTCCGTCGCCGTCAGCCAGGGCAAAGGCCTGACCGTGCCGCTGGCGGCGATCTCGGGCCTGATGGAAGCGCTGGAGGGATGGGCCTCGGAACGAATTGCCGCCGACCGCGTCTTCACCGCGACCTTCGGCGCGATGAACCGGGAGAATGACTGGTCCTATCTTGGCGCCGGGCGAGACGTGGAGAGGCTTGGCTGGATCGACGGGTTCGATCTCCTTTCCGGCCGAAGAATGGCGGTGCCGCTGGCGCTTGTCGATTCCGCCTATACCATGCCGTCGCCGCATCCGCATTGGCTGCCGAGAGATACGACGGGTCTTGCGGCCGGCACCAGCCTGACTGGCGCCGTCCGGCATGCCTGCCTGGAAATCCTCGAGCGGCAGGCGCGCTGCACGGCGATGAAGACGCCGCATTTCTTCGACCGCTTCCAGATCGACAGCCGCACGGTTCGCTCCGGCAGCGCCGGTCAGATCCTGCAGCGGCTTGCCAAGGCCGGTTTCGTCACCGGCATCTGGCAGATCCCGGCGCCGCACGCCCTGCCGATCTACTGGTGCCACGTGATGGAGGATGAAAGCAGAGCCCCCTTTGCGCCCCTGCCGGCCGAAGGCTTCGGCTGCGACGTCAGCCACGATCGCGCGCTGACCAGCGCCTTGCTGGAAGCCTGCCAGTCCCGCCTCGGCGTCATTTCGGCGGCGCGCGACGATATCAGCACGGAGCTTTACGCCTATCCCGACGCGGGAGAACTGGCGGCCTGGCGAGGTCAGCTGGCAAGAGGCGGCCGCTCCTTCTGCGACGACGGGGCTGCCGGCGAAGAGCGGCCGATCCGGCCGATCGTCGAGGCCTTGGCGCTGGCCGGCGCCAAGGCGGCCGTTCTTGTCGTTCTGCATGCGGATGATCAGATCCCGCTTCACGTCGTGCGGGTGGTTGCGCCGCCGCTGGAAACCAATCCGGAGGCCGATCTTGCGCGATGACATCGTGGTGTTTCTCGGCCCCACACTCTCCGAGGCGGATGCCCGGGCTCATCTGGATGCGATCTACCTTCCGCCGGCCGGCTGCGCCGATATCGTGCGGGCCGTGGCGCGCTACGCGCCGGCGGCGATCGTCCTGATCGACGGCGCCTTCGCGCAGCGCCCGGCCGTCCGCCACCAGGAGATCCTCTGGGCGATCGCCCGGGGTGTGGCGGTCCATGGCGCGGCCAGCATCGGCGCGCTTCGGGCCGCCGAACTCGCCCCCTACGGCATGATCGGGCATGGGCTGATCTTTCGATGGTATCGCAGGTTCCCGCTTGCCGACGATGCCGACGTCACCGTCCCGATGGCGCCGGCCGCACTCGGGTCGCGCGCACTCGGCGACGCGCTCATCGACATCAGGCTGGCGCTCAGAAAGGCCGAACGCCTGGGGCTGATCGAAAGCCCCTTGAGATGGCAGCTTGAATCGATGGCGCGCTCGCTTCACTTCAGTGAAAGATCATTCTCCAGGCTTTTGACGGCCGCTGAAAAATACTCGGAACTCAGTTGCCAGCGTGAAGCACTAAAAGGCTGGCTGAGAGCCGAAGCGGAAAGCCAGAAGCGGGTCGATGCGGTAAATCTTCTGAAATATCTGGCTGATCCGAAGATCAACAGATCGAACGAGCACCATCCTGGCGATTTTGAACTTACGGAGTCATTTGCCAACGATATGGAGTATTTTGATCTGCTAGACACGCTATTGTCGAATGACTGATAATACTGCTATAGTCCGAGATCGCTTGACGTTGGGCAACGAGCGGTGGGGGCAGCATTGGATGCCATCACACATCCGCAGGGCGCAGGTGAGGCAGCCGCTTCGGAGCGGCGGCTGGGCACGCGTTTCCTCGTCTTTCCACAACCACCCTTCATTCCCGGCTATGAAAAGCCCGAAGTGGTGTGGATCGGGCCCTCAGCGGGGCCGATCCTGGCCGGGCCATCCGACGGCAGGATCTATGTGGCCAATCCCGTCGAAGCGAAATCGCCCTATGCCGCGCCCTATATCCCGCCCTATCCGGGCCTGCTCAGGCCACCGGCCGAGCCGGATGCCGAGGGGCATTTCGATCACATCGGGCCCGGCTCGCCGGCATTCCTTGCGGCGCACAGCTATGCCTGCGCCCGCCGCGTTCTCGACATCTGCGAGAGCTATCTCGCACGCCCGCTCGTCTGGTTCTTCCAGCCGACGCTCGAACGGCTGGAAATCATTCCGCGCATCCCTCATTGGCAAAACGCGCAATCCGGCTTCGGCTTCCTCGAACTGGGTGAGAGTGAAGGCAAACGCCCTGCCTCCTGTTTCGCGCTGAATTTCGACGCGGTCGCCCACGAAATGGGCCACCTCATTCTCTTGAGCGAACTCGGCATTCTCGAAGGCGACGGCGCCGGCAGCGATTTCTTCTCCTACCATGAGGCGATCGCCGATTTCATATCGCTGCTGGGATTGCTGCACTTCGACACGGCGCTCGACCGGCTGCTGCGCCGCACCGGCGGAAATCTGCTGTTGCACAACGAACTCGACAAATTCGCCGAGCTCAGCCAGGAGAAACAGCTGCGGTCACTCAACAACTCGCTTCGCATCGGCGATGTCAGCCGCGAGGTGCACGACCAGTCGAAACCCTTTGCATCAGGCCTTTTCGACTGCCTCATCGAGGTCTACCAGTCGCTGCTCTTCGAGCGCGGCCTGTCGGATATCGATCCGAGGCGGTTCAGCGATCTGCGCCGGCAGATGGCGCCGGTGCTGATCGAAGAAGGGCTGCAGACCCCGGGGGCATCCTATGAACTGCGGCATTTCGCGGTGAAGGCTGCCCTGCAAGAGGCGCGCGACATCGTCGGCGAGGCGATTGTTCCCTCGTGGCAATATCTTGACCCCGACAGCCTGACCTTCGAAGCGGCGGCGTCAGCCTTCCTCGAGGCCGCCAGCCGCGGGCGCGGGGTCGCCTTTCTCGATCAGCTCGAAGATTGCATGAGGTGGCGCGGCATTTTTTAACCAACGACGGGAGGCATCGATGGCAGACGACAGCGTTCCAGCACCTTCACCTTCTGGCTACCCCTATGTGGCGGGCCAGATCATACTCTACGGAATAGACCTGAATGACGACAATCAAGTTGCCACCTTGGACGTTGGGCTTCCGGGTCGAACGGCACTGCTATTGAGGCTGGGAGGTCCAACGAAGATAACCGGATCGACCGTGCTCGCCTATGGCTACGCCTTCGACGGTCACTGCTATCGGTTCGACTCCATCCGGATCTTTATTATCACAGGTCCCAATGCTGAAGCCGCAGTGGGTTGTGGCTTCGATAGAATACCGGGCTACCAGATGTGGCGCATCGGCAGTGCCGAGCAGATCCTGGAGATCTCGACAGCCCTGGGTGACGCGAAAACATTGATTCTGGATTCGCAGCTACCGGGTAAAAGATCGCCCAGCTCCTACGCCATCACCCTTAGAATGGCCCATCGCAATGGTCGCCTCAGCAACGACTAGCTCGATCTAACGAGGAGGAGCAGCCATGCCATATAGAGTGAAAGTTCACTTCGAAGAACAATACACAGAGCTCACGGTGAGCAACGGGCATTATCCGTATTCCGACATAGGCGGTAAAAAGCTTGAAAAACTAGATGTGAACCCTGGTGATATGTATGAAATATCCGTGCCGCTCATCAGCGGCGCAGGTACGATCGTCGTCAGTGCGACAGATGGCGCTGCCCAGCTTCGCTTCAGATACGCTATCCCCGATGATTGTGATGACTACGGGAACATCGAAGTCCCCAAGACAGAAGCCGCATCGCAAAGCGATGTCGACAAGCTTACCGAAGAGATCCAGGCGATAAAGCAGCAGATCGCAGCTCCAAGGGAGTGAATTGGAACCGATATGCGGCACTCCCGGGAGGTACAGAGCGTGACGACATCCCCTTCACAATCGCAGTAAATAGATCGTCGTCGCGCTTTCAATCGCGTCAGCATGCCTCACGGTGCAACCGTTTTCTTCCCGCCTACTGCGCGGCTGCCTTTACGGTGCCGCCCTGCAGATCCGCCTCGTCCGCAACGATGGCGGCGGCCTCGTCGAGCAGGATGTCCTTGGCCTTCTTGCGAGCATTTTCCATGGCGATATCGGCGCTCAGGCTGCGCTCGTCCGCCTGCAGGCCGTCGTCTCCGGTGAGGTTTTCGCCATCGCCGGCTTCGGCCCGCGCCTTGAAACGGGCCTCACGAGCCGCCGCTTCCTTGCGGCGTTCGGCTTCATTCAGGGAGACGACGCCTTTCTCGCGCTGCGCCTTCAGATCCGCAATATCCTGCAGCAGGCGCTGGAAGTCCTGATCGTCTTTGACCCGCGCCTCGTGGCGGCCCTGCAAGGCCGGCAGCAATGCCGTGATATCGCCTTCGGGCTTATATTTCGCCGGCTTGATCTCCGCCCATGGCAGGGCATTGTCAAAGCTGGTCTCGCCGAAGCTCGCGGGATCAGACAGTCCGGGCAGGCTGATATCAGGGGTGACTCCGCGCAGCTGCGTCGTGCCGCCATTGACCCGGAAAAACTGGGCGATCGTCACCTTCAGCTCCCCGTATTCGGGTTTGCTGTTGCGGACGATCTGGTCGAGATCGACGACGGTCTGAACCGTGCCCTTGCCGAAGCTGGGTTCGCCGATGATCACGCCGCGCCCGTAATCCTGGATCGCCGCGGCAAAAATCTCCGAAGCCGAGGCCGAGCCGCGATTGATCAGGACGCCCATCGGGCCTGTCCAGGCGGGTTTTCCAAGGTCGGCGCTCCTGACGTCGATCTTGCCGTTGCCGGCGCGCTGCTGAACGACCGGGCCCTTGCCGATGAAGAGGCCGGTGAGATCAATCGCCTCCTCCAGCGAACCGCCGCCATTGTTGCGCAGGTCGATGAGAACGCCGTCGACCTGTTCCTGGTTCAGCTCGGCAAGAAGCTTGGCGACATCGCGGCTGGCGCTCTTGTAATCCTTGTCGCCCTTGTTCTTGGCTTCGAAATCCTCGTAGAAGACCGGTAGGGTGATAATGCCGATCCTGCGCGTGGCCTCGCCCGCCTTGACCGAAAGCACTGTCTTCCTCGCCGCCTGTTTATCGAGGCTGATCTTGTCGCGCACCAGGCTGATGACGCGATGCACGCCATCGGCGCCGGCATCGGCAGGCAGGATGTCGAGGCGCACGATGGAGCCTTTCTTGCCGCGGATCATCTGCACGACTTCATCGAGGCGGGTGCCCACCACTTCCTTGATCGGCCCGTCCTTGCCCTGGCCGACGCCGGTAATGCGGTCGCCGACGGCGAGCTTGCCGGAGAGCTGCGCCGGCCCGCCGGGCACGAGCTCGCGGATCGTCGTGTAATCGTCGCGCTCCTGCAGCACCGCGCCGATGCCGAACAGCGACAGCTTCATCGACACATTGAAGTCGGCAGAGGCGGCCGCGCCGAAATAATCGGTGTGCGGGTCGGTCGACGTCGCATAGGCATCCATGAAGGACTGGAACACGTCGTCGCTCTTGAATTTGTAGGCGCGCTCGAGCGTGTTTTCATAGCGTTTGTCGAGCGTTTCGCGAATGGCCGCGTCGTCCTTGCCGCCGAGCTTCAAGCGCAGCCAATCGTTCTTGACGCGCTTTCGCCAGAGATCATCGCTCTCGGCTTTCGACTGCGGCCAGGGGGCCTTTTCGCGCAGCACCGCATAATCTTCCTTGCCGCTGAAATCGAAGCCCTGCTTCAGCAGGCTGCGCGCATAGGTCATGCGGTCGACCACGCGCTGCTGATAGGCGTTGAACATCGCAAACGCGATCTTCAAGTCCTGCCGCTCGATGGCATCGTCGATCTCGCTGCGGTCGGCCATGAACTTGTCGATGTCGGCCTGCAGGAAGAGCATGCGGTCGGGATCGAGCGACTTGATGAACTGATCCATGACCCTCGCCGACAGGGCGTCGTCGAGCGGGACCGGCTTGTAGCTGTATCGCGAGAGAAACTGCGCGCTCAACTCGGCGGCCTGCGCCTGCCGCGCCAGAGGCTTCAAGACAGGCGGCGCTGCGACCTCAGCATAGGCGGACTGTGCAATTGCAAGAAATGCACCGATAAGAAAACAGGCTATGCGCATCGAACGAGAATCCAATTCTTATGCCGAAGTGTCGTTAGAGTGATTTAAGTGGGGCAATTGTGGTTTTTTGGCAACCGGCCGGCAAATGGGATGGCCGGTAAAGCCGGGGAAAACGCTCCGGCACCAATTTTGGGACGCCGGGGATCGCCTGCACCAGCGCGCTTACAAAGTTTGGGTTGACCGCTTTCGACGGCGAGGCGACAGTTGCAGCTGCAGCAAGGCAGGAGGAAAGACGATGGACGAACCGGACCGCTGGCGCCCCATGGCAAGCGCACCGAGAGACGGCAGCCGGATCCTGGTGACGATCCGCGCCTCCGAACAGGGGCCGGCGGAAGTCGACCTCGCCTATTGGTCGCATGGCGATCAGTTCGCCGGAGAAGGCTGGCGCGCGTCCGATTCCTCGCCGGGCCACATCATCGAATATGCCGAGCCGGAGTTGAAGTGCTGGATGCCGATGCCCTCGGCCAACCGCACCTCGATGCCCTCGCCCTGGGAAGGCGACGACGAGCAGCTCGACGGCTCGGGGATTTGAAGACAGCCAGATAGTCTACTATTTCCTGGCGCCCGACAGGATAGGAACGGCAGGTGGAGGGAGGTTCAGTCGAAAAACCCCGCATCCTCTTCCATCAGATATTTCCTGGCCCCTTCGGCGTCTATGTCGAGCCCCAGCCCCGGCGCTTCCAGCAGGTCGATCATGCTGTCCTTGACGATCTGCGACGGCAGGCCGATGACAAGATCCTCCCACCACGGGTCGGACGCAGTGGGATATTCGAAAGCGATGTAATTCGCCGGCAACGTGGCGCAGACGTTGATCAACGCGCCGAGGCCGAGCAGCCCATTAGCCGTGCCGTGCGGTGCCATCAGGATCGAGTGCATGTAAGCGTGCTCAGCCACCCATTTAAGCTCGGCAATCCCGCCAATGTCGGCTGGGTCGGGGCCGATGACGCGGACCGCCTGCGTCTCGATCAATTCCTTGAAATTGTGCCTGAGGTAGATCTGCTCACCGGTATGGATCGGGGTCGAGGTGGAGGTCGTCAGCTCCCGATAAGCCTGCGGGTTGACCCACGGCACGTAGTCTCCTGTCAGCATGTCCTCGAGCCACATCAAATTGTACTTCTCCACCGCGCGAGCAAATCTGATCGCATCGGGCAGCATCCAGCCCGGGCCGCAGTCGAGCGCCAGGCTGACTTTGTCGCCCAGCACTTCCTTCATCGCGATCACGCAGTCGAGCATATGGTTGAAGCCGCGCTCGCTGATCACGCCCTGGTCCATGGCACCGTGATAACCGGCCTTCTTCTGCGTCACACCGTAGTGGAAGTCCTCAATGCTGTCCTTCATGTTGGAGTGGAACGAGATTCCTTGCTTGATCATGAAGAAGTTCTGGGGCTGCTCCATCATCCACTTGACGTCAGCGGCGTAGTCTTCCGGCCGATCGCCAGTGCGTTTCTGGCGAACCGAGCCGTTGTAGACGCGCACTTTGTCCCGCACCTTGCCGCCGAGCAGTTTATAGACGGGCACGCCGGCGGCCTTGCCGGCTATATCCCAAAGCGCATGCTCGATCGCGCTCACCGCCGCACCGTACGGCTTGAAGGAGCCGCGCTGGCGGATTTTCAGCATTACTCTTTCGACGTCGGTCGGGTCCTCGCCGATCAGCGCCTCACGAAAATGCAGCACAAAAGGCTTGAGGTATGACTTGGTGAATTCGACTTCGCCCAGGCCATAGAGGCCCTCGTCCGTGATGATCCGGACAATCGGGTGTCTGCCGATAACGGCACAGCGGAGATCGGTGATCTTCATCTTCTTTCGTTGCCTCAGCTCCAGGTGCGATCCCAGGAATACTCATCGTCCCAGTGATCCGTAGGTTGCCAGATGCCGGCGACGCCCGGCTGCAGATGCTCTGAGATCACCTCGTCGACGACATCGTCGATGCCAAGGCCCGGCTTGTCCGAAACAGTGATGAAGCCGTTTTTTACCAGCGGCTTGGGAAGGCCGGTGACGATATCGTCCCACCAGTCGACATCGGCGGAATGGTATTCGAGCGCCATGAAATTTTCGGTCGCGGTCGCGACATGTGCGGCCGCCATCGCGGCGATCGGGCTTTCTGCCATGTGGATGGCCATGGCGACACCTCGGTCCTGCGCCATGTCGCCGATCTTCTTGGTCTCGAGGATACCTCCACTGGAGAGCAGGTCAGGGTGGATAACGGAGACACCGCCGCTGTTCAGCAGCGGCTCGAAGCCCTCCTTAAGGTATATATCCTCGCCGGTGCAGATCGGCACCGTGGTGGCGTCCTGGAGTTGTCGGTATTGCTCGGTATACTGCCATGGGATCACATCCTCGAGCCAGGCCGGCACATATTTCTCGATTCGCCTGGCAAGGCGGATGCCATTCTGCATCGAGATATGGCCGATATGATCGATCGCCAGCGGCACATCCATGCCGATGACCTCGCGGACTTCGGCGATGTATTGCTCGAGCAGATCGAGGCCTTTGTCCGAAAAGTGCAGGCCGGTAAACGGGTGCGGGACGTTATGCAGATCGTATGAAGCGTTGCGCATACGCCGCTCTTCCATGGTCTTCAGCGGCCCCCGAAGGGGACTGCTTCGATACCCTTCCAGTGAACCGGCAGGGAAGACGACCGCACCGGGCACATCAGCGATCTGCATCAGACCCAGATCCATCTTGAGGAAGGTGAAGCCGAGCTCCATGCGCTGCTTGAGGCGCCTTCCGGTTGCGGTGCCGCTCGCCACCGCGGCGTCGGTATCGCAATAGAGGCGCACTTTCTCCCGAAAACGGCCGCCAAGCATCTGGTAGATAGGAACGCCGTAGGCTTTTCCGGCAAGGTCCCACAAGGCGATTTCAACCGCCGATACGCCGCCACCTTGCCGGCCGTGGCCACCGAACTGCTTGATCCGGCGAAACAGGCGGTCGATGTCGCAAGGATTTTCACCAAGCAACCGGCTCTTCAGCATCAGCGCGTAGGTGGCGCTGGCGCCGTCGCGCACCTCGCCCAGCCCGACGATGCCCTGGTTCGTGTAAATCTTGAGCAGCACTGAGGCGAACGGCGCTCCGGTAATTTCGGCTACCCGCATGTCGGTGATGCGAAGGTCTGAGGGCTTGGAATGCGTGTTCACCCGATTGAGCGCCTCGTCGGCTGAATATGCCTCTGGCATGACTTTTCCTCGTTCTGGTGGGGAGCCCATCGCCGCGTACGCTGGGGCGGCCGAGAGCGGTGTTGGCTAGTCGAGTTCTATCTCGTGGTTTTGAAGATATTCGCGGTTCATCTCAACGCCGAGACCAGGCTTGGGCGTAAGCGTGAGGTTGCCGTTGGAAACATCGAGTGGTGTGTCGATCAAGTGATCGTATTTGCCGAGGTTCCACTCTGACGTTTCAAGCTTGTAGAAATTCGGAACGGTCATCATCACCTGCGCTCCGGCAACCACGTTGATCGGCCCTGCGGCGTCATGCGGCGAGACGGGAATGTAGTAGGCTTCGCACAGGGCAGAAATCTTCTTGAGTTCAGTAATGCCGCCGGTCCAGGTGACATCAGGCATGATGTAGTCGGCGAGCCTTTTTTCGAGCACCGGCACGAAATCCCATTTCGTGTGGCCGCGCTCGCCCCACGAGATAGGGGCGCTGACCTTCTCGCGGACCTGTCTGAGAGCGTTGAGGCTCTCGGGCGGACAGGGCTCCTCGAACCAGTCGATCTGACCGGCTTCCTCGAGACTGCGGCAAAGGCGAATGGCGGTGGGAACGTCGAACCGGCCATGCGCATCGATGAGGATGTCGACATCAGGGCCCGCCGTTTCGCGGATCAGAGCAGTGAGTTCGGCGGCCTCACGCTCATCCCTGCGCGTCATGCTGCCATCGAGGTAGCCATTTCGTTGTTCGCGAGGCTGTCCATCGGCGGCGCTGCCCTGGTACGGGAAAGGATCGAATTTGAGCGCCGTGTGGCCGGACTCGACGATGTCTCGAATTTCCCTTACCACCGCCTCCTTGCTGGTAAACTTGGCCTGGTTGGGATGGGTGTAGAGGGCAATTTGGTCGCGTACCGGTCCGCCCAAGAGCTCATATATCGGCTTGCCGAGGACTTTGCCCCGGATGTCCCAGAGGGCTATGTCGATGGCGCTTACGCATTCGACGGCGGCGCCGCGGCTGCCCATGTAGGTGAAGCTACGGAAAACCTTGTGCCAAAGATACTCGATGCGCGCCGGGTCCTCGCCCATCAAAGCGGCGCCGATCTGCCGCAAGATTGTGCAGAGGGCCCGATTGGCAAGCCTTGTCGTGGTGGTGATCTCTCCCCAACCGCTCACCCCTTCGTCGGTCGTGACTTCGACAAACAGAAACTCTCCCCAATAAGATGCATCCGATCTGATGAGCCACGGCCGAACGTTGGTGATTTTCATCTCAACTGCCTCTACCTGAATTGTTCGCGGTAACGTTATTCATGACGGATATTCTATCCTGCGCGAGCGGCGTTGCGGGCACGCATGTGTTCGAGGATGTGCCGGCCTGAGCCCTCGACGTGGCTTGCAATAAGTTCGGCGGCCTCGTTCGCCCTTCCGGCTTTGACATGCGCGATAAGTTCGCGATGCTCGCTCAGGATCGCTGCACGCCGGGCAAGCGTGAAATCGAAGCGGCGGCTCACGGCTCGAAGCACTTCGCGATGCTTCCACCAAAGCTCGGCAGCATGACGGTTGTAGTGCTTCCGGTACATGACGGTATGAAAGGCGGTATCCAGTTCGCTGTGTCTTACCGTGTCGGTAAAGTTGTTCTCTTCAATGAGGCCTTGGATTCGTTCGAGTTCAGCGATGTCCTCCACCGTGGCCATATTCACGAACCAGCGCGTCAACGACGGCTCGATCAAAACGCCGATCTCGTAGATATCCCGAACAAAGTCCTGATCGATGGGCCGGACGCGCGCTCCGCGGTTGGGAACAAAGGTGACAAAACCCTCTCCGCGCAAAAGTTGCAAAGCCTCCCGCACGGGGTTGGTCGAGGTGCCGTGGCGCCGGGCGAGATCGGTGATGACGAGCCGCTCGTTGGCCGCGAGCCGCCCTTCGATGATGTCGTCCCTGATCAGTTGGTAAACAGACGCGCCCTCGCTCGAGGCCCCTGTAGCGTCGATCCCCTCGGGGGCTGTGCTTTGAATTCGCTTGTTTCGGCCAAGACTGTCCCCAATCCATACATGCATTCATCGGATATCATGCGAAACTTCCCAAAACAATGTACGATTTCTCCAGTTGACAGACAATCTTCGACATGAAAATGTATGATAAGGTCGAAGGGATACATTAGGTGGGAGAATCCCACGGCCTGGGAGCAAGACCGCTCGCCTCGATGCAGAGCGGCTTGGAGAAAACCTGGGAGGATCCCTATGACGAGTCTTTCACTCGGCGGTGTCGTCGTGCGCGGCACCGTATCCACTGCTTTGATGGTATCGTTGATGTCCGTGCCTGCGCTCAGCGCGCCGGTCGACTTGAGCCAATGGTCACCGCAATATGTGCGCTCCATCGCCGGCACGCAGGAGTTCGACACGGCGGCCGATTGCGGTAAGGTCACCCCCCTCGACTATAAGGGGCGGCTGACATTCTGGTATCAGGGCGTGTTCGAGGGCGACCCCGACCTCCTGCGCCAGTATTATAAGGAGTTCTTCGAGAACTTCCGCAAAACCTACCCAAACATCCAGCTTGAGGAACAAGCTCTCACCTATAACGACCTGCTGGACAAGTTCCGGACCGCGCTCCTTGGCAATGCAGCGCCCATGGCGGTCCGCCTGCAAATCCTGGGCGGCACCGAGTTCGCCGCAAAGGGCTATCTCGAGCCGCTCAAGCCCGAAGATGTCGGGTATTCGACCGAGGATTTCTGGCCGGGCGCCATGAAGGCCGTAACCTGGGAAGGGGTAACTTACGGCATCCCGACCAACAACGAGACGATGGCGTTCATCTGGAACGCCGACATCTTCAAGCGTGCAGGCCTCGATCCCGACAAGGCTCCGGCGACCTGGGACGACGTCGTCAAGTATTCCAAGCAGATCCACGACAAGCTTGGCGTTGCCGGTTACGGCCTCGTGGCTCGCAAGAATGCCGGCAATACGCCGTACCGCTTCATGCCGCAGCTCTGGGCCTATGGCGGCGGCGTCTTCGACGAAGCGACCGCCAACCCAACCTATAAAGAAGTCCAGCTCAATAGCCCGCAGAGCAAGGCGGCATTGCAGGCCTCCTACGATATGTATGTTCGCGACAAGTCGGTTCCGGTTTCGGCGCTCACCAACCAGCAGGCCGACAACCAGCCCCTCTTCCTCGCTGGCCAGCTCGGCATGATGATCTCGCACCCGTCCGACTACAACGTCATGCTCGACCTGCAGAAGAAGACGACGGGCAGCGACAAGGAAAAAGCGCAGACCGTCATCGACAACATGCGCTACGGCCTCATTCCGACCGGCCCCGATGGCAAGCGTGCCGTCGTGTTTGGCGGCTCCAACATCCACATCCTGAAGCCCGAATATGTCGAGGGCGGCAAGGTCGACGAGCCGGCTGCAAAGGCTATCATCTGCATGTGGACGAGCCCCGAATGGTCGCTGAAGATGGCCTACGCCGGCTCAAACCCGGGCAACCTTAACGGCTTCAAGACCAAATGGATGAAGGAACGTCTGGACAGTATCAAGTTCCTTGATGTCACAACATCGATGCTGCCTTACGGAATCCCGTTCCCGGCGCTGCCACAGTCCCCCGAGATCATGAACATCATCGTCCCCGATATGCTGCAGAATGCCCTGACCGGAGCCATGACCGTCGACCAGGCAGCGGACGACGCGGCCAAGAAGGTCAAAGACCTGATGGACGGCGGACTCTAGTCCAAGCCTGACGATCTGACCGGCTGCACCTCGATTGCAGCCGGTTTGTTCCGAAGAATAAGGGCACCGCACAGTGACGATCTTGACTGGCAAGGCCGATGCTCGGCGAAGACTGCAACCCGATCGGGCCGGCGCGCTGCGAAAGATTTGGGAGCATCGCGCTGACTACGCGTACGTGCTGCCTTCGCTCGCCGTAATGCTCATCGTCATTGCCTACCCGATCTACTACACGATCGAGCTGTCGTTCTTTAATACACCGCCCGCCTTGCAGCTCCGGGACAAAATCTTCGTCGGTTTCGACAACTACATCGCCATCCTCACAAGTCCGGTGTTCTGGACGGTTACCTCGAACACTCTCATCTGGACACTGGCATCCACTTTGATCGCATTTGTCCTGGGATTTGCCTGCGCACTGGCGCTTAACCGTGACTTTGTCGGCCGCGGCGTCCTGCGCGCCGTCCTCATCATTCCCTGGGTCATCAGCGCGGTCGCCGCGTCCTATATCTGGAAGTGGATCTACCATTCGGACTTTGGAATAATCGGCGCGGTGCTGGTCGGCCTCGGATGGGCCGACCGGCCGCCGAATTTCATCGACAGCGTCAGCACAGTGCTGCCCTCTCTGATCGTCGTCAATATTTGGCGCGAGTTTCCCTTTGCAATGATCATGATGATGGCTGGCCTGCAGACGGTTCCCGACCAGTTGCTGCGCGCCGCAAAAGTCGACGGAGCCAATGCATGGCAGCGATTCTGGCACGTCACATTTCCGCACTTGAGAAATGTCTCGACGGTGACGATCCTTCTGCTGGCAGTTGCCAACTTCAATTCTTTCATCATCCCCTGGATCATGACCGGCGGCGGACCGTCGAACGCATCGCATATCTGGATCACCCACATTTATGAACTCGCCTTCGGCCGCCAGCGCTGGGGGGTGGCATCGGCCTATTCGGTGCTGCTGTTCTTGATCCTGATGTCGCTCGGTTACTTCTACGTCCGTGCACTGAGCGGCAACGAGCAGAAGGATGGGAGCAAATGAGCATAATTGCCGAGACTACTCATCGGCCCCTGACCCATCGCCGTATGCGCATCGATGGGTGGCGGTGGGGCGGACGTATATTCCTTGTATTCATGCTGCTTTACACCGCATTACCGATGATCTGGATGCTGAGCACCTCGATCAAGTCCGGCTTCGCGGCCATGCAATTTCCGCCGCAATGGTGGCCGGACCAACCCACCCTCGCCAGCTACCAGAAGCTGCTCGATCCGCAAAACAGCGTCGGCCAGGACTTCTTGCGCTTCTTCTGGAACAGCCTTTTCGTGTCCACCGCCACGACCATCCTTTCAGTGATCGTGGCGGTTCCTGCGGCCTACGCGTTTTCGCGCTTCACCTTCCCGGGCCGGAACTTTCTGTTCTTCTCCGTCTTGCTTCGCAACATGTTCCCGGCAGTGATCTTTCTCGTGCCGCTCTTCATCCTGATGCGCGCGATCGGGCTCGTGAACACGCACGGATCGCTTGTCCTCACCTACCTCACATTCGGCCTGCCGCTGGCAATCTGGCTCCTCAAGGGATTCTACGACAACATCCCGGTGCAACTCGAGCAGGCGGCGCGCATCGACGGGGCGACGCGGTTCCAGGCCTTTGTCCGGATTGTGATGCCGCTCTCGGCGCCAGGAATCATCGCCACGGCAATCTATTCCTTCATCGGCGCGTGGAACGAGTACATCTACGCCTACACCTTCCTCTCCAAGAACGAGCAGCTGACTCTGCCGGTCGGCATCCAGCGCTTCTTTTCGGAAAATACAACGGACTTTCCGGGCCTGATGGCGGCCAGCTTCATGATGAGCGTGCCCGTCGTCGTCCTGTTCCTCGTCCTACAACGATACTTCGTACGCGCCCTCACCGAAGGCGCAGTCAAGCACTAGGGGAGTTGCCGGTGGCCCACGTGGTCCTCAAAGATCTGGTCAAGACCTATGGCAGCTTCAAAGCTGTCAACAAAGTTTCGCTGACGGTCAACGACGGCGAATTCGTTGCGCTCGTCGGCCCTTCAGGCTGTGGCAAGACAACCACGCTCAATCTTGTAGCGGGGCTCATCCCCATCACATCTGGCGACATCGTCATCGGCGACCGGGTGGTCAATGACCTCGACCCCAAGGACCGCGACATCGCAATGGTGTTCCAGAACTACGCGCTCTATCCGCAGAAATCGGTCTACAAAAATCTGGCGTTCCCGCTGCAGATGCGCAAATTGCCAAGGGACGAGATCGACAAGAAAGTCAAGGAAGCAGCGCGAGTGCTCGACATGACGCAGCTGCTCGAGCGCAAGCCGCGCGAACTTTCGGGCGGGCAACAGCAGCGCGTGGCGCTGGGCCGTGCCCTCGTTCGCGATCCGGCGGTATTCCTGATGGATGAACCGCTGTCCAACCTCGACGCAAAGTTGCGCGTGCAGATGCGGTCGGAGATCAAGCGTTTTCACCAGGACCTCAAGGCGACGATCATCTACGTGACGCACGACCAGCTCGAAGCGGTTACCATGGCCGACAGGATGGCGGTGATGAACGGCGGCTACCTGCAGCAATACGATTCACCGGCGCAGATCTTTGCCCATCCGGTGAACATGTTCGTCGCCAGCTTCGTCGGCAGCCCGGCGATGAGCCTTATCCCGCTGGAGGCATCAACGGCAAACGGCAACACCGTGTTGACCAGTGCGGAGGGCTGGCGCCTCGATCTTTCGCCAACCAACGCCCGGAAGGTCGACAGGGCAACAACCAGGAAAGTCGTGCTCGGCGCACGTCACTCGACGATCAAGCTGCACAAGAGTGCGGTGCCTGGAAGCATCCCTGCCAAGGCCTACACAGTGGAGCCGACCGGAGACGTCACCTTCGTACAGGCGTTCCTGTCCGGCGCCCTCGTCAATGTCAGCGTACCGCCGACAATCGCCGTCGCGCCCGACGAACAGATTTGGCTCGAGTTCGATCAGGAGCGGATGCATCTGTTCGACGGCGAAACAGAAATGGCGCTGAAGGCCAACTGAGACAAAGCGGATGCGTGCGAAACGAGGGCGTGGATGACGAAGCTTAAAATCACGGCGATCAAGTCCTATCCTGTATGGGTCGGAACGCGCAACCAGATGCTGGTCAAGGTGGAGACCGACGACGGCATCTTCGGTTGGGGCGAGAGCGGTTTGAGCGGTCGCGAGAAGGCCGTGGCCGGGGCGATCGAGCATTTTCGCGAATTTCTCATCGGCCGCGACGCGATGCAGATTGGTCGGATTTGGCAGGAAATTTATCGCAGCCAGTACTTCGAAGGCGGGCGCGTTCTGCAGGCGGCGATTTCGGCCATCGACATTGCCCTTCACGACATCAAGGGCAAGGCGCTGGGGGTTCCGGCGTACGAACTGCTGGGCGGCAAGCAGCGCGACCGCATTCCTACCTTCGCCTCGACCGGCGACGAGGCGGAGGGCGAGGTCGCCATCGAACGCGCCCGCGAACTCCGAGCACAAGGGTGGCAGGCGATCCGCTTCTTCCCCATCGGGCAAAACAGCAAGGACATCTTTGAGCCGCGGGAGTCGATCGGCGCTACCGCAGCGATGCTGAACAAGGCGCGCGAGGCAATGGGCGACGACGTCGTCCTCGGCATCGATTATCATCATCGCCTGTCGGTGGCAGAGGCGGCGAGCTTCTGCAACAAGCTCGGCCGTGGCGTGCTTGATTTCCTCGAGGAGCCGATACGAGACGAGACACCAGAGGCCTACGAATCCCTGCGCACGATGACCGACATCCCGTTCGCGATCGGCGAGGAATTTGCCAGCAAGTGGCAATTCCTGCCTTACATCGAGCGAGGCATCCATCAGTTCAACCGGCTCGATGTTTGCAATGTGGGCGGGCTCACCGAAGCGATGAAGGTCGCTGGTTGGAGCGAGGCGCACTACGTGGACCTGATGCCGCACAATCCCCTCGGCCCCGTCTGCACGGCCGCGACCATTCATCTCGCCGCAGCGGTACCGAATTTCGCCTGGCTCGAGACCAGGTCGCCCGAAGCAAAGCTAGGCTTCGACAATTTCGAATTCTTCCCCGTGCAACCACGGCTCGACGGCCCCGAATATCCGGTCAGCCATCTGCCGGGGCTTGGCGTCGAGGTCAACGAAGAGGCCGTCAAGGCTGAGAGTTTTCGTTTCTGGGAAGCGCCTCACCTGAAGCGCCGCGACGGTTCTGTCACTAACTGGTAGTTTCATCCACCGGAGCCTAAAATGACGCATACGCCCGATATTACGCGACCGCCGAGAGACTTGATCGACGCACTGAAGGAGATCGGCGCCGCGACCATTGCCGGTACGCTCGGCCACATGGGCTTCCGCAATCCGCATATGCTCGGCCCTGTATCGCAGAGCCGCGGGAAGTCGATCGTCGGCCCGGCCCTGACGCTTCAGTTCCTGCCGCAGCGGCCGGACCTTTTCACCGAGGGAGAATATGCAGATCCGGAGACGCAGTTGCACCGGCACGTGCTTTATCACGTGCAGGAGGGGGATGTGGTCGTGGTCGACGCGCGCGGCGACATGAGCTCGGGCGTCTTTGGCGATATGATGTCGACGTATTTCAAGGGCAGAGGCGGCGCTGGAATCGTGATCGATGGGTGCATGCGCGATCGGCCCAATGTCGAAAAGCTCGATCTCGCGCTCTGGCTACGCGGCTGGACGCCCAACTACCATGTCCAGACGAGCATCTATCCGAACGCCGTCAACGTTCCGATTGCCTGCGGAGGTGTCACCGTTATACCCGGAGACATCATCGTCGCCGACGATGACGGGGTGGTGGTGCTTCCGGTCGCTATGGCCCCGATGGTAATCGAAGAATCCCAAAAGCATCACGATTGGGAGGAGTTTTCTCGGGCGAAGCTTATGGAGGGCGGGTCGCTGCAGCGCTACTACCCGCTTCATGACGATGCCCGCGCAGAGTACGAAGAGTGGCGCAAAACAAACCGCTTAGGCACAGCTTAGCCGATGGATTGCCCCAGGTGGACGGCGAACGTTCTGGAACAGCGCCGGATGAGCCGATGTCACCTAACGGATTCCAGCTGTCGTCGCAGCGTGGGCTCGCCTACATCTACCGAACGAACGGCGAAGGGATAGGCAAGAAACTTTTGAAAGAAGGCTTCGCGCGCACCTAGAGCCCCGAAGCAGCGAAACGACTGATGTCACTAAGTGGAACCACGGGCAGCCTTGTTTGTCCGCCATCGTACGGGAACTGCATTGGTACAATCAGGTTATTTAACCGGATCGCGGGAGAAAGACAGTAATTTTCGATCGCTGGCTGCCTTCCTCCTGGCGATCCACCCCTGCCAGAGTTGGGTCGTGCGGAGGCAATTTCTCGGTCCGCTCCCAAGCGACAATCGCGCGACCCTCCTCGGCAACGGCACTCAGCCGCGGTGGATGGACACCATCACGCCGGCCTCTCAAAAACATCAGTCGAACCAACGGGGAAGATCGGGGCCAACTTGCTCACGGAAGGCTTCGCTCGAGCGTGTCCTTACCAAAACGAATGCCGGCAAAGTCCCGGCCGCGGCGTGCTCGTTTCGATCAGCTTCTGATGGCGATGCGTTTGACCTGTGACTGCGCCTTTCGGTCTTAGGCAGAGTGACGGTGAGAACGCCGTTTCTGCAGGATCGATGCCGAGCGGGCAGTGGCGAAAAACTCGGCCTCGATCTGCTCTCATAATGCCGAGATTGTTGACGAGGATATCGACCGAACGCTCGGCCTTGGCAATGATCGCGGCACCCTCGGCGCTGGCTGCATCCGCGACAACCCCGATGATGTCAGAATCAGCGGACGCCTTGATATCGGCAATCGCGCTGTCGAGTTTCTTGCGGTCGCGTCCCGTAATGACAACGCGAGCGCCCTCGCCGGCACTATTGCCTGAACGGAGGATCATCAATGCCGCGGATTCCGATGGAACGCTCCGGCGAAATGTAAGTGTTTGCACGCGTCGTGCAGGACGGGGGATTCTCCGCTGCCGCCCGCAATCTCGACATCGCTCCGTCGGCTGTGAGTAAATTGATCGCACGCCTGGAAGCGAGGCTCGGCACGCGTCTTCTGGTGCGGACAACTCGCGCTCTGACGCACACGGAAGAAGGTGAGGCCTATCATCATGCCGCGCTGAGGATCCTGCAGGCTGAATGACGCGGATCAGCAGGCGGCGGGAGGCGCCGCGCGAGGGCGGCTTAGGATCAAAACGACAATTCCGTTCGGCACGATGTTCGTGGCGCCGGTGGTGCCGGAGTTCATCGCGCGGAAGCGCTTCGCGATAATTCCAATGCTCCCAGGAGGCAAACCGACGCGGTAAGTCGACCATGTTGCTTCATCCGTTGAGGAGGTTACCTTGCCAGAACGTGATCGCCAAAATCGCCGAATAGGTGAGATGATGAGCCAACTGATCGGCGCCATGCAACACCCAAAATGAACGCCCAGCCGGCCGGCGAACTTCTCAGGTATCTGGGCGTCTACTACACGATAAGCACGGCGTCGCATTTCGCCGTCGGCGCGCGCTTCATCTGCCAGCCGGGTGCAGCCGAGTTCGCTCGATTTCACCACTAAATCGCAAAAAGCCCCGCGGCCGTTGCCACCGCGGGGCTCTCGACGCCTCACCCGGGAGAGGGGATCAGGCCGCCTGGACTTTACGGTTTGTGCGGGCCCATTCGGGCAGCCAGTCGCCGTGGGCGGCGAGCAGGTCGTCGACCAGCGACCAGATCTGGTCTAGGTCGAGTTCGGCCGCCGTATGCGGGTCCATCATCGCGGCGTGGTAGATGTGCTCGCGATTTTCGGTCATCAGCGCCTGCACCGTCAGTTCCTGCACGTTGATATTGGTGCGCATCAGCGCCGTCAGCTGCGGCGGCAGATCGCCGATGAAGGTCGGCTGGATGCCAGAGGCGTCGACCAGGCAGGGCACTTCGGCAGCGCAATTTTCCGGCAGCGAGGTGATGCAGCCATTGTTGCGGAGATTGCCGTAGATGACAGAGGGTTCGCCGGTCCAGACCGAGTTGATGATCGAGGAGGCATATTCCTTCGACGGCTTGACCTCGATCTTGTCGGCGCTGCGGTAGGCCTCGGCCTGGCCCTTCCAGCGCTCGATCTGCTCGATGCAGCGCTTCGGGTATTCATCGAGCGGAATGCCGAATTTCTCGATCAGGTCCTCGCGGCCCTCCTTGATGAAATAGGGCGTGTATTCGGCGAAATGCTCCGAGCTTTCGGTGACGAAATAGCCGAGCCTGGTCAGCATCTCGTAGCGCACCTTGTTCGGGCAGCGCGGGTTCCAGCCTGGCTTCGGCGCCCTGCCCTCGCGATAGGCGCGCAGGAGATCGGGATAGAGGTTGCGGTAGGAGCCGTCGCCCTGGCGATGCTCGAATTTGAGATAGAAGGCCATGTGGTTGATGCCGGCGGCGCGGTAGCGGATCTCCTCGTAGGGAATGTCGAGATCGTGGGCGAGCTCCATCGCCGTGCCCTGCACCGAATGGCAGAGGCCGACCTGGCGGATCGTCGGATATTTCTCCGATATCGCCCAGGTGTTGATCGCCATCGGGTTGACATATTGCAGCATGATCGCCTCGGGGCAGACGGCCAGCATGTCCTCGCAGACCTTCCAGAGATGCGGCACGGTGCGAAGCCCGCGCATGATGCCGCCGACGCCGAGCGTATCGGCGATCGTCTGGCGCAGCCCGTATTTCTTCGGCACCTCGAAGTCGGTGACGGTGCAGGGTTCGTAGCCGCCGATCTGAAAGGCGACGACGACGAAATCGGCGCCTGAAAGCGCCTTGCGCTGATCGGAATAGGTCTCGGCCTTGGCCTTGACGCCGAGCGTCGAGATCAGCTTGTTGACGACGATGGCGCTTTCCTCAAGCCGCTGCGGATTGAGATCCATCAGCGCGATCGTCGCGCCCGAGAGTGCGGGACGCTGCAGCACGTCGCCGATGATGTTCTTCATGAAGACGGTGGAGCCAGCTCCGATGAAGGTGATTTTGGGATTTCCTGCCATTATAGCCTCCGGCATTCGATAATCATGCTACCTCGAAAGCGGCCTTGACGAGCCGTTCGGTGTAGGCGGTCTTGGGATTGGTGAGAACTTCGTTGACGGGCCCCTCTTCGACGATCCTGCCATGCTGCATGACGATGACGCGATGGCAGAGCGCCCGGACGACCTTGAGGTCGTGGGAGATGAAGAGGTAGCTCAAGCCCCGCTCGTCCTGCAGCTTGCGCAGCAGTTCGATGATCTGCGCCTGGACGGACAAGTCGAGTGCGGATGTCGGCTCGTCGAGCAGGATGAATTCCGGCTCCAGCGCGATGGCGCGCGCGATTGCGATGCGCTGGCGCTGGCCGCCGGAAAATTCATGCGGGAAACGCGACAGGATATTACCCGGCATGCCGGCGGCGACGAGCGCCTCGCGCACCCGGTCCTGCCGTTCGCCACGGGTGGCGCCCAGCCGGTTGACGACGAGGCCCTCCTCGATGATCTGGCCGATCGTCATGCGTGGGTTGAGCGAGGAGAACGGATCCTGGAACACCACCTGCATGCGGGCGCGCAGAGGCCGCATCCCGGCGCGGGAAAGGCCGTGGATCGGCTGACGGTCGAAATGGATCTCGCCCGCCTGGGGCGTGTTCAACCGCAGGATCGCCTGGCCGAAGGTCGTCTTGCCGGAACCGGATTCGCCGACAAGGCCGAGCGTCTCGTGACGGCGCAGCGAGAGATCGAGGCTGTCGACGGCGACGAGCTCGCGCATCTCCGGTTTGAGGAAGGTGCCATGGCGCAGCATGAAGGCGACCCGCACACCCTTGGCATCTAGGATGACATCCGATCCCGCCGGCAGCGGATTGGCTTGCCCACGCGGCTCGGAGGCGAGCAGATGCCGCGTGTAGGGGTGCTGGGGATTGGCAAAGAGCGCCTCGGTGACATTGTGCTCGCGCACCTCGCCATGCTGCATCACATAGACGTAATCAGAGAACTGCCGCACCACCGTCAGATCATGCGTGATGAGGATGACGGCCATCCCCAGCTCTTTCTGCAGGTTGCGGATGAGGTTCAGGATCTGCGCCTGCACTGTGACGTCGAGCGCCGTCGTCGGCTCGTCGGCGATCAAGACGTCGGGATCGTTGGCGAGCGCCATGGCGATCATCACGCGCTGACGCTGGCCGCCGGAAAGCTGATGCGGATATTGCTTCAACCGCGCGGCGGGATCGGGGATCTGCACATGTTCGAGCAGTTCCAGCGCCCGCTTTTCCGCATCCCTCCGGCTCACGCGGCGGTGCACGCGGATCGCCTCGACGATCTGGCTGCCGATCGTATAGATCGGGTTCAGTGAGCTCATCGGCTCCTGGAAGATCATCGAGATGCGATCGCCGCGGAGCTTGCGGCGGGCCCGCTCGGAGAATTTCAGGATGTTGCTGCCGTCATAGGAAACCGTCGACTTGTCGGAGACGACGGCGCGCTTCGACAGGAGCCCCATCACCGTGCGCGCCGTCACCGACTTGCCGGATCCGGATTCACCGACGATGGCGATCGTCTCGCCGCGGTAGAGCTGGAAAGAGACGTCCTTGACGGCTTCGACGATGCCATGCTCGACCTTGAAATTCACCGCCACGTTGCGGGCGTCGATGATCGGGGTATCCGAGCGGCCATCATGGTCGTGACGGACGGGCGGGGCGAAGGAATTGACAAGTGCAAGAGCCATATCGATCACCTCAATAAGGATCGACCGCGTCGCGCAGTCCGTCGCCGAGCGCATTGAAGGCGAAGACGGTGACGAGCACGAAGCCGACGGGAGAGAGAATCCAGGGGTAGGAACCGATGACCGAATAGGTCGCCGTATCCTGCAGCATCAGCCCCCAGGAAATCAGCGGCGGCTTGACGGCAAACCCTAAGAAACCGAGGAAGGATTCGAGCAGCACGACGCTCGGTATGTGCAGCGTCACCGCGACGATGACATGGCTCATCACGTTCGGCAGGATATGCTGGATGATGATGCGCTTGTCGGTGGCGCCGACGGCCATCGCCGCCCGGACATAATCGATGCGGGCAAGCGCGAGCGTCTTGCCGCGGACCTCGCGCGACATCTGCGCCCAGCCGAGCGCCGACATGACGACGATGACGAAGGCGAGGAAGACATTGGTCGGCGCCGTCACCGGGATCAGCGAGGTCAATGCGAGATAGAGCGGCAGCTGCGGGAAGGCGAGCACCAGTTCGACGAAACGCTGCAGCCAGATGTCGAAGGTGCCGCCGAAATAGCCCGACACCATGCCGACCGTCGTGCCGATGAGCGTGACGATGAAGACCACGGTCAGTGCGATCATCAGCGAGATGCGCGAGCCGATGATGGCGCGCGACAGCACGTCGCGGCCGAATTTGTCGGTGCCGAGGAAATGCACCGGCTGGCCGTCGACCGAGCCGAAGAAGTGTCGGTTCGCGGGGATCAGGCCGAACAGCTTGTACTCAGCGCCCTTTACAAAGAAGCCGAGCAGCCGCGGATTGTCGTAATCGACGCCGACGATCGGCTGGAAGGTGACGGGATCGAGCTCCTCGGAATCCGACAGCGCATAGACGCGCGGCTGGAAGACGAAGTTTCCGTCCTTGTCGTGGAAGCTCATCACCTGCGGCGGCGCGAAGCCGACATCGGTCGCCTTCGGATCCATCGGCGCGAAGAAATCAGCAAAGACCGCCATTATGAGCAAGAGCCCGACAAGCACGAGCCCGGCCACGCCAGTCCAGGAGCGCCGCAGCCGGCGCCAAACGAGCGCGAGATAACTTTCGCTGCCATGCGAAGGCTTTTTGATCGCGGGTTCGGTTGTCGGGGGCGTGTCGGAAGAATCGAAAGCAAGCATCTCAGGCTCCTCCGAACTGGCGCACGCGGGGATCGAGCAGAGCGAGCAGCATGTCGGCGATGATATTGCCGACGATCAGAGTCGCGGACAGCACCATCATGAAGGTCGCCGTGACATAGACGTCGCCGATCGCCATCGAGCCGACGATCGCCGGGCCGACAGTCGGCAGCGCGAAGATGATCGCGGTTTCGATCTCACCCGTCAGCATGTAGGGCAGCACCACGCCCTGATACATGACGAGCGGATGCAGCGCGTTCGGCACCGCATGGCGCATCACCACTGCGCCGCCGGAGAGCCCCTTTGCCTTCGCCGTCTCGACATATTGCGCATTCAGCGTGTCGAGCAGATTGCCGCGCATGACGCGCATATTGTAGGCGAGCCCGCCGAAGGTGGCGATCGCCACAACAGGCCAGACATGGCTGACGAGATCGACGAATTTCGCCCAGGACCAGGGCGCGCCGCCATACTGCGGCGAGAAGAAGCTGCCGATCTCGGTCACGTTGAACTGAAAGACCAGGAGATAGACGATGATCAGCGCCATCAGGAAGCGCGGCACCGTCATGCCGAGAAAGGAGATTCCCGAAAGCATGCTGTCGATCCAGCTATATTGGCGCGTCGCGGCCCAGATGCCGAAGCCGATGCCGAGCAGGGAGGCGAAGATGTGGCAGACGAGCGCCAGGAGCAACGTCCGCGGCAGACGCTCGCCGACGACGTCGGCGACCGGCTTGTTGTAGAACATGCTGTAGCCGAAATCGCCGCGTGTGACGATGCCGCCGATCCAGTTGACATATTGGACTACCATCGGCTTATCGAGGCCGTGCTCGATCCGGTAGGCTTGCGCCTGCGCTTCGGCCTGGGCGTAGGATGCGCCGCCCTGATTGATCAGCTGGGATCTTATATAATCGGCATAGTCGCCGGGCGGGGCCTGGATGATCGCGAAAGTCACCACGCTCAGGATGAAGAGAACGGGGATCGCGGAGGCTATTCGCACGAGCAGGAATCGTAACATCGAACGGTTCGCTTCTCCTTGCAGCCAGTCGCTCCTTGTCAGCGCGGCCGGCTCGTTGGTCATATCAGGCCGCGCGCGGCACGCGCGGCCCGAACTCACTTCAGCTGGGAGGGAACTCCAGCGCGTCGCATCAGCTGCGACGCGTCTTTGTTTCATGCATCAGTTGATCGGGCCCTTGTCGCCGGGCTTGCCGGGCAGCTGCTCTGCGAACAACTCGTATTTGCCCTGCTTCTCGGCAGCCACCCACAGGCGTTCGCGGATGATCGAGTCTTCAGCCCAGTTGAACATCATGATCGGCGTGCCCTGCGGCACGTTCGAGAAGCGCTTGTTGATGATCAGGGCGCCCGGATATTCCGTCAGGCCCACAGTGTTGACGTGCGCGGTAGAGATCTTCTGATACTGCTTCATCAGGCCGACCCGCTCGTCATTGCTCTGGCTCGCCCTGAACTTGTTGACGACGTCGACAAGCTCCTTTTCGAAGGGCATAAGATCGAGCTGGTCATCCTTGCCGGCCCGATGGTGCCAGCTGGTGCGCGGGCCGACAGGGGCGAGCTGCTCGGTGTTCTGCACCACCGAAGACAGCTCCGTCGTGTTGCGCTGGATCAGCCAGTCGAAGCGGCCGGCATAATGGGCGTCGTCACGCTTGGCGCCGTCGAGCGCATTGATGACGATCTTCAGGCCGAGCTTCTCCATCTGGCCGACAACACCTTCGGCAAGGCTCTTGTCGGTCGTATACTGATTGTTGATCAGCATGACGATTTCGACATCCTTGCCGCCCGCCGTGCCGGCAGGGAAGTTCACGATGCCGTTGCCATCGGTGTCCTTGAGGCCGGCCTTGGCCAGTTCCGCCTTGGCGCCGGCGAGATCGAAGGGATAATAGACGGTAGAGTTACGGTCGTAGAAGCTGGTGCCGGAGGAAAGCCCGCCGGGATAGATCGCCGTGAACGGCCCCTTGACCAGCGAGTCGCCGATCGCCTTGCGATCGAGCGCCATGGTGACGGCCTTGCGGAAATCCTCGTTTCGATTGAGCTCGCGGATCGCCTGGCCGCGCTCGTCCGGGTTGCCCCAGCCATTGGCGGAGAAGTTCATGCGCAGGTTATAGCCGATCAGGCGCGGACCAAAGGCAAGCCGGGCGGGCGCGGTCTTTTCGGCGGCGCGCTTCAGCGAAGCGACGAAGTTTTCCGGCTGCTCCAGGTTGGAGATATCGGCGGAACCGGCCACTGCCTGAACGTCACGGTCGGCCCAGGTCGAGAGCTTGTAATGCAGCTCGTTGAGGTAGGGCAACTGATTGCCCTTCTCGTCGACCTTCCAGTAATAGGGGTTGCGGCGCATGACGATGATGTCGTCAGGACGATATTCGACAGGCACCCAGGCGCCCATCACAGGCATGTTCATGAACTCCGGCGGGAAGGCGTTCTTGAACTGGTCGTAGGTGTTCTTCGAATACTTCGGATGCTGGGGCTTGAGGATATGCGACGGACCCGGGCAGAAGTTCGGGTAGGACATCGTGTAGAGATATTGCTTCGGGAAGGCTTCCTTGAAGGTCCATTCGATGGTGTAGTCGTCGATCTTCTTCAGCGTCGTGCCGACACCGAAGGCCTCCGGCGAGGCGCCGCCGCCAAGCGGCGAGACGTTCGGATCGATGACTTCGTCCTCCCAGTAGAACATGATGTCGTCGGCACTGAACGGCTGGCCGTCGGACCACTTGGCGCCTTCGATCAGATGCATGGTGAGCTTATGGCCGTCCTCGGACCACTCCCAGCCCTTGGCGAGATTTGGCAGCGGCTCGGTATCCTGAGCCTTCACCTGAAAGAGCGGCGCGGTGCGCGTCAGGCATTCGGAAAGGCCGATATCGATGCCGCCCCAGCCCTGCGTCTGACCGGCGCCGTAGTTCCAGCCTTCCGGCCGGCCGCCGATGACGTGGCGCATCGTATCGCCGTATACGCCGATACCGTCGGGCATATTGCCTGTCTTAAAGACCAGCGGCTCCTTCGGCAGCCGCTCCTTGACCGGCGGTAGCTTGCCGGCGGCGACGAAATTCTTCGTGACCCAGTCGGGCTCGTGATATTCGGTCAGCGCCTTGAACTCCAGGATGGAGTCACGCGCGACATAGTTGATCTTGCCTTCGGCCGGAAATTCCGGCGGCACCGGCGGCACGGTCGGTTCGGAAGCATAGGCATTCAGCGCCATGACCGACACTCCGAGCGCCAGACCGGCGAGAATGCCTGTTTTGCGGAAATTCATCATCGTTTCTCCCTCTTTTTCGGAGCGCGGCTCACGCGGCTCCCTTTCCTCGCACGATGTGAAAACGGGCCCGGTGTCATGGATTTCCCTCCCGGAAACCGATGACGACCCATCGTTCACGCGATTCACACGGCCTGTTTCAGAGCCGCCTTTTCCGCACGCAGCTCCTCGATCGAGCGGACGTTGCGGCGTGCAGCACCCGCCCAGTCACGGGTCTGCACCTTCGATCTCGACAGCCGCTCCTTGGCGGCCGGCACGGCGTCGGCATATTGCGGCAGCCAGCGCGCCTGGGCGACGACCATCTCGTCGACCATCTGCCAGACCTCCTCAGGCGTCGCCACGGCGCCGACCAGCGGATCGTGCAGCACTGCAAGCTTCAAGAGCTCGATATCGCCCGATATGGCCGCATGCACCGACATGCGCTGGACGTTGATCGAGGCGATGCAGGTCGCCGCACAGGCTTCCGGCAGGGTGACGCCGGAGACCATATTGATGCCGAAGCGATCGACGAAGCCGGGCGATTCGATGATCGCATCCGACGGCAGATTGGTGATGACGCCGTTGTTCTTGACGTTGAAATGGCCGCGATAGACCCGGTTGGTCTCCAAAGCCTCCAGAATGTGGCTCGCATGTTCGTTCGAGCGCCTAGCGGGATCGATCGGCTTGGAGGCGGATTCGAGGAATTGCGGGAACTCCGTCTCGAACCAGTTGCGCGTTTCCGTCGAGTGACGGAGGTAGCCGCCGGTCTCGCCATGGATCCAGTCGGACATGTCGATCCAGCGGGTGATCTCCTCCGGCCGCTTGCGGTACCAGGGCAGATATTCCGAGAGGTGGCCGTTGCTCTCGGTGGAATAGACGCCGAAACGCTTCAGCACGTCGATGCGCAATTTCTCCTGCTGCGAATAGACGGGATGCGCCTCGAAGGCCGCGACCAGCTCGTCCTTGCCGATCCTGCGGCCGTTGAGGCGCAGATCGATGAACCAGGTCTGGTGGTTGATGCCGGAGCAGATGTAATCGAGTTCGCTCACCGACTTGGCGCCGAGCACCTCGGCGATCTGTTCGGCGCCGTGCTGCACACCGTGGCAGAGGCCGACGGTGTCAACCTTGCCGTATTCGATCGCCGCCCAGGTGTTCATCGCCATCGGGTTGGCATAGTTCAGGAATTTCGCGCCGGGCTCGGCGACCTCTCTTATGTCCTTGCAGAAATCGAGGATGACGGGGATATTGCGCTGGCCATAGAGAATGCCGCCGGCGCAGATCGTATCGCCGACGCACTGGTCGATGCCGTATTTCAGCGGGATCCTGATATCGTCTGCATAGGCCTCCAGCCCACCGACCCGGACGCAGCTGATGATGTAACGCGCGCCTTCCAGCGCCTTGCGCCGGTCGGTCGTCGCCGTCACCCGGGTCGGCAGCTTGTTCGCCTCGACGACACGGTCGAGGATCGCCTTGATCATCTCGAGGTTATGTTCGCTGATATCGGTCAGCGCAAATTCGATGTCGCGAAACTCCGGAACGCACAATATATCGGTGAACAGCTTCTTGGTGAAACCGACGCTGCCCGCACCGATGATAGCGATTTTGAAACTCATGATCTTCACCTCGACCCAATCGAATGCTAGAGAAAAGATGATATGGAGGACCAGGCCGCATGCGGGCGCATGTGGTTGAAAAAGCCGTGAAACTGCCTGTTTTCCTCCCGGCCTCTGTGCTGGCCGTGGTCTCTTCCTCTTGTCGATGGCGATTATGCCGAAAATCCGCAAGCCGACCAGAGAAGGATTATGCTTTCAGGGGTAATTTTGTGCTGCAGGAATTGATCACCAATGGACAGGCGATGAGGACGGTTTCGCTGCCTCGCGGAGGCCAGCGGCTGCATGCTATGCCGACGAGTGCCGGGTACGAAGTGCGCGAGAACGAGACCTATGACTGGGACGGCCGCCGCCGCGGCCAGACTCCTTTCACCGTGCTGCAACACACGATCAGCGGCACCGGCCGGCTGCGCTACCAGAACCGCAACTATCGGCTCCAGGGCGGCGATACGCTGCTCGTTTTGGTGCCGCACAATCACCGCTACTGGCTGGAGAAGGGAGACCGCTGGGAATATTTCTGGATCTCGATGAACGGCGAAGAAACCTTGCGCATCCACAAGCTGGTGCTGGCGACCGCGGGCCCGGTGTTGAAGCTGCAGCCTTCGACGATCGATCACCTCGCCGATTGCAGCCTGCGCCTCCTCAAAGGGGCGACGTCGCCGGGGGCCGCCTCTGCGATTGCCTATGAAGCGGCGATGGCGCTCTATGACGATGTCTTCGGCTCACCGGCCTTTACCGCCGAGCTCAGATTGATGCAGCCGGTGATCGACCATATCAACGCCAATCTCGACAAACCGCTGCCGGTCAGCGAACTAGCGAGCATCGTCGGCCTCAGCCGCGCCCATTTCTCACGCAGCTTCGCCGAGAGCGAAGGCATGCCGCCGGCCGAATTCGTGCTGCAGCAGCGGCTGCAGCGGGCCGTCAAGCTGCTGACCAAGGCCGACTTCCTGCCGGTCAAGGAAGTCGCCATCATGTGCGGCTTCGAGGATGCCAATTATTTCTCGAAGGTCTTCCGCCGCGTCTACGGCACCAATCCGACCGAGTTCCGAACAACCGGGATGTATGCCAGCATCGGCAGGCCGAAATAACTTCGGTCCTGGAGCCGATTCAGGCCCGGACCTCGAACACCATGTTGAACGGCGTTTCCGTCGCCCGACGGAAATGCGTGAATCCGGCGTCGAGCGCCACCTTCCGCAGCTTCCCTCCCGGCGCGTGATAAGGGAGACCTAAATTAGGACCTGTCGACATTCAGTCAATCAACCCTCCCTCACCCAATGAGCGTAGGTCGTCGAAGGTCGCGCAGGCCAGCAGCCGCCTGGTGCTGGGCATCATCTGCTTGCTTTCTCAGCCTGCGGGCACATCTTCATTGCTGACCCAGGACAAGGAACGGAGTCTCAATGCAGGGCGGTTCTTCAGGTCTATCTCCAGCTCAGTGCCGCGCCGCGCGGGCGCTCATCGCGTGGTCGGAGGAGGAGCTGTCTTCAGCCTCGAAGGTGGCCAAGGCGACGATTGCCGGTTTCGAGGCCGGAACGCTTCTCCCCGATGAGCAGACGCTCCAGGATATGAAGCGTAGCCTGGAAGCTGGAGGCGTGTTTTTCATTGCGGAAAATGGCGGCGGCGCTGGCGTTCGCTTGGCAAGATCGGCATCGGCTTCTATAGACACTGACGAGACCGAGACGGTCCAATACGAAGAATATCTCAAAAACGACGCCCCTCCCGGCGCTGGCGGTTGAATGGCAAAGAAACAGAAGCTTGAGCACTCCGAGTTGGCGGGGGAATTCACCGAAGACGGGGTTACGGTGCTCGTCGATATCTTTCGAGCCGCCGGCAGCAATGGAGACTGGACGATGGAAGTCGTCACCCAGGCAGAGGACCTGATCAAGTGGGACGAGCCTTTCGCGACCGACCGCGAAGCTTTCGACGAATTCCTCGCGGTCGTGGCGCGGGACGGCATCCGCTCCTTTCTCGACGATGAAGAACCTTCCGTGCATTGAGGGGCAGCCGTGAAAAGCATCAATGATCTCGTCGCCTCGGCGAAAACCGTCTGCGAGCGATATCGGGCGGGGCGGATGGAGCGCGAAACCGTGCGCGAGTGGGTTCTCCGGCTCGGCGCCTATCCCCCGCCGCACGGCGACCGCGTGCGCGAAGCGGCCGAATGGTTCCGCCTGCACAATCGCGAGCCTGTTTCAGAAGACATCGTGCTCGGGGATATCGATCGGCTCGAGGCGATTTCAGCGCCGTGATTCGGGCGTGCAAGCTCTTTCTCGAATAGCTCCAGCCTCGATCCGGACTGGCGCGTTTGCGCCGTTACTCGGCGGCGTAGGACCAATGGCGATTGTGAGCCTTATGCATAATGGCTCATCGCAGCTTCGATACGGAGAGGTCTGGGGGTTTTGCAGCTTCGGCAAGTGTGACACGCTCACGAGGCTGAAATCGCTCCTGCATCTCACGCGAGAAGCGCAAGCCAAGCGGCTAGGTAATTTCAATTCGTGCGGAAGTAGAAGGAACAGCACGTGGCAGCATTTCCGGAAAAGGCAAAGGTCGTCATCATCGGGCTCGGCGGCATCGTCGGCGCCTCCATCGCTCACCATCTCGTCGAGCGGGGATGGGACGACATCGTCGGCATCGATAAGTCGGGAATACCCACCGATATCGGCTCGACAGCCCATGCCTCGGATTTCTGTTATACCACTAGCCACGACTATCTGTCGGTCTGGACCACGCAATATTCGATCGATTTCTACGAGAAGATGGGCCATTACGCCCGCATCGGCGGCCTCGAAGTGGCGCGCACCGGCGACCACGCCTGGATGGAGGAAATCAAGCGCAAGCTTTCCTCGGCCCGCGCTTTCGGCACACGCGCCCATTATGTCAGCCCTGCCGAGATCAAGGAGAAGTTCCCGCTGATCGAGGAAGATCAGGTGATGGGCGGCCTCTTCGATCCCGACGCCGGCCTCGTCATTCCGCGTTCGCAGACCGTTGCCGGCAAGCTGGTCGATAGCGCCGAAAAGGCAGGCAAGCTCAAGGTTTTCGGCAATACGCCGGCGAAGTCGCTGATCGTCGAAGGCGGCCGCATCAAGGGCGTCGTCACTCATCGCGGCACGATCATGGCCGACCATGTCATCGTCTGCGCCGGCCTGTGGGGCCGCCTGATCGCGGAAATGGTCGGCGAAGACCTGCCGGTCATGCCGGTTGACCACCCGCTCACCTTCTTCGGTCCCTATAACGAGTTTGAAGGCACCGGCAAGGAAATCGGCTTCCCGCTGCTGCGCGACCAGGGCAACTCCGCCTATATGCGCGATACCGGCGACCCGGCGACGACAGAGGGCGGCCAGATCGAGTGGGGTTATTACGAAGCCACCAATCCGCGCATGTGCCATCCGCGCGAACTTCTCGAAAAACACGAGGCGCGGCTTTCGCCCTCGCAGCGCGACCTTGAGATGGAACAGATCATCGAGCCGCTCGAGCGCGCCATGGAACTGACGCCGATCCTCGGCGAACTCGGCTATAACGAAGGTCACTCCTTCAACGGCCTGCTGCAGGTTTCCGCTGCAGGCGGCCCATCCTGCGGCGAGAGCCAGAAGGTGCGCGGCCTCTGGTATTGCGTTGCCATCTGGGTCAAGGATGGCCCGGGCTACGGCAAGCTGATCGCCGACTGGATGACCGACGGCCGCACCGAAATCGATCACAACAGCATCGACTACGCCCGCTTCTACCCGCATCAGCTGACGGAGGAGTTCATCGAAGGCCGCTGCTTCGAAGCCGCCCAGAAGATCTATTTCCCGGCGGTCCACACCCGCGAACCCTATGCATCCGGCCGCAACGTCAAGCGCTCGCCCTTCTACGAGCGGGAAAAGGAGCTTGGCGGCTACTTCATGGAACTGGGCGGCTGGGAGCGTGCGCACGGCTACGCCGCCAACGAGCACCTTCTGGAAAAATATGCCGACCGCGTCCCGGTTCGCGAGAACGAATGGGACAGCCGCCATTTCTGGCGCGTCTCGAATGCCGAACATCTGGCAATGAGCGAGGATTGCGGCATCGTCAATCTCAGCCATTTCCATATGGTCGATATCGAGGGGCCCGACCATGTCGAGCTGATGGAATGGCTGTGCGCCGCCAAGATCGGCGGCGATGCAAATATCGGCAAGGGCATCTACACCCACTTCCTCGACGACGAAGGCATGGTGCGCGCCGACTTCACGGTCTTCCGCATGGCCGACCGGTGCCGTCTCGTCAACGGCGCCGATGCCGGCCCGCGCGACCTGCACTATATGAAGCGCGTCGCCCAAGACCGTGGCCTTGACGTGACCATTACCGACGTCTCGGAAAAATTCGTCACGATCGGCATCTGGGGTCCGAACGCACGCGACACGCTCAAAAAGGCCGTCGCCGATCCGGCCGGGCTCGATCAGGAAAACTTCGCCTTCGCGGCGATCAAGCCGATCGAAATCGCCGGCAAGCCCGTCACCGCCTTCCGCATCTCCTATGTCGGCGAGCAGGGCTGGGAACTGCATATGAAGTACGAAGACGGCCTCGCCGTCTGGGACGCGCTGCGCGCGACCGGTGTGATGGCCTTCGGCGTCGAGACCTATGCGAATTCGCGCCGCATGGAGAAGAGCCTGCGCCTGCAGAACGCCGACCTCCTGACCCAGTACAACCTGATCGAAGCCGATCTTGCCCGTCCGAAGGTCAAGGAAGCCGACTTCCGCGGCAAGGCAAAACATCTTGAATACAAGGCGCGTGAGCATCAGCCCGCCATGCTCTGCACGCTTGTGATGACCGAGAATACCGACAAGTCGGGTGTCAAGCGTTATCCCGTCGGCAACCTCCCGGTTGTCGACCCCGCCACCGGAGAGGTTCTGGTCGACGAGCTCGGCCGCCGGTCGTACACGACCTCGATCGCCTACGGCCCGACAGTTGGCAAGAACATTGCTTTGGCCTACCTGCCCTGGTCGCATTGCCAGGTCGGCCGCAAGCTGAATGTCGAGTATTTCGCCGAGAGCTATCCGGTGGAGGTTGTCGGCGTCGGCTATAAGCCGATCTATGACCCGGAAAATCTGAAGCCGCGCACCTAAAGCGCGTCGCGAACTTTCACGTTCGACTGCCATGGCGCCGCAAACATGCGGCGCCACTTCCTATTGGTCGTCGCCATTTGCAGTTTCGACGCCATCGTCAGGCGCACGGCTGGGAATGAATCGTTTCGAGATCAGCCAGCAGCCGAGCGCCCAGAGCGCACCGGCGCACCATCCGGCGAAGACGTCCGTGGGGTAATGAACGCCGAGATAGATCCGGCTGAGACCGATGATGACGGCCAGGAAGACCCCGGCGCCCATGACGAAGATCCGCGTCGACCGGTAACGCTGGGTGCGCGCGACGAGCGCGCCGAGCGTCAGATAGGTCACCGCCGAGGCCATGGCGTGCCCTGAGGGAAAACTGAGATCGCTGACCTCGATCAGATGCGGCACGACATCGGGACGCGGCCGCGCGATAAGGATCTTGAGCAGCGTGCTCGCGAGCCAGCCCGTCAGCACCGAGGAAAAGACAAAGATCGCAATCGGCCAGCGTCGGTCAAGCAAGAGATAGACGGTGATGAGAACCGTCAGCAGCGCCAGGACCGTGATGCCGCCGAGGCTGGTGATATCGTCGACGGCATGGGTCAGCCACGCCGGACCGATCGGCACGGCAAGATCGTCCGCCCGTCGCAGCGCCAGCAAAACCGCCTCGTCGAAACGGAAGGTTTCCCCCTCGAGAACTTCGCTCGTCAGCCGCTGCAGCACGAATAGCCCGCCTGCGACGGATGCCAGCATGATCAGCGTCAGTGGCTCATAGGCATTGAGCCTCGCCAGGAAACCGCGTCGTTGAACCTCACTCATGCCGGCTTTCGAGCTCCCTTCATATCATGTCCATCCCCGCCAGATCGGCAAGGTGAGCCGCAATTTCAAGGCCTTGCAGCGTTCGGAGTTGTTCGAGGGCCTGATCCCCGCCCGATTTCAGATGACCGGTAGCAAAAGCTCAACTTTCTTTTGCTATGGCTTAAGCCAATTGTCCTGGAGGTTTCAGCGATGAAAATTCTGACCGCTGTGGTTGTAATGGCGGCCGCTCTGCAGCCGGTCTCCGCCTTCGGCGAGACCGAATGGATGGGCGGTGCGAGACAGTGGTCGGTCGGTTTTGTCAGCGAACAGCCTTCCTATTGCCGGCTGCTGTGGGACAGCGAAATCGGCAAGACAATGGAGTTCCGCCAGAGTGCCACGGAGACCTTCTGGCTGGTGGCGAAGAAGACATGGGACATTCCGGCCGACACCAAGACCGAGGTGACGCTGACCGATCGTACGCAGACGAAAGTGGTTGCGGCTGAATTCTTCGACAAGAACACGCTTCGCCTCTGGCCTCCGGGCAGCAAGGGAAGCGCCGGGCTGAAGAAGATCATCAAGAATTCCTTCTCTGGAACTCCCGACGTGCAACTGACCTTTGCCGGCGACGAAGGCGACTGGACGCTGCCGCTCTCGCGGGTCGACCAGCTCTATCCGACCTATGATGAATGCCTCGAGCGTCTCGAAGCCGGGGGAAAACCCAAGCAGGATTCCGCGACCAGCAAGCCTTTCTGACCGTTGCCGGTTCAGCCCATTGGCGGCGCAGTCTCGCGGATCAGGCTTCGCACGGCCTCGATATCGCCATTGAGCGGCCGATCGTCTCGATAATGGGAGACCTGCTGCCGCACGACCGCGTAGACAAGGTCCGTGCCGTGCGCCCGCGGCGCCGTCGCAGCCAGGAAATCATGCGCCTGGGCGGCGGCCATCAGCTCGATCGCCAGGATATATTCGGCATTGTCGATGACGGCGAGCAGCTTGCCGGCGGCAGCGGTCGGGTGGGCGAGGAAATCCTCCTGCAGGCCGGAGGTCAGGCCGCCATCCATCGCCGCGGGTGCGGCAAGGCGGCGGTTCTCGTTGCTGAGCGCGGCTGCGGTATATTGCGCGATCATGAAGCCGGAATGGCTGCCGGCATCGCTCGCGAGAAACGGCGGCAGACCGCTCACCAGCGGATTGACCAGCCGGTCCATGCGCCGTTCGCTGATCGCGCCGATCTGGCCCAGCGCAATCGCAAGGCTATCGGCTGCCTGCCCAAGGGCCGGGGCAACCGCATGCGCCTCGGAGGAGACGATCGGCTGCTCCGGCGTGCCCCAGACGGCCGGATTGTCCGTCACTGAAGCCAGTTCCTGGTCGACGGCGCGAGCGGAATTGTCGAAGACGTCGCGGGCGGCGCCATGGGCATGCGGCACCGAACGAAGGCTCAGCGCATCCTGGGTGCGCCGGCCGAAGGCGGCGGCGACAAGGCCGCTGCCGGAAAGGCGGGCGCGCAACGTCGCCCCGACCTTTTCGATGCCGGCGGACGGGCGCAGCTTCAGCACTGCCTCGTCGAAGGCGGCGATCTGGCAGCCTGCCGCTTCCAGCGTAAGCGCCGCGATGGCATCGGCCCAGTCGAGCAGCCGTTCGGCGCGCAAAAGTGCCGTGGCACTCAAGCCGGTGGCGCAAGCCGTGCCGTTGACGAGGCTCAAGCCCTCCTTGGCGCCGAGCACCCGCGGTTCGAGGCCGATCGCTTCCAGCGCGTCGCGGCCGCTCAGGCGTTCGCCGCCGAGCGTGGCGCTGCCTTCGCCGATTAGCACGAGCGCCGTATGGGCATTATGGGTGAGGTAACCCGCCGAGCCTTTCGACGGCACGTCGGGAATGCAATCATGCGCCAGCAGGGCTACGAGATGCTCGACGATCTCGCGCCGCACGCCGGAATGGCCGTGGGCGAAATTGGCAATCTGGGCGGCGATGATGGCCCGCACTTCGCGGGGCGCGAGCAGCGGCCCCACGCCGCAGGCATGGCTGAGCACGATGCTGCGCGACAACAGGCTCTGCGAGGCACGGTCGACCACCGTATCGGCCAGCGCCCCGACTCCGGTGTTGACGCCATAGGCGCGCACGCCGGTTTCGACGATGCGCGCGACGATGCGGCTTGCCTCGTCGACCCGCGCCCAGGCAGCCGGCGACAAGACAAGACTTTCCCCTGCGCCGACGCGGGCGACATCGCGCCAGCTCAGCAGCCTATCGAGAGTGATGGTCATTGACCCGTTCCGAAATGGCCGATGAACTGGCGGAAGGCGGGTGTCGCGCCGCCGGCAAACATCTCGTCCGGCGTTCCGCTGCTCTCGATCAGCCCTTCGCGCATGAAAACCACGCGGTTGGAGACGTTGCGGGCAAAACTCATCTCATGGGTGACGACGAGCATGGTCATGCCTTCCTCAGCCAGCGCGCGCATGACACGCAGCACCTCGCCGACCAGTTCCGGATCGAGCGCCGATGTCGGCTCGTCGAACAGCATGACCTTCGGCTTCATCGCCAATGCGCGGGCTATTGCGGCGCGCTGCTGCTGGCCGCCGGAGAGATGGGCGGGATAGGCATGGCGCTTGTCTGCGATGCCGACCTTTTCGAGCAGTGCCTCGGCCTCGGCGATGCATTCGGCGCGCGGCCGCTTCAACACGTGGATGGGCCCTTCGATGACGTTCTGCAGGATGGTCATGTGGGACCAGAGATTGAAGGACTGGAAGACCATGCCGAGCTCGGAGCGGATATGGTCCACCTGCTTCTGGCTGGCAGGCTTGCTGCGCCCGTTCTTGTGAACCATCTGAATATGCTCGCCGTCGACCCAGATCTCGCCGTCGCTCGCGACTTCAAGCAGGTTGATGCAGCGCAGGAAGGTCGATTTGCCGGAGCCCGAGGCGCCGAGCAGTGAGATTACATCGCCATCCTCGGCGTCGAGGGAAATGCCGCGCAAGACCTCGTGCGTGCCGAAGCTCTTGCGGATATTGCGAACCGAAAGTCGGGTGACGCCTGGCATGGTTGCTCCAATCAGGTCAAAAACGCCCACGCCTTCAGCGCCTGCGGAATCGCACGGCGGTGTCGGGAGAGCGAATATTCGAGCAGGGCCATGCCCTGCAGGATGATGAAGTTCAAAACGAGATAGATGATCGCCGCGCAGAGGAAGACTTCCATCGTGCGGTAGGTCTGCGAGATCAGCCGCTGGGCCACACCGGTGACCTCCCAGACGGTGACGAGGCTTGCAAGCGCCGTCGACTTCATCATCAGCACGATCTCGGTGGAATAGGCCGGCAGCGCGTGGCGGAAGGCGATCGGCGCCAGGATGCGGCGCACCAGCAGGAAGCCTGACATGCCGATCGAGCGCGCCGCCTCGATCTCCTTCGGCGAGACGGCGCGGATGCCGCCTCGGAAAATCTCCGCCGTGTAGCCGGCCGTGCAGAGCGCCAAGGACAGGATGGCGCAGACCATCGGCTCGCGCAGGAACGGCCAGAGGAACGAATAGCGGATGACACCGAACTGGCCGAGGCCGTAGAAGACCAGGAACATCTGGATCAAGAGCGGCGAGCCGCGGAAGACGAAGATATAGCCCTTGGCAAAGCCCGACAGCACCGGGTTGCCGCTGACCCGCATCCAGACGATGACGAGCGCCAGCAGACCACCGAAGAAGATCGACAGCGAAAACAGGATCAGCGTCGTCGGCACTGCTTTGAGCAGCGTGACCATGGTCGAGGCGAGAAAGGTGAAATCCATCGTCGCCTCCTTACGCCTGGCCCATGGCCGACGCCGGCATGCTGCGGTTGGCGCGGCGCTCGGCGCCGTTAAAGACGCGGTCCGAAAGGCTGGTCAGGATAAGGTAGAGCGCGCCGCCAGCGATGAAGAACAGGAAATATTGCCGTGTCGAGCCCGCCGCCACCTGGCTGGTGCGCATCAGTTCGGCAAGGCCGGTGACCGAGACCAGGGCAGAGTCCTTGAGGCTGAGCTGCCAGACATTGCCGAGGCCGGGTATGGCGAAGCGAAGCACCTGCGGCATGATGATGCGGCGAAAGCGCATGCCGCGATGCATGCCGATCGCCGAGGCGGCTTCGAGTTCGCCCTTGGAAATGGCGAGGAAGGCGCCGCGGAACACTTCCGCCTGATAGGAACCGGAAATGATGCCGACGGCAAGCGCGCCGGCGGCAAAGGAGGGCAGGCCGAGGAAGCCTTCGTAGCCCATCGCCTTGCCGATCGAGGTGACGGCCGAGGAGCCGCCGAAATAGATGAGGTAGATAATCAGCAGTTCCGGCACGCCGCGAAACACGGTGGTGTAGACGTTGCCGAGCGCGACGAGGAAAGGATTGCCGGAGAGTTTCGCTGCCGCGACGATCGCGCCCAGCACGGCGCCGATTGCAAGCGCCGTCCCGGTGACGGCGAGCGTCATCAGGGCGGCGACAATAAGCAGCGCGCCCCATCCCGTCGAGCCGAAGCCGAGCAGTTCCAAGCTTGCCATATCGTCCGTTCCCCGTCCGTGGCGGTGTCTTATGGATTTGAGCATAACACGCGGTCCCCGGCGATAAAGCCGGAGACCGGTGCCCGCGGCCAAATGGCCGGAGGCTTATTGCTGCGGGCTGACGTCCATCTTGAACCATTTCATCGAAAGGGTCTTGACCGTGCCGTCGGCAAGAGCCGACTTGATCGCCGCGTTGAACTTGTCGCGCAGTTCCGTATCGGCCTTGCGGATGCCGAGACCTTCGCCCTCGCCCCAGATCGAGCCCGCGATCTCGGGGCCGGTGAAGGCGAGCGCGCCGTTAGCGGCTTGGAAGGCGTTGGCGAAATAGACGGCATCGTCGAAGCCGAGATCGATGCGGCCATTCTGCAGGTCGAGGTCGCGATCGGCGCCGGTCTTGTATTCGCGGATCTCGGCGATGTCGCCGAAATTGTCATAGACGAACTTGGCGTAAACAGTCGCCGCCTGAATGCCGATCGTCTTGCCCTTGAACAATTCCTTCAGCGCCTCGATCTCCTTCACGCCGGTCTGGCCGGGCGTCATCTTGATGGTGGCGCCGGTGCCGGCGGCGTTGGCGAGCGGGCTGTCCTTGGCCGTGGCGAAGGCGGCCGGCGTGGCGGCATAGGGAATGGTGAAGTCGATCACCTGCCGGCGCTCTTCGGTAATGGACAGCGCATCCATGATGACGTCGAACTTGCCGGCGTTGAGCGCCGGGATCATGCCGTCCCAGTCGGAGGCGACGAGCGTGCATTCGATCTTGGCGCGCTCGCAGAGCACCTTGGCAAGCTCCGGCTCGAAGCCGCCGAGCGTGCCGTCGGCATTGGTAAGATTCCAGGGCGCATAGGCGCCTTCAAGCGTGATGGTGGCCTTCGTCCAGTCCTTGGAAAAGGCCGGCGCTGCGAAAGCGGAAAAAGCCGCCACGCCGCAAAACAGGATTGCGCTGAATTTCATCGATGAATTCTCCTCTGGAGTTGAAACAGACCTTGCGGCACCAACGCCGATCTTCGCCGGCTTGCCCCTTCCGTCCTATTTTCATGCAAGGACCGATTGGGAGGTTGTATATGGTACCATATGAGATATTTTGTGATATGCAAGAGAAAAGTCGATTTAAACGGCGATTGTCATTCGTGCAGAAGGAATAGGCAATGAAGCGTTCCGGGGAGATGAAGCGCGACCTGGCGGGCAACGACACCACGCCGCTTTATGCCGGCGTCAAGCAGGTGATCCTCGACCGCATCCACAGCGGCGAGTGGCCGCCGAAATACCGGGTGCCGTCGGAGAACGAGCTGGTCGTCGAACTCGGCGTCAGCAAGATGACCGCCAACCGGGCGCTGCGCGAACTTGCCAATGAGGGCGAACTCGTGCGCATCCAGGGCGTCGGGTCCTTCGTCGCCGAGCGAAAGGGTTATTCGGCGCTGTTCGAGGTGCGCAACATCGCCGAGGAAATCGCCGAGCGCGGCCATGTCCACGAGGCTTCCGTCGTCGTTCTCGCCCAGGAAACAGCCTCTCCCGAGGTTGCCGACGCCTTGGAACTTGAAATCGGCGCGGCAGTGTTCCACTCGCTGATCGTACACAGCGAAAACGGCGTGCCGGTGCAGATCGAGGACCGCTTCGTCCATCCCGAGGCCGCCCCCGAATATCTCGCCCAGGATTTCACGATCGTGACGCCGAACGCCTATCTGACGGCGGCCGCCCCGCTCAGCGGCTCCGAGCACGTCGTCGAGGCGGCGATGCCGCAGGCCTGGGAATGCAAGCTGCTGACCATATTGAAGACCGAACCCTGCCTGACAATCCGCCGGCGCACATGGTCGGCAAAGCAGGTGGTCTCGACCGCCCGCCTCGTCTACCCCGGCTATCGCTACCGGCTCGAGGCCCGCAGCGGCAAGATGTTTGAAGAGTAAATCGTCGCATCTTGTATATGGAACTTGCCGCCTATTGCGAGGCTGGCGTGAACCGCGCCACCAGCGCGTGACGATCGCCGGGATAGGTGAAGCGCACGTGGGTCACCGGGCCGGCGCCGCTCCAGGTGCGGCGTTCGACCACCAGACAGGCGGTGTTGCGCGCAATGTCGAGTGCCGCGGCCACTTCGGCACCGGCTGATATGGCGTGGATGCGATGTTCGGCCGTGCTCCACGGCACCTGGTTCAGCAGCCACGGCCCCGGCGCCATCGTCAGAAAATCGACATCGGCGGCTTCAGGCACGGTCGCCAGGCTGATCAGCCGCTCCTCCAGGCAGAAGGGCCGGATACCCGCATTGTGGATGCAGACGACCTCGACGACCGAAGACGCCACAGGCAGTTCCAGCCGGCTTCTGTCTTCCGCCTTGGCCTTGCGGCTCGTCTTCTTCGAAACCGTATAGGAATAGGGCAGGTTCAGCGACTGCACCTCGGCCTTGATGTCGTGGATTTCGAGAACGGCCGATTGCGCCTGCGGCTGGGTGACGAAGCTGCCGGATTTCTTGCGGCGCTCGATGAGGCCGGCCTTGGCGAGCTGGGTCAGCACCTTGTTCACCGTCATGCGCGAGCAATCATACTGCGTCGCAAGATCGACCTCGAAAGGAATACGGTGCCCCGGCGGCCATTCGCCCGAAACGATACGGCCCTCGATCTCGCCGAGAATGCGCTGGTGCAGGGTCAGATCCCGGCTTTGGTTCATCGCCACGTTCCGATTGGTTCCTCGATCTAAATCCGATACCCGCCTGTGAAAAGCGCTTTTTCAAGCAGCCAACAATTCGCCCATCGCCGCGAGGAAACGCCGGTCGATCGCGTCGCGCCCGACATGGCGCCCGCCCGCCACCTGCTTGCGGCCGCGCGCCCAGACGCAGTCGACCGAAATGCCGCCGGCAAACAGCCAATGATCGAGGATTTGGTCGCCGGAAAGGTAGGGAACGGCTGAAATATCGAGCGAAACGAGATCGGCAGCATGGCCCTCGACGAGACCGGCCGATGCCTTCAATGCCGCGCCGCCGCCGGCAAGCGCCTGGGTGAACAGGGAAACCGCCGTCGAGCCGCCGGGTGCTGCGACGACATTGCGGGCGCGCAGCGCCAGACGCTGCGAATATTCGAGCTGGCGCAATTCTCCGGGCAGCGAGATCAGCACATTGGAATCCGAACCGATGCCGTAGCGCCCGCCCTCCGCAAGGAAAAGCGGCGCGGCAAAGGCGCCGTCGCCAAGATTGGCCTCGGTGACCGGGCAGAGGCCGGCGATCGCCCCGCTTCTCGCCATCCGCCGCGTCTCGTCCTCGCTCATGTGGGTCGCATGGATCAGGCACCAGCGCCGGTCGACCGGCATATGATCGAGCAGCCATTCCACGGGACGCGCACCCGACCACGCGATGCAGTCCTCGACCTCCTTCACCTGCTCGGCGACATGGATATGAATGGGGCCGCCGCCCGCCATCGGCACCAGTCTTGCAAGTTCCTCCGGCGTCACAGCCCGCAGGCTGTGCGGCGCGAGCCCGAGTTCGGCGCCGTCGAGCCGGCCTGTCACCGCCCGGCACCCTTCCATCAGCCTTTCGAAGCTTTCGAGCGAATTGATGAAACGCCGCTGGCCGTCGATCGGCGCAACGCCCCCGAATCCGGAATGGGCATAAAAGACCGGTAGAAGCGTCAGGCCGATACCCGTCTCTTCGCTCGCCGCGCCGATGCGTTCGGCAAGCTCGGCGACATTGGCGTAAGCGCTGCCATCCCGGTCGTGATGGAGATAGTGGAACTCGCCGACGCGGGAAAAACCGGCCTCTAGCATCTCGGCATAGAGCTTGGCGGCGACCGCCTCGACGTGCTCCGGCGTCATCGCCAAAGCGAATTTGTACATCACCGTGCGCCAGCTCCAGAAGCTGTCATTGGCAGGCCCGCGCACTTCGGCAAGACCCGCCATCGCCCGCTGGAAGGCATGGCTGTGCAGATTGCCCATGGCGGGAACGACGAGAGCATGGCGTTCGTCGCCCGGCGCAGGAGAAACGCTCGCCTCAAGCCGCGCGATGCGCCCGGCTTCGAGCGTCAGCCGCACATCCTTCTGCCAGCCTTGCGGGGTCAGGGCCGTCGCTGCGTGAAGTGTGGTCATGACCTCATTCTCCTCCTGTCGCGCCGCCGATCTTTCTTTTCCAGAAAAGCGCGCAAAATTTCTCTTGTCACCTACCGATTATGTATATACATGTTTCGATATAAGGAAAGGCGCAAAGCTGATGACCGGGAACAATTTTTCAGAGGAAGCCCCATCCGCAGACATAAGGCCGGTACTGTGGCGTAATGCGCGGCTGGCGACGCTCGCGTCTGACAGGGCGGGTCTCGGCATCGTCGAAAAAGGCGCCCTGCTCACTGAAAACGGCCGCATCGCCTTTGCCGGCGCCGAAAGCGAATTGCCGGCATCCGCCATCGAGCAATCCCAGATCGTCGATCTCGAAGGCCGCTGGGTCACCCCCGGTCTCGTCGACTGCCACACCCATATCGTTCACGGCGGCAATCGGGCCCGCGAATTCGAGATGCGCCTGGCCGGCGCGTCCTATGAGGAGATCGCCCGGGCCGGCGGCGGCATCGTCTCCTCGGTCAAGGCGACCAATGCGCTGTCTGTCGAGGAGCTTGTCGCCGAAGCCCTGCCGCGGCTCGATACGCTGCTTGGCGAAGGCGTCACCACGATCGAGGTCAAATCCGGCTATGGGCTCAGCCGGATCGGTGAAGTGAAGATGCTGCAGAGCGCCCGCCTGCTCGGCCATATCAGGCCGGTCCGCGTCGCCACCAGCTATCTCGGCGCACACGCGACGCCAGTGGAATATAGGGGCCGCAACGGCGATTATCTCGACGATGTCGTGCTGCCCGGCCTTGACGACGTTCACAATCTCGGCCTTGCCGATGCCGTCGACGGCTTCTGCGAAGGCATCGCCTTTTCCACGACCGAGATCGCCCGCGTCTTCGACAAGGCGAAAGAGCTTGGCCTGCCGGTCAAGCTGCATGCCGAGCAGCTCTCCAATCTCGGTGGCGCCAAGCTCGCCGCCTCATATGGCGCGCTTTCGGCGGATCATCTGGAATATCTCGATGAGGATGGCGTTACCGCGATGGCTGCCTCCGGCACCGTCGCCGTACTCCTGCCCGGCGCCTTCTACGCCATCCATGAGAAGCAGAAGCCGCCGGTAGAGGCGCTGCGCCAGGCAGGCGTGCCGATCGCGATCGCCACCGATTGCAATCCCGGCACCTCGCCGCTGACCTCGATGCTGCTGACCATGAACATGTCGGCGACGCTCTTCGGCCTCACCGTCGAGGAGTGCATCGCCGGCGCCACCCGAGAAGGCGCCCGTGCGCTGGGCCTCATCGCCGAGACCGGAACGATAGAGCTTGGCAAATCGGCCGATCTCGCCGTTTGGAATGTCGAAAGCCTCGCCGAGCTCGTCTACCGCATCGGCTTCAACCCGCTTCACGAACGTGTCTTCAAGGGCGAAAGGAACGGCCGATGACCATCACGCTCCACCCGGGCTCCGTCTCCCTCAGAGATCTCGAGAGGATCTACTGGACAGGCGAACCTGCTAGGCTCGATCCCGCTTTCGATGCCGGCATAATCAAGGCGGCAGCCCGCATTGGCGAGATCGCAGCCGGCAACGCGCCTGTTTACGGCATCAATACGGGCTTCGGCAAACTCGCCTCGATCAAGATCGACAGCGCCGACGTCGCCACATTGCAGCGCAATCTCATCCTCTCGCATTGCTGCGGCATCGGCGCGCCGCTGCCCGAGGATATCGTCCGACTGATGATGGCGTTGAAGCTGGTCTCGCTCGGACGTGGCGCCTCCGGTGTGCGGCTGGAACTGGTGCGGCTGATCGAAGGCATGCTCGAGAAGGGCGTCATTCCGCTGATTCCGGAAAAAGGGTCGGTCGGCGCCTCCGGCGATCTCGCGCCGCTTGCCCATATGGCGGCGGTGATGATGGGCGAGGCCGAAGCCTTCTTTGCCGGCGAACGCTTTCCCGGTGCGCTGGCCTTGGAAAAGGCCGGGCTGAAACCGGTCGTGCTCGCCGCCAAGGAGGGCCTGGCGCTGATCAACGGCACCCAGGCCTCGACGGCCTTGGCGCTTGCCGGCCTTTTCCGCGCCCATCGAGCCGCCCAATCCGCATTAATTACCGGCGCAATGTCAACCGACGCCGCCATGGGCTCCTCGGCACCCTTCCACGCCGATATTCACAGCCTGCGCGGTCATAGGGGCCAGATCGATACCGCAGCCGCTCTTCGCGGCCTGCTCGAAAACTCCGTGATCCGCCAGAGCCATATCGAGGGCGACGAGCGTGTGCAGGATCCCTATTGCATCCGCTGCCAGCCGCAGGTGGACGGCGCGTGCCTCGATCTCTTGCGCTCAGTCGCCCGCACACTCGAAATCGAGGCTAATGCGGTCACGGACAACCCTCTGGTGCTGTCGGACAATTCCGTCGTGTCGGGCGGCAACTTTCACGCCGAACCCGTCGCCTTCGCCGCCGACCAGATCGCGCTTGCCGTTTGCGAGATCGGCGCCATCTCGCAGCGGCGCATTGCGCTGCTGGTCGATCCCACCCTCTCCTATGGCCTGCCGGCCTTCCTCGCCAAGAAGCCGGGCTTGAATTCCGGCCTCATGATCGCCGAGGTCACCTCGGCCGCGCTGATGTCTGAGAACAAGCAGATGTCGCACCCTGCCTCGGTCGATTCGACCCCGACCTCGGCCAACCAGGAAGACCATGTCTCCATGGCCTGTCACGGCGCCCGCCGCCTCCTGCAGATGACCGAAAACCTGTTCGGCATCATCGGCATCGAAGCGCTGACCGCCGCCCAGGGCGTCGAGCTGCGCGCGCCGCTTTCGACCAGCCCAGAGCTTATGAACGCGATCACGGCGATCCGCGGCAAGGTGCCGAGCCTCGACAGCGACCGCTATATGGCCGATGACCTCGCCGCCGCAGCCGAACTGGTGGCGACAGGGGCTCTGAATGCCGCCATCTCGAATGGCATCTTGCCGGTTCTGGAGGGTTGAGCGTGATGGTTCCGCCCTTGGCACCCCGCAGCGCCGGAGCGCTTTGCCCATGACCACACCATACGAAATCCGTCAGGGCACCTCGCCCATCATCCTCGGGTTCCCGCATACCGGCACCAAGGTGCCGCCCGAGATCTACGGCCATCTCAATGACAATGGCCGGGTTCTCGCCGATACCGACTGGCATATCCACGAGCTCTATGACGGCCTGCTCGATGATGTCACGACCGTTCGGGCCACCTTCCATCGATACGTGATCGACGCCAACCGCGATCCCCAGGGCGTCAGCCTCTACCCCGGTCAGAACACCACCGGCCTCGTTCCGGAAACGGATTTCGACGGCAAGGCAATCTGGAAGGAGGGGCAGGCGCCTGACGAAGGCGATATTGCGGTGCGGCTGCGCGACTTTCATGCGCCCTATCATGCCGCCCTTGCCGCCGAGATCGAGCGCGTGAGAGCGATCCATGGTGTGGCGATCCTCTATGATTGCCATTCGATCCGCTCGCATATTCCCTTTCTGTTTGAGGGCAAGCTGCCGGATTTCAATATCGGCACCGATATGGGCAAGACCTGCGACGGCGCCATCGAGCAGGCGGTGCTGACGGTGGTCGAAGCGGCCGAAGGTTATGACAGCGTGCTCAACGGCCGCTTCAAGGGCGGCTGGACAACCCGCCACTACGGCCGGCCCGAGACCGGCGTGCACGCGATTCAGATGGAGCTCGCGCAATCGACTCATCTCCAGACAGAGACGCCGCCCTTTGCCTATGACAGCGCCAAGGCGGACCGGCTTCGCGTCCATCTCAAAGACATTCTGGTGCGCATTGAGCAGATCGCGCCAAGCCTGAAACGATAACTCGACAGGGGAACCGTCATGAACAATCCACGTCATAACATTCGCGAAATCCGCGCGCCCCGCGGCAGCGATCTCAATGCCAAGAGCTGGATGACCGAAGCGCCGCTGCGCATGCTGATGAACAATCTTGACCCCGATGTCGCCGAAAACCCGAACGAGCTCGTCGTCTATGGCGGCATCGGCCGCGCCGCCCGCACCTGGGAGGATTTCGATCGCATCGTCGCGACCCTGAAGACGCTGACGGAAGAGGAAACGCTGCTGGTGCAGTCCGGCAAGCCGGTCGGCGTCTTCCGCACCCACAAGGATGCGCCGCGGGTGCTGATCGCCAACTCGAATCTCGTGCCGCACTGGGCGACCTGGGATCACTTCAACGAGCTGGATAGGAAGGGTCTTGCGATGTACGGCCAGATGACGGCCGGCTCCTGGATCTATATTGGCACGCAGGGCATCGTGCAGGGCACCTACGAGACCTTCGTCGAGGCCGGCCGCCAGCACTACGGCGGCAATCTCAAGGGCAAGTGGATCCTGACAGGCGGTCTCGGCGGCATGGGCGGCGCCCAGCCGCTGGCAGCCGTCATGGCCGGCGCCTGCTGCCTCGCCGTCGAATGCAATCCGGATTCGATCGATTTCCGGCTGCGCACCCGCTATCTCGACGCCAAGGCAGAGACGCTCGACGAAGCGCTCGACATGATCGATCGCTGGACCAAGGCAGGCGAAGCCAAATCCGTCGGCCTGCTCGGCAATGCTGCCGAAATTCTGCCGGAGATGGTTCGCCGCGGCATCCGCCCGGATATCGTCACCGACCAGACCTCGGCGCATGATCCGATCAACGGCTACCTGCCGAAGGGCTGGACGATGGCCGAATGGAAGGCCAAGCGCGAAAGCGATCCGAAGGCGGTGGAAAGGGCCGCGCGCGCCTCGATGCGCGAACATGTCGAGGCAATGATCGCCTTCTGGAACGCCGGCATCCCGACGCTCGACTACGGCAACAATATCCGCCAGGTCGCCAAGGATGAAGGCCTCGAAAACGCCTTCGCCTTCCCCGGCTTCGTGCCTGCCTATATAAGACCGCTGTTCTGCCGCGGCGTCGGCCCCTTCCGCTGGGCTGCGCTATCCGGCAATCCGGAGGATATCTACAAGACCGACGCCAAGGTGAAGGAACTGCTGCCCGACAACAAGCATCTGCACAATTGGCTCGACATGGCCAGGGAGCGCATCGCCTTCCAGGGCCTGCCGGCGCGCATCTGCTGGGTCGGCCTCGGCGACCGCCACCGCCTGGCATTGGCCTTCAATGAGATGGTCAAGAACGGCGAGCTTTCCGCGCCGATCGTCATCGGCCGCGACCACCTCGATTCGGGTTCCGTCGCCTCGCCGAACCGCGAGACGGAGGCCATGAAGGACGGCTCCGACGCCGTCTCCGATTGGCCGCTCCTGAACGCCCTGCTCAACACCGCTTCGGGCGCCACCTGGGTGTCGCTGCACCACGGCGGCGGCGTCGGCATGGGCTTCTCCCAGCATTCGGGCGTGGTCATCTGCGCGGATGGCACGGATGATGCGGCCAAGCGTCTCGAGCGCGTGCTCTGGAACGATCCGGCGACCGGCGTCATGCGCCACGCCGACGCCGGCTACGACATCGCCATCGACTGCGCCCGGGACAAGGGCCTGCGCCTGCCCGGCATTCTCGGGAACTGAGCCGCGTGAGGATCCTGCGCGCCGGCGATCACAAGCGCATGCCGTGGAAGAATGGCAAGGGAGAGACGGTGGAGATCGCCGTCTTTCCGCCTAGTGCTTCGATCGATGGCTTCGATTGGCGCATCAGCATGGCAACGGTCGCGGAAGACGGACCGTTCTCGATTTTTCCGGGCATTGACCGGACGCTGGCGGTCCTCGAGGGCAACGGCATGGTGCTCGCGATCGACGGCCGCGCCCCGGCGCTGCTGACGACGCAAAGCGCTCCTCTTTCCTTCCCCGCTGATATCCCCGTCACCGCCACACTCGATCACGGCGCGATCACCGATCTCAACGTCATGACGCGCCGGGGCGGTCTCACCCATAGCCTGACCCGAGTCGAAATCGACGGCGCTACGCGCGTACCGTTACCGTCGCCGACATGCCTGTTGCTCTGCCATCGCGGCGCGGCGTCTTTCCGGCGGAATGGCGAGACCGGGATGCTGAGAGATGGCGACGCGCTGCTGATCGAGGACGCGACGGCGACGGCGCTGGAAATCGACGGCGAGGCCATCGCTTATCTCGTCGCAATTGCCACGGACTGACATCGTGCAAGTATCTGTAAACACAGGACGATCTTGCAAAAACCGTGGCCTGAGCACCGACCACTGCCGTTTCGGGCCGTAGACGCCATTCCCGCTTTCGGTCTAAACTTTGCCCTTCTGATGCAGAAGAAGACCTAGACTGCCCGTGACATCAGGGCGGCAAGGGAGCAGGCGTGACGGATCCATACGATATTCTCGGCGTTGAACGCGATGCAGACGAGGCGAAGCTGAAGGCGGCTTACCGTCGCCTGGCAAAGGTCGCCCATCCTGATTCGGGCGGCGATACGGAAGCCTTCGACAATCTGCAGAAGGCCTATGCGCTGCTGCTCGATCCGGTCCGGCGCAAGGTCTATGACGATACCGGCTATGACGTCGAGTTCGCCGATGCGGCCGAGTTGCAGGCGCTTGTGATGATCGAGAAGCTCGTGACCGACGCCGTTCTCGACGAGCGGGCGCCGGGCAGTTTCGATCCGGTCGCCGTCATGCAGGAAAGCCTCTCCGAGGAACTGCGCAAGGCGCGGTTCAGCAAGAGCGAGCTGGAACGCCACGCGTCGCGCGTCGGCCTGCATCTGGAGCGGTTGGAAAAGCAGTCCGGGCGCGATGTGCTCGCCCATATGTTCCGCGCCCGCATCGAAGCGATTTCCAAGGCGGTCGCGGAAACCGAGGCGAAGATCAAGGCGGCCGAACGTGCCGCCGACATGCTGAGCGGTTATGTCTACGATCTCGATCCATCGCTGCTGCCGGAGGCTTCGGTCACCAATCTCGAATGGATCGAGACCTCCAGAAACCGCTCCACCGGCTGACGGCAGAGCGTGCTTGATCTCAATAAGACAGTTTTGGATACCAGTCCGGTGCGCGGCCTTCCGGCGTCGCATCGAGCACGGTCCAGAGCGGCATCAGGTCGGGCGCGCCGCGTGGATCCTCGCCGGGATCGGCCGTCGCTTCGCCCATCTCCTCGCTCCAGAAATGGCGGATGGTGCCGTCGCGCCGCGTGAAGACGTTGAAGGCGGCGCCATCGCTGCCGTCCCTGCCGATCGCGCGGTAGTCGCGGCTGTATTCATCGGTCATATCCGAGTAGAGCGGCAGGTGATGCCAGCCGCGCTCCTTCTTGAAAGCGAGCAGCCTTTCGATCGGCGAGCGGGCGACGACGGCAAGCGCCACGCGTTGCTGGATGTCGGGCACTTCGCCGTCCCAGGCCGACAGCAGCGAGGTGCACATCGGGCACGGACGCTCGCGCTCAGGGCCGTACATGTAGCTGTAGACAACCAGCGTGTCCTTGTCGGCGAAGAGCTCGCTGAAGGATACCGGGCCGTTACTGCCTTCGAAACGATAATCCTTTTTCACCTCGCCGCCCGGCGGCAGCGCCCGGCGCTGTCTCGCCACGCGTTCGATATGCCGGCGCAATTCAATCTCTTCGGCCAGCAGCGCGTCACGCGCAATACGATATTCCTCGCTCTCATTCGGGAAACGGGCGCCATTCTTGGCCGCGAGTACGGCCGCGGGTACCAGCTGTCGACTATCCATGACGATATCCTCCTGTCGTTGCCTGATGATGTGCTGACCGTAAGGAATTTCAGCATATCCTTAGAATGACGAATGGCGGATACGAAAATCGACAGCGCCGAGACGAAAAATCCCGCTTCGGAATCCCGAAATTCCCTCGCTTCGGGATTCCGAAATTCGAGCCGGTTTGCGCGGTGTCTCCGTGGAGAAATAGTCAAGGACTTCAATCCCCCAACCTATTTCGGGATTCCGAAGCGCTATATAGATCTTGGTGGGTATTCACGCTCGCTACACACAAACTGCTCGGACGCACTGATGCCTGAAAAGCAAAAAGGGCGCTCGACCCTTGCGGGGAGCGCCCTTATCCTGTCGGACAGCGAACAGCTCGACGACGTCGATACTGGGCGCATCCATTTTTCAGGCAGGACCGCTATATGGACGCTTGCATTCGCCGTTTCAAGGGGTTTTTGCATCATCTTTAGCGAGCGGCCGCTAGAGAGCGGCGCCGGTCACCGGATTGACCACCGGCCGCTCGCTTTTGTCTCCATCCCCAGCCGGCTGCACGGTCGTCGGCGCCATCGATTCCGCGTCGCCGGGTTCCGGCTTGCCGGGAACGGCATTGACATCCTTGGGGCGGCGCTGCTCGGGCTTTACGTTTTCATCATTCGTCGACATTGTCTGTCTCCTTCCCGGGAAGAAGTCAGAGCCATCGACATGGTTCCCGCGGCGGATGGAGGATTACCGATGCTTGAGAGATTTCTGCTGCAGGGGCCGCAGGATGCGCGCTTCACCATCCTGCTCGCCCATGGCGCCGGCGCGCCGATGGATTCGGCGTCGATGACAGCGGCAGCGGACGCGCTTGCCGGCGTCGGCTTTCGCGTCGTCAGGTTCGAATTCTCCTATATGGCCGCTCGCCGCACTGAGGAAGGCCGCAAGCCGCCGCCGCGCGCCGAAACGCTCAACCCCGAATATGAGGCGGCGATTGCCGCACTTGGCGCCGGCGGTCCTCTCATCATCGGCGGCAAGTCGATGGGCGGACGAGTTGCGAGCATGGTCGCAGACCGTCTCTATGACACGGGGAAGATCGCCGGTCTGCTCTGCCTGGGCTATCCCTTCCATCCCCCCGGCCAGCCAGCCAAGCTGCGCACCGGCCATCTCGCAGGGCTCAAGACGCCCACGCTGATCTGCCAGGGAACGCGCGACGAGTTCGGCACGAAGGACGAAGTGCCGGGCTACGCCCTTTCCGAGCGGATCGAGGTCCTCTGGCTCGAGGACGGCGATCACGACCTCAAGCCGCGCAAGAAAATTTCCGGCTTCTCCGCCGCCGACCACCTTGCGACTATGGCAAAGACGGCAAAGGCATGGGCCGAGCGCCTGCCGGTTTAAACATCTACCTTGCGGCCGTCAGTCGCCGCCGGGTGGAAAGCTTTCTGACATCGATGCGCCGGTCGGCGGCGAAAACGGTGATTTCGAAATGATCGGCCTGCACCACGTCGCGGATATTCCTGGGCCGGTGCGCCGCGACGTTCACCCCACCCCTCAGCCGCACACTGTCGTAGAGGATGCCGGCGCCGCCGCTGGCGCGCACCTGTTCGCCGAGCACCTGCGATGCAGCATAGCTCGCGCCGTCATAGACGTCGGGCCGCAGCGCCTGCTCGCCGCGAATGTCGAGATAATTGCCGATCAGGGTGGCGGCATAGCTTCGATAGCTGCGCGCCATCGTCGCCACCCCACGCGCCACGGCCTCGCGCCTCAGATGATGGCCGACCTCGGCGGCAGCCGTCTTCAGATTGCCGGCGGCATACCAGGCGCCAAGATCGGGGCCGTTGAAGCGCATCCCGCCGGGTGCGACATGCAGGAATGCCGCCATCACGATACTGGCGTTCGGACTGCCGTAGACCCATTCGTTTGCGGGAAGCCGCCGGATGCGATCTGCCACGAGCCGGTCATTGGTCCATCCCACAAGCTCCATCACGGCTTCGAGATCGGCCGCCCTCGCCACCGTATCGAAGAGACCGATCGGCGGAAATTGCGACGGGATCAGCCGGTAGGACGGATGCGGCGCCTCGGCAAAACGCTCGCTCACCGGAAGACGATGTCCGTGTCTTCGTAAGGCGTGAATGCCTCGTCGAGCCTGTTCGGCGGCATGTAGAGCCCGCCGCGCGCGCCGTCGAGGAAGCGGCGCACGGTCATCAGCCCGTCCTGGGTTCCGCTTGTCACGATATCAAGCGGCGGATGGCCCCCGAAAACCGGCGCCTGATGCGGCGCGCGCAGCCAGGCGACGCCGGCGCGTTCGTCGGCAAACAGAACGCCGAGCGCCTGGTGGATGCCGAGCACGGCGGAGATCCGGGTCAGCGTATCGACGTCGAGGGTGAAAGCGCCGTGCTCGCGCGCCTGCTTGGCCCAGCTGTGATAGGTCGAGCGGGAGGGATAGCCGAGCACGAGCAGACGCTGTTCTTCGGTGAGCCCCCAGAGATCGGCGATCGCCAAAAAGGTTCGCAAGGCCGGCGGGCTCAGCCGTCTTCGGTTTGCCGGTGCAAACCGCTCCGCATCCAGCCGCTCCGGCTCCTGTTCCCTGCGTCTTGCCTGTTGCATAGGTATCTCCCGTCTTGAACTAGATTTAGTCCAAATCTGGGCATCGGGCAAGCAGATTGGAAGAGTGATTTCAGGAAAGCTCCCCCGCCGCTTCCCGAATTGTCTGCATCAGGATCGATTGCGGCGCCGACGGCACGCAATCGGCGCGCATCGTCAGCCCGACCGGTCCTTTGGTTTCGCCGGTATCGATCGGCAGAAGCGCCAGCCGCCCATCGGCGACATCGCCTGCCACCACGCCGTTGGAAATGATCCAGATCGCATCGCTTGCCCGCAGAAAGGCGCGGCCGAAGGAATCCGAGACCGTCTCGATCTGGTTCGGCAGACTGGAGATGCCGTTGGCGATGAGGAAATTTTCGACGACCGGCCGGATGATCGAGCCGCGAGTCGGCATCAATACCGTGTAGTCGCCGAAGCCCGAAAACGGCGATTGCCGACGCCTCAGCAGCGGATGGCCGATCCGCACGGCAAACACCACCTGTTCGGAATAAAGATGCTCGAAGGAGAAACCCGCCATCTTTTCGGCGCCGGCGAGGCGCCCGACGACGAGATCGAGGTCGCCGACGCGAAGCTCCTCCAGCAGCACGGCGTTTTCGCCGGTGACGATCTTCACCCGGCTCCGCATCCTTTCCTTAAGGAAGAGTTCCATCGCCCGCGGCATGATGCGCGACGAGACCGTCGGCAGGGCGCCGACCCGGATCGGCGGCGCGTCGGCGAACTGCTCCTGCGAGACGGAATCGAGACCCTGGCGCAGCGCCGTCAGCGCCGCCCCGGCATGCCGCAGGAAAACCTCGCCGTAGCGGGTAATCTTGATGCCACGGCCGTCGCGCTCGAAGACGTCGACGCCCAACACCTGTTCCAGTTCACGGATCGTCTTCGTCACCGCCGGCTGGCTGACATGCAGCAACTCGGCCGCCTTCATGACGCTCTTTTGTCGAGCCACCTCTACAAAGGTCTGCAGATGGCGAAACTTGACGCGGCTGTCGATCATCGGCTTCCATAACTCCGAGGTTATCGAAATGCCTTAAAATATCATTTTACTTAACCGGATCAACCGTTCAGTTTTGTCGTCAAGAGGTGTAGGAAGTTCAACGAGAGTCATCCTCGGACTTGAGCCGAGAAGCCACAGCGCGGCTGCTGGTGGATGTCGTGTGGATGCTCGGGTCAAGCCCGAGCATGACGGAGGGTGGGAAGGCACAAGAGCCATTCGGCTAGCCTATGGCCGAATCCATATGACGCGGGCAGAAAAGAAAGTTCGGTTTTGTGAACACGTGATGCGGCGTGTCACTGTTAGACGAGAAGAATTCGGCGGGAAGGCCAGCTTCACATTCCGTCATCCTCGGGCTTGACCTGAGGATCCATGCCGCGGCTGTTGGTGGGCGCCGTATGGATGCTCCGGTCAAGCCCAAGCATGACGGAGGGGTGGTGTGCGTGACTCGAACAGGGAGAAGCGACGTGCAGTTCGCCCGCATAAACGACGTGACCATCCATTATCAGCTCATCGGCGCTCCCGCCGACCGGCCGGTGATCGTCTTCATCAATTCGCTCGGAACGGATTTCCGCATCTGGCGCGACGTGGTGGTGCGGCTTGCCGGCGACTATGCCATCGTGCTCTACGACAAGCGCGGCCACGGCCTTTCCGACGTCGGCCAGCTTCCCTCGTCCATCGAGGACCATGCGACCGATCTTGCCGGCCTGCTTGATCTTCTGGCGGTAAAAGCTGCCGTCATCTGCGGCCTCTCTGTCGGCGGTCTCATTGCCCAGTCGCTTTATCAGCGCCGGCCGGATCTCGTCGGCGCGCTACTCCTTTGCGATACCGCCCATAAGATCGGCACTGCTGAGAGCTGGAACGCCCGCATCGCCGCCGTTGAAGGAAAGGGCATCGGCAGCATCGTCGACGCCGTCATGGAGCGCTGGTTCACGCCTGCCTTTCGCCGGCCCGAGAACACCGCCTATTCAGGCTATTGCAACATGCTGACGCGGCAGCCGGTCGAGGGTTATGTCGCCGCCTGCGAAGCGATCCGCGACGCAGATTTCACCGAAGCGGCCAAGTCGATCGCTGTGCCGACAATCTGCATCGTCGGCGACCAGGACGGCTCGACGCCGCCCGATCTCGTGCTTTCCACGGCGCGGTTGATCCCGGGCGCCCGTTACGAGATCATCCGCGATTGCGCCCATATTCCCAGTGTCGAGCAGCCGGAGGCACTGACGGCGATCATCCGCGCATTCCTCACATCGATTTCGCCTGGAGAAAGCAGCCCATGAACGAGACCCCTTCCGAACGTTACCGGCAGGGCATGGCGACCCGCCGCGCCGTGCTCGGCGATGCCCATGTCGACCGTGCCGCAGCCAGCGAGACCGCCTTCGACCGCCCCTTCCAGGAACTGATCACCGAAGCCGCCTGGGGCCATGTCTGGTCGCGCCCGGCGCTGACCAAGCGCGAGCGCTCGATCGTCACCATCGCCCTTCTCGCAGCGCTCGGCCAGGATGAGGAGGTCGCCATGCATGTGCGCGCCACCGCCAATACGGGTGCGAGCCGCGAGGATATTTGCGAGGCGCTCTTACATGTGGCGATCTATGCCGGCGTTCCTGCTGCCAATCACGCCATCAGGATCGCAAAACAGGCCTTTGCGCAAATGGACGCCGAAAAGGCGGCCTGAGGGGGAAACATGTCCGAACGAGCAAACAGCAAGCCGGAGACCGGCGCCTTCTTCGCCCGCGACCGCGCCTGGCACGCGCCGGCGCTGACCCCGGGCTACAAAACCTCCGTTCTGCGCTCGCCGCAGCGTGCCCTGCTGTCGCTCGACGGCACGATCTCGGAAACGACAGGCCCGGTCTTCGGTCATTCGATGATCGGCGAACTCGACAACGACCTGATCCTGAACTATGCGCGCCCCGGCGAAAGCGCGATCGGCGAGCGCATCATCGTCCATGGCCGCGTGCTCGACGAGCGCGCCAAGCCGGTGGCGGGCGCCCTGGTCGAGTTCTGGCAGGCCAATGCCGGCGGGCGCTATCGCCACAAAAAGGAAACCTATCTCGCCGCGATCGATCCGAATTTCGGCGGCTGCGGCCGCGCCATCACCGACGCGGAAGGCCGCTACCATTTCCGCACCGTGCGGCCCGGCGCCTATCCCTGGCCGAACGGCGTCAACGACTGGCGCCCCGCCCATATCCACTTCTCGATCTTCGGCCACGGCTTTGCCCAGCGCCTGATCACCCAGATGTATTTCGAGGGCGATCCTATGATCTGGAAATGTCCGATCGTGGGCACGATCCCCGACAAGGCGGCGATCGAGCAGCTGATTGCGCCGCTCGACTGGGGCAATACGATTCCGATGGATTCACGCGCTTATAAATTCGATATCGTGCTGCGCGGGCGCCGCTCGACGATGTTTGAAAACAGGCTGGAGGGCAACTGATCATGCAGCAGCTCGGCTACCTCAAGGAAACCCCATCGCAGACGGCCGGCCCCTACGTCCATATCGGTCTGACGCCGAATTTCTGCGACATAACGGGCGTCTATGACAGCGATCTCGGCACGCGGATGCTCAACGACAAGACGCTCGGCGAACGCATTACCGTCACCGGCCGCATCTTCGACGGCGCCGGTGCCGTGGTGCGCGACGCCGTCGTCGAGATCTGGCAGGCCGACAGCGCCGGCCTCTACAACAGCCCATCGGAAATGCGCGGCGCCGCCGACCCGAATTTCACCGGTTGGGGCCGCTGCCCGACCCGCGCCGAGGACGGCGTCTACAGCTTCGAAACCATCAAGCCCGGCCGCGTCCCCTTCAAGGACGGCCGCAGACAGGCGCCGCACATCACCTTCTGGATCGTCGCCCGCGGCATCAATATCGGCCTGCATACGCGCATGTATTTTCCGGAGGAGACCGAAGCCAACGCCGGCGATCCGCTGCTTCTGCGCATCGAACATCGCGAGCGCGTCGCAACCCTGGTCGCCATCCGCGACGGCGCGACCTGCCATTTCGACATCCATCTGCAGGGGCCGAAGGAAACGGTATTTCTGGATATTTGAGGATAGGCGGGCTACGTTCGGAGAGCTCCGCGCGAATAGCCCCCTCACCCTGCCCTCTCCCCGAGGGGGTCCGAAGAACGGGTCGAGACCGGCGGCTCGACCCCCGGGTCGGCGTCCACCCCTGCACTTTTGCCTGAAATGCTCGAATAGAGGCATCCATGACCGCATCGCCCTTCGACCACCCCTTCCTCTCCGGCCTCGTCGGTGACGATGAAATTGCACCCTACTTCTCCGCCGAAACCGATATCCGCGCCATGCTCTCCTTCGAGGCGGCGCTCGCCAGGGCCGAGGCCGTGCATGGCCTCATCCCCGGCGATGCCGCAACGAAGATTGCCGAAGCCTGCGCCGGTTTTTCTCCGGATCTCACCAGCCTTCGCGCGGCAACCGCAAAAGACGGGGTCGTCGTCCCCGAGCTCGTCAAGCAGCTGCGCGAAGCTGTCGGCGAGGAAGCGGGCAAAAGCCTTCATCTCGGCGCCACCAGCCAGGACGTCGTCGACACTAGCCTGATGATCCGCCTGAAAGCAGTGGTTTTCCTGTTTGCCGGCCGGCTTTCCGCCATCTTTGCGACCTTCGACGGGCTCGACCGGCAGTTCGGCCGCAACCGCCTGATGGGCCATACCCGCATGCAGGCGGCGATCCCGATTACCGTTTCCGACCGTCTCAATGCCTGGCGCGCGCCGCTCGCGACCTATCGCGACCGCCTGACCGAGCAAAGCTTCCCAGTCCAGTTCGGAGGTGCTGCCGGCACGCTCGACAAGCTTGGGCCACAGGCTGCGGCCGTCCGTGCTTCACTCGCCCAGGAGCTCGGCCTTACCGACATCAGGCAGTGGCAGAGCGCGCGTCTGCCGATCGCCGATATCGCCGGCCTGTTCACTTCAATTTCGGGCAGCCTCGGCAAGATGGGACAGGATGTCGCGCTGCTCGCCGAGATGGGCGGCGAGATTGAAATGTCGGGCGGCGGCACCTCCTCAGCCATGGCGCACAAGCAGAATCCGGTTGCCGCCGAAGTGCTCGTCTCGCTCGCCCGCTTCAACGCCGCGGCGCTTTCCGGCATCCATCAATCCCTCATCCACGAACAGGAACGTTCTGGAGCGGCCTGGACGCTCGAATGGCTGCTCCTGCCCGAAATGACAATGGCGACCGCCGCCAGCCTGCGGCTGGCAAAGGAGCTGACGGGGAATATCAGAAGACTTGGAACCGCCTGAGGTGACGGCTCGAGGTCCGGCAGCGGCAAAGTCGGAGCGGAGCTTCGGGGGCGTTGGGGCGGCAATTGTTTTTTTGGTCGCGCGCAACCATCTAATAGGCATGACTTGCGGAAAACGCCCCGCCCGAGCAGCCCGTTTACCGAAAACCAACCATACTGGGTTGCTTTCCGAAGCGAAAGCCGATTGCTTAGGAGAATATACTTCTTCTTCCGCTAGCGGTTAGGAGAACGAAAGGGGGCGCAGGCAAACTCGTGGAATTCTGCTGCTTCGCATCGGGATAAACTATGATTACGATGGCGATGCGGGAAGGCCGGTTTGAAAAACGATGACGACAGAACTGTTTCAAGTTAAATTTTGGGGCGTCCGCGGCAGTATTCCCGTATCCGGCCCTGAATTCGACCGCTACGGCGGCAACACTTCCTGCATCGAGATTCGCTGCGGAAAACATCGGATGCTTTTCGACGCCGGTTCCGGCCTGCGCGAGGCGGGGCTGTCGCTGCTCGCCGACGGCGTCAGTGACGTGGATCTGTTCTTCAGCCACTGCCACTACGACCACATCATCGGCCTGCCCTTCTTCAAGGCGATCTATTATCCCTCGATCAACGTCAACATCTGGTCCGGCCATCTCGACGGGAAGATGAGCACCAGGGAAATGGTCGAGCAGTTCATCAGCCCGCCCTGGTTTCCAGTCAAAACCGACATCTGTCAGGCGACGATGAACTTCCGCGATTTCCATGCCGGTCAGGTTCTGACCCCGCATGAGGGCATCGAGATCAGGACTTTCACGCTGAACCATCCGGGCGGGGCCATCGGCTACCGTATCGAATGGCAAGGCCGCTCGATCGCTCTCATCTACGATATCGAGCATATCCCCGGCACTCACGATCCGGTCTCCCTGGAGATGATGCAGGGCGCCGATCTCGTCGTCTATGACTGCACCTACAATGAAGACGAGATGCAGCGCTTCAAGGGCTTCGGCCATTCGACCTGGCAGCACGGCACCGAGCTCGCCAAAATGGCGGGCGCCAAGCGCTTCGCCCTGTTCCACCACGCCCCCTCCCGCACGGACGAACAGCTGGCCGAGATGGAAGCGCAGGCCGAGGCCGCTTTCCCCGGCGCCTTCGCCGCCCGCGACAACCAGACCGTTGTGATTTAGGCGGTACGCCGGCGCAAGGAGGCGCCGGCCCATTTGTGCCTTGCTGACGGAACAGATGCCGGGTCCGACCGTTTCCCCGGCAGCGCAAGATCGATGAAACGGGGTATCAGCCATGACCGTGCTCTCCGGACAATGCCTTTGCGGGCAGGTGCAGCTTTCTGTGCGGGGCGAACCGTTGCGCGTCGGCATCTGTCATTGCACCGACTGCCGAAAGGAAAGCGGTTCGGCCTTTACCTTCTATGGAATTTGGCCCGCCAATCAGTTTGAACATTCCGGCGAAACGGGCGAATTCCACGGCCGACGCTTCTGCACCGGCTGCGGTTCGCGTCTGTTTTCCGCCGATGACGAAGAGGCCGAAATAAAGCTAGGCACCCTCTCGGAGGCGCCGACGCCGCTCGTGCCGCGCTACGAACTGTGGATCAAACGCCGCGAAGCATGGCTGCGACCACTGGAGGGCGCAGAGCAGTACGAGGAGGACCGAACGTGAACCGGACCACGCTCGTCCGGCATCAGTTCGTTACGGTCGCAGGTATCGAGACCTTTTACCGTGAAGCCGGACCACGGGATGCGCCGGTCCTGTTGCTGCCGCACGGCTATCCCTGCTCGTCCTACGAATTCCGCAATCTCATGCCCCGCCTTGCCGACCGCTGGCGCTTGATCGCCCCGGATTTCCCGGGCGCGGGCTATAGCGGCACGCCCGACGGTTTCGACTACAGCTTCGATGGCTATGCCGCCTGGCTGGAGGCTTTTATCGGCGTGCTCGATCTCGACCGCTTCGCCCTCTATCTCCATGATTTCGGCTCTCCGATCGGAGCGCGGCTAGCAATCAGAAACCCCAGCCGCATCGTGGCGCTGATCATCCAGAATGGCGATATTCCCTATGAGGATGCGCTCGGCCCGAAATATGCTGACATCGAGGCGACGTGGGCGCTCCCACGCGCGGAGATGAGGAGGGCGCTGGCGGAAGCAATCAGCGAGGAGACATTCCGGGAGGAATTCCTCAACGACCTGCCGCCGCCTCTGGCCGACGCTATCCCGCCGGATCTCTGGAAGCTGCACTGGTCGCTGATCACGCCGCGGCGCAAGGAAATCGCCATCGACCTGATCGCCGGGTTGAAGGAGAATCGCGCCTGGTTCCCCGAACACCGGAGATACCTGAGGGAATACCGGCCGCCGACCTTGATCGTCTGGGGGCCGAACGACCACTATATGCCGGAAATGTCGGCACGCGCCTATCTCCGTGATCTGCCGGATGCCGAACTGCATCTGCTCGACGGCGGGCATTGGCTGCTCGAGACGCATCTGGATGAAGCCGCAGCCCTCATGCGGGACTTCCTCGGGCGCGTTCATCCCGGCTGATCGAGTGCTTTAATTGCAATGCCGCCCGCGTCGCATAAATCAAGTCTGATGCAAACCCGCTTCAGGCTTTCAGAAGTGCCGCCGCCGGCAACCAGCGGACGGCGGGATGCAGGGCGGTCGCCGCAAACAAGGCCGAGAGGAAATCCCAGGCCACCTCATCATGCACCAGATGGTGAGTGAGGAGGCCGATGGGCTCTTCGTTGCCGGCAAACCTGTCGCCGAGTTCAGCGACCAACTCGGCCACAAGTTCCTCCTCGCTGCGGCCACCACGGGTGCCGTGCCAGTCGATAATGTCGACATGGGTGTTGAGAAACGGGATCGGCCCACCCAGCTTTGCCCGCCCGTAAACCGAAAGCGCCGCAAAAGCGAGTTCCGGCAATGCCGGGATAAGCCCGGCGTCAATCCGGTTCCACGGCGGCACCAGCACTGGCAGGAAGCGGGCGGGATGGAGCCGCTTCAGGAGCTGCAGTCCCTGACGCAGCTCGCCGAGCACCACCTCTGACGGCCGCTCGCCGCCGAGTTCCTGTTTTTTGCGTTCCGGTCCGGCGTGGTTGGTGTGGCACCAGCCATGGACGGCAACGGTGACGGCCGCCTCCTCCGCCAGCCGCGCGGCCAATGCCTCGCCGGTCAGGCCGGGGATGACGGCAAGCGTCAGCGGAATCGCGTTTTCGCCGCTCAGCGCCAGCAGCCGCTCCAGATCAGGCGTCGGCTCGACGGCATCGTCGTCGCGCAGCCAGAACCGCGCCACGCGGCCGGCGGCCTGCCAGCGGTCCAGCTCGCGGCGCAGCGGTTCCCAGCTCATCCTCATCACCTCGCTCCTATTTTGTACGCTTTTCGCAAAATCTCGTCCAAGGCGCGGGCAGCCGTCGCAAGCGAGCGCTCCTCCAGGACGAAGCGCCGCGCCGCCTGTCCCATCGCTTCGCGTTTTTGCCCATCGCCGAGCAGGGCCGCGACGGCCGACGCATAGGCAGCAACATCGCCCTCCGGCGTCAGCAGGCCGGTCACCCCGGCCTCGACCACGGCGGGCACGCCCGCCGTTTGCTGCGCGACGACAGGCAGGCCGGCGGCCTGAGCCTCGAGATAGGCAAGGCCATAGGCCTCGCCGCAGCCGGGCCAGACATAGATGCCGCCGCGCGCGAGCAAGCCGGCGATCTCGGCCTCGCCCCGCTCGCCCAGCCATTCGATGCGGCCGGCAAAGCACGCAAACAGCGCCTCCACCTCCCGGCGCATCGGCCCGTCGCCGATCACCGCAAGTGTCCATGGCCGGTCTTCGATCAGCCGCAATGCTCTTGCAAGCATCGCGTAGCTTTCCATCTTGTCGCCGTCACGCATCATCGCGACGGTCATCAGCCGGCTGGAATCGGGCGCCGGCCGTACCGCCTCGAACAGCGCCGGATCGATGAACGGCTTGAGAGCTGCAAGCCGCGCGTGCGGAAAGGTGGCGGAAAGCCCGGCCCGGTCACGCTCGGTGAAGCCGATATTGACCGCCGCCTGCATGATCGCCTCGCCCACGCGCTCCTGCCGGGCCGCCCAGCCGGTCTGGTCGCGTTTTGCCGCATAGGAAGCCTCGGCGGTGACATAGGGAATGGCGAATTCGGCCGAGATCGCAGGCCCGAAGGGATCGGGCGATTTGTAATAGGGGTGGTAGCAGAACCAGAGATCCGGTCGAGGCTCGGATCTCCATGTCAACCGCAGCCGCTCCAGCTCGGCGGATATGGCAGGTTCGAGCGCCGCTGCCGCCTCCGGTGTCGAGGCATGGGTGCGGAATTCGGAGACGACCTCGACTTGATGGCCGGCAAGCTCCAATGCCCGGATCAACAGCCGCGCCATCAGCCGGTCGCCCGAGGGCACCGGATGGTTCGGCGATTTCATCGGCGCATAAAAGGCCACCCGCATGCGCATCCTCTTCATAGACACTCTGTTTCCAATCGGCATTCACAAGCGATCATAGCTATCCGAATTCATCGTGAAATCAGCTTGATGCAGCACGAGGTCGCATTAACTCCGTCCTGGTTTACGGCATCATGCCCGGCGGCAAAAATTTCCCCTGTTGCTGCTTTCCCGAAAACTTGCGCATAAGCATATGGAATGTGATCGCAATGGAAGCAATTCCGCCTCCTTCCCCATCTCTATGGGCCTGCGGTTGCATCGACAAGAACGGGAATGAATGACGACGGCCTCGGTTAAAGGGATTTTTTCGGAACGCTCGATCAGAAGGGCAAGGCTCGGTTCCGGGCTGGTCATCTTCGTCTTCGTCCTCCTGCATTTGTCGAACCATGCGCTAGGGCTTATTTCGCTCGCCTCTGCGGACAAGGCCCGCCACCTTTTCCTGGTCCTCTGGCGCAATCCCATCGGCACCGCCCTCTTTTATGGATCAGTCCTGATCCACATCGCTCTGGTGCTGCGCGCCATCTACATCAGGCGCAGCCTGGTCATGCCGAAGGGGGAAATGGCGCAGATCGTGCTTGGCCTGCTGATCCCGCTGCTCCTGATGGACCATGTCATCGGCACGCGGGTCGCCCATGAACTTTACGGCTATATCGATGACTACGAGACGGTCGTCGAACAGCTGTGGATCAGGGCGCCGGCGAACGGTGTGCGTCAGGTGCTGGGCGTCCTCGCCGTCTGGATCCACGGCTGCATCGGCATCCATTTCTGGCTGCGCTACCGCCCATGGTACGCCGAATGGTCGGCGCTTCTGCTCGCGCCGGCGATCCTCATACCGGTGCTCTCGCTCCTCGGATTCGTCCAGATGGGCCGCACCCTTGCAGACCCCGCCTATCAGTTGACGACCAATCCGTACGAGGTGAACCTCAACGCCCGCTATCTCTCCGATCCCGAGGTCCGCAGCCGCGTCGCCACAGTGCGCGCCGGGCTCTACGGCGCTTTCTCGGCCTCGCTGCTCCTGGTTGTCATCGCCCGCGCCCGGCGCAAGCTGAAGGAGCGCCTCGATCAGGTCGTCGTGCATTATCCCGGCGGCGAGGTGATCCGGGTGCCGCGTGGCTTTACGGTGCTGGAAGCAAGCCGGCTCGGCGGGTTGCCGCATTATGCCGTCTGCGGTGGCAAGGGCCAGTGCTCAACCTGCCGAGTACAGATCCTTGGCGATTACCAGTATTTGCCGCCGCCAGACAAGCTGGAGCAGACCACCCTGAAACGCATCAATGCCGGTCCGGACGTGCGGCTCGCCTGCCAGCTTCGGCCGAACGCCGACCTAGCGGTCGCGCCTCTTCTCGTGCCGTCCGTCGAGGCTCCTCCTGCCAACAGCCAGGAGACGAGCCCCGGCCGTGAGCGTGAGATCGTCGTGTTCTTCGTCGATATCCGTCATTTCACCACGCTGACTGAAACCCGCCTCCCCTTCGACGTCGTCTTCCTGCTGAACCGCTATTTCGCCATCATCGGCAAGGCGGTGGAGCAGGCAGGCGGGCGGCTCGACAAGTTCATCGGCGACGGCGCCATGGCGCTGTTTGGCCTCGACACCGCGCCGGAGGAGGCCTGCCGCCAGGCGCTCAACGCAGCCGCGGCGATCGTTGCTGAGATCGAGAAGCTCGCTGCCGAACTCGCCGATGAACTGACGCTGCCGCTTCGCATTGCGATCGGTATCCACACCGGCCCGGCCGTCGTCGGCACGATGGGATATGGTCGCGTGCGCAGCATGACGGCGATCGGTGATACGGTGAACGTCGCGAGCCGGCTGGAAAGCGCGGCCAAGGAATTCGAAGCAGCGATTGTCATCTCCGAACCGGTGGCGGACCTTTCCGGCGCCGCTCTTTCAGGCATCGAAAGCCGTGAAATCAACGTGCGCGGCCGCGCCCTGCCCTTGAAAGTCTATGTCATTCCGAGAGAGAAAGCGGCAGAACCGCTCGAAGGAAAAGCCTGATGCACGGCAAGCCCTGGCTCACCGCCAAATATTGGAGCCGCCGTCTGCGCAAGGCGCGCAATGGCGCTGCGTCGCGCTTCTTCAACACCCGCTTCGGCCGCCGACTGCTGATCGAGAATATCGGTCCGCGCGTCGTCTCAATGACGGTCGATGCCGGCGATCATCTGATGACCTTCTCGCCCGCCGACTATATCGGCCGCAAGGTCTTCCGGAAGGGCCATTTCGAACGCGACGCCGTCGACCGGCTGATCGCCATCCTGCGCGAACGCGGCCTGCTAAGAAAAGACGCGACGCTGCTCGAGATCGGCGGCAATATCGGCACCCAGACGGTCTATTTCGCCTTGAGCGGCACCTACGCCCGTATCGTCAGCGTCGAGCCCGACCCGCGCAATTTCCCGCTGCTTGAACTCAACATCCGTCAGAATCGGCTGGAGGAGAAGGTCCGGCTCGTCAACTGCGCCGCCGGCGAGAGCGAAGGCAAGATCGACTTTTTTTTGAACCTCAACAATCACGGCAAGAGCAGCGCCGTCCGCCAGAGCCCGACCGACAGGAAGATCAGCGTGCCGGTGAAGCCGGTCTCCGAAATCCTCGCCGAACTTTCGATCGATCCGGCCGCAATTGGCCTTGTCTGGATGGATATCGAAGGCTACGAGCCGGTCGCCTGCCGGTCGATGCAGCCGCTGCTTTCCCGCCGCGTGCCGCTTCATATGGAATTCACGCCGCTGTTCTACGGCCCGGAGGGCACGAAGGAATTCATCGCGATGCTGTCAGGTTTCTATGAGGATTGTCTCGTGCTCTTCGAGGACCTCGAGGAAGAGATGAAGGTGCGGGATCTGCCGAGCGACATCGACCAGTACAACGTGCTGTTTTTGCCGTAGAGGCAGCCTTGTCCCGTGGATCCCCTCATCCGGCTTTGCTTCCTCTTCTCCCCAGGCGGGGAGAAGGTGGCCCGCAGGGCCGGATGAGGGTGCTGCACGGCACGGCTTTCATTTGGCTAGCATTTTCAGTCGTCGCTGACGCCGATTGCAACAATGATGCCCCGACCACCTTCAATGCAGACGATGAATTCGGCATTATGCTTGCCACCACCTGGCCCTTTCAAGGACGACTTTCCGCACCACTTTGCGGTTGTCGGGAACCAGCTGCGGCGGCTGTGCGATCGTCGGCTTGAGCGTGACCTGCAACCGAAAGACCGCGGCGTAATGCTTCCGGTCATGCTCTAGGCAAAGACCTCTGCTCTTATTTCCGGACGCAGCGGATCCGCCCCGAACTTGTTCGGACCTTCGGTGCCCGGTAACATGGAAATAATAATGATCACCGGGAATGTGACCAGAACGACATAGGGAACAAAGCTCAGAATGAACAGCGCGAGATACCACCAGCCGGAAATGTTGCGATCATGGAAGCGGCGAACCTGCAGAGATATTAGCGGCAAAAGAATCGCGAGTGTGAATACCATCCAGATGACGACGGTATAATGAATCGGTGACGGGGCTCCACCGCCGCTGGTGGCGAAAGCGAGTACAAAGGCTAGAATTGCTAGTGGAAACAGCGCCAGCGCATAAAATAGCGAGAACCACCAATATTCCGACCGGGAAGCCCTGCCAGAAAATGTCACACATTTCTTGAAGACTGTTCGAACGGCTTCAGTAAACCCCATTTGCGATGCCCATTTCTGCTTGTGGTAGGCGTCGTAGGTTCTGACGCCGTCTTGCCGCTATAGCAGCTCCGATGGAAACAGCTACAATTCAAACGTAAAAATTGCAATAAGTCTCCTGCTTAGTGGTTGGTTGCCGTGTTCTGGGCGCGCGCCATCTCTTAGCGCCTATCCGGCGGGCGGCATCACCATCGACTGATGGCAATGCACGCCGGCGAGCACGCCGGAGGCGGAAGCGAGCGTGGCATTGTGCATGGAGCTTGCAGCATCGCCGGCGGCGAAGATGCCCTTGACGCTGGTCTCCTTGTTTTCGCCAGTGCGGATGACCGGCCCGAACGGACCGTCATCGAAGGCGCAGCCGAGCTGTTCGGCAATGGGGCTCGCCATCGCCGTTTTCGGCGCGACGAATATGGCGTCGAGCGGCACGGTGCGGCCATCGGCGAGGCGCACCGCCTGGAGTTTCGGGCTGTCGCCCAACAGCTCCACGACAGGGCTGCGTTCGATGCGTACGCCGCGGGCGGTGAGCCGTGCCAGCTGCTCTTCATCGGGCTCGAACAGCACCTGGGTGAAGAAGGTGGTCGCGCCCCAGTCCGGGATCATCATCGCCGAATGGGCGGAATGCGGATGGTTTGCGAGGATGCCGAGCTCGCCGCCGCTCACCTCAAAGCCATGGCAATAGGGGCAGTGCAGCGCCGAGCGGCCCCAGCGCTCCCTGAGACCGAGGATGTCAGGAAGCGTGTCGCTGACGCCGGTTGCGAGAATAAGGCGGGCAGCGCGTTCTTCGCCGCCACCTTCGATGGTGACGACGAACTCGTCACCCTCCTTCTGCGCGCGGGAGACCTTGCCGTCGCGCAGCGTGATGTTCGGATAAAGCGAAAGCTGTCTCTTCCCCTCGCCCATGATCGCCACCGGCGCCCTGCCGTCCTGGCCGAGGAAACCGTGCGAGGCCAGCGAAAACCGGTTTCTCGGCGCGCCCGCATCGACAAGCAGCACCCGCCGCCGCGCCCGGGTCAGCTGCATCGCTGCCGACAGGCCGGCAAAATTGCCACCGATGACGATAACTTCGTAGGACATGCGATCACTCCTTGTGAAATTGACCTCTTATGAATCAACATAAGTTACATGAAATGCGACCGTCAATACTCATGTCACTTGTCCTGTTACAAATTTTTTGTGAAAATGACGCGCCGATCGACAGGACGAAACCATGCGCAACGACAGCCGCCTTTCCCGCATGCTGCACGTGCTGATCCACATGGATCGGCATGAGCATTCGGCGACCTCCGAAATGATTGCAAAGATGCTGAACACCAATCCCGTCGTCGTCCGCCGCACCATGGCCGGGCTTCGCCAACAGGGTTATGTGCGTTCAGAAAAAGGCCACGGCGGCGGTTGGACGCTGGTGCGGCCTTTGTCCGAGATCACCCTGCTAGACGTCTACAACGCCCTCGGCGACCCCCACGTCTTCGCCATCGGCCCCGCCGATGATCAGCCCGAATGTCTGGTCGAACAGGCGGTGAATAACGCGTTGGCAGACGCGATGAAGGAGGCTGAGGCCCTGTTGCTGAGACGGCTGGGCAGCGTGACGCTGGAGGAAATCGCCGCTGAGTTCGAGGCAAAACTGACGGCGCGCTCAGCTACGACCTATTCTTGTGCCTCGTGAGCGGATGCTGCCGGTAGGACTCAGCCGTCACGCCCCTCACCTTCCATGAGGCAGTATCGCGATCGGGGTGCTGGTTGTTGCTCTCCTTGATCGCCGCGGCCCAGTCGGCGCCGTTGTTTTCGGTCGCTCCGGTATTTTCGATGCTCGTGATCGTATCGAACCATGTCACCATGTTCTCGGTGCAGGTATTGGCAAGCGGCGGAAAAGAGTGCGGATTGTCGAGCGAACCGATCATCAGGTTGGTGCGGCCGTTTTCAAGGTGATGGAAGAACAATGGCGTGCCGCAATTGGCGCAGAAGCCGCGCTCGACAAGCTCCGAGCTCTTCCAGACGCTCGGCTTGCCGCGTTCCCAGGTGAGCGCATCGTCGGGGGCGGCGACGAGCGCGGCAAAGATGTTGCCCGAGGCCTTCTGGCACATGCGGCAATGGCAGAGATGCGAATTGTCGAACATGGCGGTTGCGTGGTAGCGCACCGCACCGCACTGGCAGCCGCCGCTCACTTCAATTTCGAGACGTTTCATTTTTCTCCTCCTCCAACCTGCCAAAAAAGAGTCCGGCGCCCTTTCAGGTGAATTTGACCTCGTCGCGAACGCTATTGCCAGCCCGCTTCGGACGCCTCACACCCTCCGATACAGAAAATACCGCCCTTCCTTGATCCCCTCCGGCAGCGGCAGCGCTGCAAGCTCCGGATGCTCCAGCGGCAGACCGCTGACCGCGATACCGTCTGGTGCGAGCACGCCGGCCATCAACTGCGGCAGCCAGGTGAGCGTCACCGCGTCGATCTCGTCGTGACCGGTGCCGATGTCGGCATGGGCGAGAGCAGCGCCGATGCCGAGGAAGGCTTGGCCGGAGTCGCGGATATTGCCGGTGACCATATCGTCCGGCGCCGGGGTCGAGGCCGAGTAGGAGCGAACCTCCCAATCGAAAGCGATGATGCGGCGGCCGGGGAATTTCTCACGCAGGTGATCATAGGTGCGGCCGTTCCCGAGGCCGAACTCCAGCACCGGCCCTTCCATTTCCCCCACCAGATCGGTGATTGCGTTCAGAATGTCGCGTTGGGCCGTCAACCGGCGAATGAAGCTATCGAGGCGGCTCATCGAAATCCGTATCCGTGATGAAAATCGTGAGCGCGTGCTAACACATGAAACCTTGCCAAGTCGATTGCCGTATATGGGATTTGGCGTTGCAGCAGCGACATGGGTCTGTGCTAAGGTCGATGACATGACAATTGTGACCGACGAAGAATTCTTTGCAAGCGTGCCGCTCTTCAGCGCCTTCGAGGGCGTGACCGATGCCGGCAACTACCGGCCGCTGCCGGAGGGATGGGTGCTGGCGCTTGCCGATATAGTCGGCTCGACGCAGGCGATCGCCGGAGGGCGGTACAAGGACGTCAACATGGCGGGCGCCAGCGTCATATCGGCTGTCCTGAATGCCGTCGGCCAGGGCGACTATCCCTTCGTCTTCGGCGGCGACGGTGCGCTGATCGCGCTGCCGGGTTCGCTGGAGAAGACGGCGCGGGATGCGCTCGCCGCCGTGCAGGTCTGGGTCGAGGAGGATCTCGGCCTGATGCTGCGTGTAGCTATCGTGCCGGTCGCCGATACCCGCGCCGCCGGCCTCGATGTGCGCGTGGCACGCTATTCCGCGAGCCCCTACGTGACCTATGCGATGTTTTCGGGAGGCGGCACGAGCTGGGCGGAAAGGCAGATGAAGCTCGGCCGATATGGCATCGGGCGCGCCGCCCCAGGAACGCGGCCGGATCTTACCGGCCTTTCCTGCCGGTGGAGCCCGATTGCAGCCGAGAACGGCGAGATCGTCTCGATCATCGCCGTGCCCGGCGAAGGCCGGCCGGGCGAAGACTTCCGCGACCTCGTCAACGGCATCGTCGCCATTACCTCCGAGCAGAACCGGGGCAGCCACCCGGTGCCAGCCGACGGCCCCAAATTCGCCTTCTCGCTGAAGGGCATCAACCGCGAGGCCAGGGCCACCGCCCCGGCCGGCAGGCGGCTGCGGCAGAAGCTCATCATCTTCCTGCAACTCGCCATCGTCCTGGCGTGCCACAGGCTCGGCATTCGCCTCGGCCGCTTTGATGCGCGCCGTTACAAACGCGACGTCGCCGGCAATTCCGATTTCCGTAAATTCGACGACGGGCTGAAGATGACGGTCGACGTCGATGCCGAACATCTGAAACGGATCGAAACGCTGCTGGAGGAAGCGCAGGCAAAGGGCGTTGTCCGCTACGGCCTGCATCGGCAATCCTCGGCGCTGATGACCTGCTTCGTGCCGACGCCGGTCTCGCGCGACCACATGCATTTCATCGATGGCGCCGCCGGCGGTTATGCAGTGGCCGCCAGCCGGATGACGGGCAAATCGCTTTCAACAGCGACCGTATCGTAGGCGCAAAAGGCGACCGCGAGCATCGTCGAACATTATTTTTCGTAATGAAATCGGCACTGGATAATTTCCAACTGCTGACTGGCACCCTTGCCTGTCACACAGTACACGAGCCGATGCTCTCCAAGGATGCGCCGTGACCAAAATCCGGAAAGATCTCCCTTCAGCGGCTCTGGCTTGCCAAGACCTTTAAAGGGCGACCTTTTGGTATCCCTGAGCAGCTCGTTGATTTTCTCGACCAACTTCTGGTCGGTTTTCTGCCAGTATTCGTATTCTTCCCAGGAATTTGGGGTCCAGAGCAACTTCATGTCAAAGAGTTGGATCTTTCTCTATCCCCTGCCCGCTACGAAGCTGCCCAATACTTTCGCGTAGCCGGGCAGAATTGGCGGGGGTCGAGAGCAGGTGCAAAGTCTCTTGCATGCTTTCGTACTCGCTTTCGGCAATCAACACCATTGCTTCCGAACCTTGACGAGTCACGAGCAGAGGAGCGCGGGAAGACAGGACCTGATCAAAATAGGTTGCGATGTTCTGTCGGAACTCCGTCAAACGAACATGTGCCATCGAGCACCCCTTTCTGAGAAGCGCCGCGCAGGAAGTGCAGCGGTTTTCGCTATCGAGCGTACAGATATATGTACAGATTTCTCGAAAGTCAAATGCCAGGTTGGGTTCCCGTCACGCCTTGATGACGTGATCCGTCGCAAGGCCAAGCCGGTCAAAGACGTTGCGGGTGTCGACGATCAGCGAAGCAGTTTTAGCAAGCGCCGCATAATCGACCCTGTCATGATCCGTTGCGACCAGAACGGCATCATAGCCGGCCACCGCCTCCGGCGTCAGCGCCACCGACTTCCGCCCCTTCAGCGCCTGGTATTCGCGCGTCGGCGGAATTTCGGTGACGAAGGGGTCGTGGTAATCGGCGCGGCCGCCGCGTTCCTCGATGATCTCGATCAGCCGCAGGGACGGGCTCTCTCTTATATCGGCGACGTTCTTCTTGTAGGCGAGCCCCAGCACAAGCACACGGCTGCGGCTCAGCGCCTTGCCGGCGCGCATATCGAGCGCTTCGGCAAGCTTGCCGACGACATAACGCGGCATTGCCGAATTGATCTCGCCTGCAAGCTCGATGAAGCGGGTCGGCAGCTCGTATTCGCGTGATTTCCACGTGAGGTAAAAGGGATCGATCGGGATGCAATGGCCGCCAAGGCCCGGGCCAGGATAGAAGGGCATGTATCCGAAGGGCTTCGTCTTGGCCGCGTCAATCACTTCCCAGACATCGATACCCATCGCCGCATAGACGGTCTTCAGCTCGTTGACGAGAGCGATGTTGACCGAACGGAAGATGTTTTCGGTCAGCTTCACCGCCTCGGCCGTCGCATTCGAGGAGACCGGAACGACGGTCGACACCGCAGCACCGTAGAAGGCCTTCATCAGGGCCAACGCCTCGGGCCCGTCGCCGGCGACGACCTTCGGGATGGTGGCCGTGTGGTAGTGCTGGTTGCCGGGATCCTCGCGCTCGGGCGAGAAGCCGACGAAAAAGTCCGAGCCGGATTTCAGCCCGGTGCCTTCAAGAATGACCTTCACCACGTCGTCTGTTGTGCCGGGATAGGTGGTCGATTCCAGCGCGACGAGTTGGCCGGGGCGCAGGTGCTGGGCGATCGAGCGTGACGTCGCCTCTACGAAGGAAAGATCGGGATCGCGGTGTTTGGTCAGCGGCGTCGGCACGCAGATGATGATGACGTCGCATTCGGCAAGGCCGGCAAAATCTGTCGTCGCCCGGAACCGGCCCGCCTCGATCTCGGCGGCAAGCGCCTCGTTTCTGACGGCGTCGATATAGGAGCGGCGGCCCTCAAGCGCCACGATCTTGCCGGGATCGATGTCGAAGCCGGTGACCGCAAAGCCGCTGCGCGCCACGGCGATCGCCAGCGGCAGGCCGACATAGCCGAGCCCGATGATGCCGGCACGCGCCGCGCGGGTTTCGATCTTCTGCAGAAGCGTATCGAAGGTGGAGGTGGCCAAGGCGAGATCTCTCAAACGAAACAGGGGTAGCTGATCTAGTGCATGATCGCGTGGAATTAAACCCGGCTCCCATTCTCCGCGGCGCTACCCCGCGCTCCGTCGTTCTCGGCTTGGCCCGATGACCCACGCCGGCCTCCACGCCAGCAGCAGGCATGGATCCAGGCTCAAGACCTGGGATGACGGAGCATGGAGGCCTGTTTCTGCCAAACTCGACGTCGGCGCAACGGACAATGGATCACCCTTCCTGGTCCCAGGCGTTGCCGCGCGCCTCTCCATCGGCCTCCCACGACGTCTGCTCAGCTCGAGCCACGTTTCCCTACCCCGTGCCCTTAGAGCGGAGGAGAGCTGGTCGTGCCGATATCCCACCTCAGAATCCCCCCGGAGGTGTGGCCGAAATGCCCCGGAACCACCCTTTGCTGCAACTTGGGCGCACAAAAAACTCCGGGTCCCATTGTTTCGCATTTGCAGCATACCTATCTGAGTTTGATATTGAACCATCGAGAAAGGACTTCCCGTCCGATCCCCGTACCGGGGAAAATGAGGGGGCGCCGCTGCCGGGCTTTCGGCAGATCGTTGACACTATTTTACCGCTCGTACATCCTGATTTCCTTGTGACCTGCGCATGAGAATGTGCTGGCCTGGGGATTTTTGGCTCTTGGGGATGGCGTGCCTTATGAGGATCATACCGCGAATGAGCACGATCGAATCCAGCGTGTCCTCCATCCTATTGGACCGGGTCGCCGAATGGCTGACGCATTCCTCGCTGGCAGGCGACGACCTCGAAAACATCGTGCGCGGCTTCTGCGAAAGGCTTGCCGCCGCCGGCCTGCCGATCGCGCGCGTACACCTGACCTTTTCGATGCTGCATCCACTCTACGATGCGTTGAGCTTCACCTGGCGGCGCGCCAGCGGCGTCACCATCGAGGGCTTCCGCATGCCCGCCGGCCAAAAGCCAGACCGCTTCCTGCAGAGCCCCTATTATTATCTGCTCGACAATAACCTGCAGCACATACGCCGCCGGCTGATGCAGGAAGGGCCGGCCGAATTCCCGATCTTCGAAGACCTGCGCAAGGACAGGATGACCGATTACCTCGCCTTCGTGCAGCCCTTCGGCGACGATTCGGTGCAGGGCATGATGGGCTCCTGGTCGACCGACCACCATAACGGTTTTACCGACGACATGATCGACGCGCTGCTCCGGATGCAGAACCATCTGGCAGTCGCCGCCAAGATGGCGGTACTCGGCAAGCTCGCCAACAACATGCTGACCACCTATCTCGGCGGCGACGCCGGCAAACGGGTGCTGAACGGCCAGATTCGCCGCGGTGACGGCGAGACGATCCGTGCGGCCCTCGTCATGGGCGACATGCGCGAATCCACCATGTATGCCGAAAAGGAAGGCAGGCAGGCCTATATCGACACGCTGAACCAATTCTTCGATGCGATTGCCGCCCCCTTCAACCGCAATGGCGGCGAGATCCTGAGCTTCCTCGGCGACGGCTTCCTGGCCGTCTATCCCTGCGGACGTCACAAAGACCCGTCCAAAATCGCCTGCGAGGCAGCCCTTTCGGCGGTGCACCAGGCGCAAGCACGGGTCGCCGAACTCAACCGCGATCGCGAGGAGAGGGGTCTATCCAGGATCGGTTACGGCATCGGCCTGCATGTCGGCAATGTCATGTTCGGCAATGTCGGCCTCAAGGACCGGCTGACCTTCTCCGCCTTCGGCTCGGCGGTCAACGAGGTGCAGCGTTTGCAGATCCTGACCAAGAAATACGGCCGCGAAGTGGTCGCCAGCCAGGCCTTCGCCGGCTATTGCGGCGGCGAATGGACGACGCTCGGCGAGGAGAAACTGCGCGGCATACGCCAGAAGGTGACAGTGCTGCAGCCGCGCGCCCCGGCCTCGGAGATTCATGTCGATGAACACTTCCGCGAGGCCGTGCAGAACGGACTGTCCGAAGCCGAGCAGGTCATTCTCCTGCACCGCGACGCCAAGAAACAGGTCAAGCGCACAAGTATGGAGAAGTTCATCCAGTAAAACGCAAGGTTGCGGCCGCTAAAACTGCGTGTTTCTTCCGGACAGGGATGGTGAAACACGGCCTTTCCCCTTGATTGTCATCAGCTAGACACCCCGTTTGCGGTACGATAGTGTTACCTTAACGGGAACATAGAAGACTGGGGAATTTCATTGGTATGGCGTCCGCTGCCGATCTGTTGCGTATTGAGAATCTTGACGTCTCCTTCTCCGTTTTCGGCGACCGCCTGCGTGTCGTAAAGGAAGCCAATCTCCGCATTCTTCCGGGCAAGGTCACCGCTCTCGTCGGGGAATCCGGTTCCGGCAAATCGGTGATCAGCCAGGCCGTCATGGGCATTCTGCCCAATCCGGCCAGGGCCTCCGGCAGCATCCTCTTCACCGACCCCCTCGACGGCAGCACGACCGATATCCTGTCGCTCTCGCGCGATAGCGAGGCGATGCGCGATCTGCGCGGCCGGCGCATGGCGACGATCTTTCAGGAGCCGATGACCTCGCTCTCGCCGCTGCACACAGTCGGCAACCAGATCAGCGAAGCACTGCTGATCCACACCGAGACCGACAAGCAGGCGGCGCGTGAGAAGACCGAGGAAATGCTCGGTCTCGTCGGCTTTTCCAATCCGCACCGCACCTACGACATGTATCCGTTCGAACTGTCTGGCGGCATGCGCCAGCGCGCTATGATCGCCATGGCGCTGATCTGCAAGCCGGCGCTCTTGATCGCCGACGAGCCGACGACGGCGCTCGACGTGACGATCCAGGCGCAGATCCTCGAACTGCTGCGCGACCTGCAGACTAAGCTCGGCATGGCGATGCTGCTCATCACCCATGATCTCGGCATCGTCGCCAATATGGCCGACGAGGTGGTCGTCATCTATCACGGGGAGATCATGGAAGCCGGGCCGGTCGAGGCGATCTTCCGAAATCCGCAGCATCCCTATCTCAAGGCCCTGATGGCGGCCGTCCCGCATTTCGACATGAAACCAGGCGAGCGGCTGAAGGCGCTGCGTGACGTGCCGGTCAATCTCGAGACGCTGGTCGGCAAGAAGAAGCCGCTGCAGGCGGAAACGCCGGGCGTACTGCTTTCGGTCAGCAATCTGTCGAAGACCTTTAAGACGCGCAAGCGCGGTTTCCTCGGCAAGCAGGAAGCCGCCGTCCTGCGCGCCGTCGACGATGTCAGCTTCGATATCCGCCGCGGCGAATGTCTCGGTCTGGTCGGGGAGTCCGGCTGCGGCAAGACGACACTCAGCAAGATCCTGATGCGTGCGGTAACTCCTGATAGCGGCGCTGTCGTGTTCAACGACGGCAAGGACGTGATCGACGTGCTTTCCGTGCGCGGCGATGCACTGCAGGATATGCGCACCAAGATCCAGATGGTGTTCCAGGATCCGGTCTCTTCGCTTTCGCCGCGCATGACGGTGCGCAACATTCTCAGCGAACCGCTGGAGATCCACGACCGCGGCGACAGTGACGAGCGCAAGCGCAAGGTCGAAGGGCTGATGGGCGCGATCGGCCTCGACAAGCGATATCTCAGCCGCTACCCGCACAGCTTCTCGGGCGGCCAGCGCCAGCGCATCGGCATTGCTCGGGCACTGGCACTCGGCCCGAAACTCGTCATCCTCGATGAGCCGGTGTCGGCGCTCGACGTCTCGGTGCAAGCGCAGATCCTCAACCTCCTGAAGGATCTGCAGAAGGAGTTGGGGCTTACCTATCTCTTTATCTCGCACAATCTTGCGGTCGTCGATTACATGGCCGACCGCATCGCGGTCATGTGCAAGGGCCGCATCGTCGAGATCGCGCCGCGCGAGATCATCCTGCGCGATCCAGTGCATCCCTATACGAAATCACTGCTTGCCGCCGTCCCCTTCCCCGATCTCGACCGGCCGCTCGATTTCAAGGCGCTCCGGGAAAACGGCGCCGCCGACAAGCAGAACTGGGGCGTTACCTTCACCGCCGAGCATGACGATGCTTCCGAGCTTGCCTATGCCGACCTCGGCGACGGCCATCTGGTGCGCGCCCGCAAGGGCGTCGATATCCGGGAGTTGCGCTGATGGTGACGCGTCGCACCTTTCTGGGCGGCCTTGTCGGCGCCGCCATCGCCCCCGCCGTCCTTCGCGCCGAACAGGCGGGCGAACCGGAATTCCTCAAGGAGAAGCTGACATCAGGCAGCCTGCCGCCGATGGCCGAGCGCATTCCCGCCCGCCCGCGCATCGTCAATCTGAAGGAGATGGGGCTCGAACCCGGCGCCTATGGCGGCACGGTGCGCACCATCATCGGCAGCCAGCGCGACATCCGCTTCATGACGATCTACGGCTATTCCCGCCTGATCGGCTACAACAAGCACCTGCAATTCCAGCCCGATATCCTGGCCGACTTCTACGCCGAAGACGACAAGGTCTTCACCTTCATGCTGCGCGAAGGCCATAAATGGTCCGACGGTCAGCCGTTCACCGCCGACGATTTCCGCTATTGGTGGGAAGACGTCATCCTGAACGACAAGCTGACGCCGGGCGGCGGTGCGCTCGAGCTTCGTCCGCACGGCAATCTGCCGCGCTTCGAGATGCTCGATCCGCTGACGGTGCGTTATACCTGGGAGAAGCCCAATCCGATGTTTCTGCCGAGCTTGGCAGGTCCTCAGCCGCTCGTCATCTTCGGACCGGCGCACTACCTCAAGCAGTTCCATAAGAATTTCCAGCCGGACGAGGCGAAGATGGAACAGATGATGAAGGAGAGCCGCGTCAAGAAGTGGCAGGATCTTCACATCAAGATGGCGCGCTCCTACCGGCCTGAGAATCCCAACCTGCCGACGCTGGATCCCTGGCACAATACGACGGCGCTGCCGGCCGAGCAGTTCGTCTTCGAGCGCAACCCCTTCTTCCATCGCGTCGACGAGACCGGCAGGCAGCTTCCCTATCTCGATCGTTTCGTCCTCAACGTCTCTTCTTCGTCGATCATTGCCGCCAAGGCCGGTGCCGGCGAGGCCGACCTGCAGGCGACCGGCATCGATTTCAACGACTATACCTTCCTGAAGGAGGCTGAGAAGCGCTTTCCCGTCAAGGTCAATCTCTGGAAGGTCGCGCGCGGCTCTCGCATCACGCTCCTGCCGAATCTCAACTGCGCCGACGAGGTGTGGCGCGGCCTTTTCCGCGACGTGCGCCTGCGCCGGGCGCTGTCGCTGGCGATCAACCGCCACGAGATCAACATGGTCGCCTTTTATGGCTTGGGCACGCCGAGCGCCGATACGGTCCTGCCCGACAGTCCGCTCTTCAAGCAGGAATATGCCGACGCCTTCGTCAAGTTCGATCCCGATGAGGCCAACCGCCTGCTCGACGAGCTCGGCCTGAGCAAGCGCGGCGACGACGGCATCCGGCTGCTGCCGGACGGGCGGCGCGCCGAGATCACCGTCGAGACCGCCGGCGAAAGCAATCTCGACACCGACGTGCTGGAACTGGTGCACGATCACTGGGCCGATATCGGCCTTGCGCTCTATACCCGCACCTCGCAGCGAGACGTCTTCCGTAACCGGGCCATGAGCGGCACGATCATGATGTCGATCTGGTACGGCCTCGACAACGGCGTGCCGACGGCCGACATGTCGCCGTCCGGCCTTGCGCCGACGCTCGACGATCAACTGCAATGGCCGCTCTGGGGCATGCATTATCTCTCCGCCGGCCAGGAAGGCGTGGCGCCCGATCTGCCGGAGGCGGCCGAGCTGGTCGATCTTCTCAAACAATGGGGCTCGACGGCGAAATTCGAGGAACGTCAGGCGATCTGGCACAGAATGCTGTCGCTCTATACGCAGCAGGTCTTCTCGATCGGCCTGATCAACAGCACGCTGCAGCCGATCCTGCGCTCCGCCAAGCTGCAGAACCTGCCGGAAAGAGCACTCTACGGCTTCGATCCCACCTCCTATCTCGGCATCTATATGCCGGATGTTTTCTGGTACAAGGAGGCCTGAGGCGTGCTCAGATACATTCTCTGGCGCATGGCCGCCATGGTGCCGACGCTCTTCGTCATTTCGGCGCTTGTTTTCACCATTATCGAGCTGCCGCCGGGAGACTTCTTCGAGAGTCAGATCGCGGAGCTGCGCGCTTCCGGCGAGACTGCCAACCTCCAGGAAATCGAGGAAATGCGGGAGCAATACGGCTTCGACAAGCCGGAGATCGTGCGCTACTTCTACTGGGTCGGCGGCATGCTGCACGGCGATTTCGGCTATTCCTTCGAATACCAGCTGCCGGTCTCGGACGTGGTCGGCGAACGGCTATGGCTGACGATCCTCGTCTCCTTCACGACGATCCTGCTCACCTGGCTGATCGCCTTTCCGATCGGCATCTATTCGGCGACGCACCAGTATAGCTGGAGCGATTACGGGCTGACCTTCCTCGGCCTTCTCGGCATCGCCATTCCGAACTTCATGCTGGCGCTGATCCTGATGTATTTCGCCAATGTCTGGTTCGGGCTGTCGATCGGCCATCTGATGGACCAGCAATATCTCAACCAGCCGATGAGCTGGGAAAAGGCGAAGTCGATCCTCGCTCATCTCTGGATCCCCGTCATCATCGTCGGCACGGCCGGTACGGCCGGCATGATCCGGCGGCTGCGGGCCAATCTTCTCGATGAGATGCAGAAGCAATATGTGACGACGGCTCGCGCCAAGGGACTGCATCCGATGCGGGCGCTGGTCAAATATCCACTGCGCATGGCGCTCAATTTCTTCATCGCCGATATCGGCTCGATCCTGCCATCGATCATCTCGGGGGCCGAGATCGTCGCGATCGTTCTATCGCTGGAGACGACCGGCCCGATGCTGATCAAGGCGCTGCAGAGCCAGGACATGTATCTCGCCGGCTCCTTCCTGATGTTCCTCGCCTTCCTCAACGTTATCGGCGTGCTGATCTCCGACATCGCCCTCGGCTTCCTCGATCCCCGCATCCGTCTGCAAGGCAGGAGCACCAAATAATGTCGCCCCTTCCCGCACCCGGCGCGCCCCTGCCGCACTACGTCTCCACCGCTCCGTTTGATCCGCATGCGACCGAAACCATGACGGCGGCGCGATCGCGCATCCATCTCGCCTCCCAGAAGCAGCTGATGTGGTGGAAATTCAAGCAGCACAGGCTCGCCTTGATCTCCGGCATCTTTCTCGCGGCCATCTACCTGATGATCATGATCGTCGAGTTCCTGGCGCCGTATGGCCTGCACACCCGCAACGTCGATTTCATCCATGCGCCGCCGCAGCGCGTCCATTTCTTCGACAAAGGCGAGTTCGTCGGTCCCTTCGTCTACGGCCGCAGCATGACTCTCGATCTCGACACGCTGCACCGCGTCTATACCGACAGGCCGAACGACGTGCAGCCGATCCGCTTCTTTTGCCGCGGTGATTCCTATAATTTCTGGGGTCTCGTCGCCTCGAACTATCATCTCGTCTGTCCGGCGATCGGCGGCCAGATGTTCCTGCTCGGCACCGACCGGCTCGGCCGCGACGTGCTGTCGCGCATCCTCTACGGCGCGCGGATATCGCTGACGATCGGCCTGATCGGCATCGCGATCAGCTTCGTGCTCGGCGTCGTCATCGGCGGCCTTGCCGGCTACTGGGGCGGCATTTTCGATCTCATCGTCCAGCGCCTGATCGAAGTGCTGCAATCGCTGCCGAGCCTGCCGCTATGGATGGCGCTGGCAGCCATCATGCCGGTAACCTGGAGCCCGATCGTCATCTATTTCGGCATAACGGTCATCCTCGGCATCATCGACTGGACCGGACTGGCGCGGGCGGTGCGCTCCAAGCTCCTGGCGCTGCGCGAGGAAGATTACGTGCAGGCCGCGCAGCTGATGGGCGCCAGCACGCCCCGCATCATCGGCCGCCATCTCGTGCCCGGCTTCATGTCGCACCTCATCGCTTCCGCGACGATTTCGATCCCCGGCATGATCCTCGGCGAGACTGCGCTTTCCTTCCTCGGCCTCGGTCTTCGTCCGCCGATCACCAGCTGGGGCATTCTGCTGACGGAGGCAAAAAGCGTCAGCGTCATCGCCTTCTATCCTTGGCTGCTCTTTCCGATCATTCCTGTTGTTCTTGTCATTTTGGCGTTCAACTTTCTGGGAGACGGCTTGCGCGATGCGGCAGATCCCTACAAATAGCAGGAAGCTCGGCGGCGCCTTCCGGCACCGCCCCCGCCTCTTGGCCTCCGGACGGTGGGGGTACTAATTCATGTTGTTCACCCCGGAGGGGACACCCATGGCCAGACGTCTCGAAGATGCTCGCATCCTCATGTACAGCCACGACACCTTCGGCCTCGGCCATCTCAGGCGCTGTCGCACCATCGCCCATGCGCTGGTCGAGGATTATCGCGGCCTCAATATCCTGATCATTTCGGGTGCGACGATCGCCGGCGCCTTCGACTACCGCGCCCGCGTCGATTTTGTGAAGATCCCCAGTGTCATCAAGCTGCGCAACGGCGAATATACGTCGCTTGCCAGCCATATCGACCTGCACGAGACGCTGAAGATGCGCGAATCGAGCATCCGTCACACGGCCGAGACCTTCCAGCCGGATATCTTCATCGTCGACAAGGAGCCGATGGGATTGAAGGGCGAGGTCGAGGATACGCTCGCCTATCTCAAGGCGCGCGGCTCAGTACTGGTTCTTGGGCTGCGCGAGATCATGGACGCTCCGCATCTGCTCGAGGCTGAGTGGAAGAAGAACAGCGTCATGCAGAAGATCGACCAGTACTACGATAGCGTCTGGGTTTACGGTCCGCCTGACTTCTACGATCCGCTTATTGGTCTCGACGTGCCGGCCAGCCTGCGCCGGAAGATGGACTTCGTCGGTTTCCTGCAGCGCAGCGTCTCCAAAGGCAAGAGCTCGGTCAACGCCCGCAAGGACAATTACCTGCTCGTCACGACAGGCGGCGGCGGCGACGGTTCCGATCTCGTCCATGACGTCATGAACGCCTATGAGGCCGACCCCATGCTGACGCAAAAGGCGCTGGTCGTGCTCGGTCCCTATATGCCGGCCGCCGAGCGCGCCAAGCTGGTGCAGAAGGGTGAAGCCATTCCCTATATCGAGGTCATCGAGTTCGACAATCACATGGAGGAACTGATCGCCGGCGCCACCGGCGTCGTCGCCATGGGCGGCTACAACACCTATTGCGAGATCCTCTCCTTCGACAAGCCGGCTCTGATCGTGCCGCGCGTCAAGCCGCGCGAGGAACAGCTGCTGCGCGCGAAGCGGGCAAGCGAGCTCGGCCTCGTCGACATGCTGCTGCCGGAAGAATCGGCCGATCCCAGGATCATAGCCGAGGCACTGAAACGCCTGCCTTTCCGCCTGCCGCCGTCGAAAAGCGGCAGCAACATGCATCTCGAAGGGCTGGACCACATCTCGCAGACCGTCGGCCGGTGGCTCGACGGCCGCGGCAGCCATCTTTCCCTCGTCGGCGCGGAATAGGGCACAGCCTTGCCACCACGCCGCAAGATGCTCGTCGTGCTGAAAGGCTATCCCCGCCTATCGGAAACCTTTATCGCTCAGGAGCTGCTCGGCCTCGAAAGGGCCGGCTTCGACCTGACGCTGATTTCCATGCGCCGGCCGACCGACAAGAAGCGCCATCCCGTGCATGACGAGATCAAGGCGCGCGTCGTCTATCTGCCTGAATATCTGCACGAGGAGCCGATCCGCGTTCTGAAAGGCATGGCCGCCGGCTTCGGTAAACCTGGCTTCAAGGTGCTGATGAAACGCTTCTGGGCCGACCTCAAGCGCGATCTCTCCCGCAACCGTTTCCGCCGCCTCGGCCAGGCCCTGGTGCTGGCGCGCGAATGGCCGGATGGGGGCGAATGGCTGCATGCCCATTTCATCCATACGCCGGCCTCGGTAACGGAATATACGAGCATCCTGACGGGCACGCCCTGGACCTGTTCGGCGCATGCCAAGGACATATGGACGTCTCCCGACTGGGAGCTGAACGAGAAGCTGAAGAGCGCCCGCTGGACCGTCACCTGCACCCGGACCGGCTATGAGCACATGCGCATGCTGACATCGCGCAAGGATGCCGTGCACTTGAGCTATCACGGCCTCGATCTCGCCCGCTTCGGCCATTTTTCCGGTGCGCATTCGGCCCGCACCGGGAGCGACCCCGACAACCCGGCCTTCATCCTCAGCGTCGGCCGCGCCGTCGAGAAGAAGGGCTACGACGTCTTGTTGCGGGCGCTGGCGCTGCTGCCCGCCGACCTGCATTGGCGCATGGAGCATATCGGCGGCGGCGACGAGCTTGCCAGACTGAAGGCGCTCGCCACCGAGCTCGGCCTCTCCGGCCGCATCGTCTGGAAGGGCGCCATGGCCCAGGAAGACGTGCTCGATCACTACCGCCGCGCCGATCTCTTCGCGCTGGCCTGCCGCATCGCCGCCAACGGCGACCGCGACGGCTTGCCGAACGTGTTGGTCGAGGCCTCGAGCCAGCGCCTCATCTGCGTCTCGACCGCCGTGTCCGGTGTGCCGGAACTGCTGACGGATGGCGAAAACGGCCTCGTCGTGCCGCCGGAGGATCCGGCGATGCTTGCGAAAGCCCTGGAGGCGGCGATCCGAGACCCGGCGCTGCGCCAGCGCCTCGGTGACGCTGCCGAGAGACGGGTGCGCGAGAATTTCGACTATCATTCCAGCATCAGACAGCTCACCGGCCTGTTCGAGGCCGAATGGCAGAGGGCGTCATGACGGCACCGCGCATCTTCTTCTACGTCCAGCACCTTCTCGGCATAGGCCACATCGCCCGCGCCAGCCGCATCGCCAACGCTCTTGTCAAGGACGGATTCGATGTCACCGTCGTGACCGGCGGCCTGCCCGTGCCGGGCTTTCCCGGCGAGGGTGTCAAAACAGTGGCCTTGCCGGCGGTCGTCGCCAGCAATGCAGGTTTCTCCGGCCTCGCCGATGCCGATGGCCGGCCGGCCGGCGAGGAATTTCTCGCTGCCCGCCGGCAATTGCTGCTCGACGCCTTCCGTGCCGCAAGACCCGATATCGTCATCATCGAGGCCTTCCCCTTTGGCCGACGGCAGATGCGCTTCGAACTCCTGCCCTTGCTTGAAGCAATCGAGAAGGCCGAACCACGGCCGAAGCTCGCAAGTTCGGTGCGCGACATCCTGCAGGAAAACCGCAAGGCCGGCCGCGACGCCGAAACAGTCGCCCTGGTCAAGGATCATTTCGACGTCGTTCTCGTCCACGGCGACCCCGCCTTCGTCAGACTCGAGGATACCTTTCCGCTGACGGCTGAGATTGCCGACAGGCTACGCTATACCGGCCTCGTCGCTCCGCCGCCGGCGCCAGACCCGGCGGAGACCTTCGACATCATCGCTTCGGCCGGCGGCGGCGCGGTCGGCGCCGAGCTGATCGGCGCGGCGAAAGAGGCGGCAGCTCTCCTGCCGGGCGATCTTCGCTGGCTGCTGATCTCTGGCCCCAATCTGCCGGAAGACGATTTCGCCGCACTATCGCGAAACATGCCTCCAAACGTGACGCTTGCGCGCTTCCGCAAGGACTTTCCTTCGCTCTTGCGGGGAGCCAGGGTGTCGATCTCGCAGGCCGGCTACAACACCGTCGGCGACCTTCTGCGCACCAAGTGCCGGGCGATCCTCATCCCCTTCGTCGCCGGCGGCGAGACCGAACAGACGGTGCGCGCCGAACGGCTGCAGGCCCTTGGTCTTGCCGATATCCTGCCGGAAGAAGGGCTGACCTCCGTCCATGTGAAAGAGGCGGTTGAACGGGCGCTCGCGGCCCCTCGACAAGGGCCGGTCCCGCTCGATCTCGACGGGGCGGAGAAAACGGCCGCCATCATTCGCTCCATGATTGCCGAATCGCTCGCCCAATTCAAAAATCCTGTGATATAAGCAGAGTTCCGGCGAGAATCGGCCTTTCTGCAGCCGGTCCCTTCGCCTTGTTTTCATTGCGATAACGGCGGTCCGGCTGCATGGTCCTGTTCTCAACAATTCCTCCCGTCCCCGCGTCCGGATCGCGCCTTCGGAATTTCCCAGCAAGCTGACGGTTAGCCATGGAAAAGAGCCTCGCCCGCTACATCTGGAAGAACACGCGGCTGCAGCAGCTGTGGATCCTGGCCGTCGTCGCGGCCTCGATGATCCCCTATTTCCTGTCCTTCGACCTGCCGAAGCAGATCGTCAACGGACCGATCCAGGGTGATGGTTTCGAGGGACCGGGCGCAACCCAGAAATTCATGCACATCGCCTATGACATTCCGCTGATCGGCCATGTCGAATTTTTTCAAGGGGTGGAGCTCAACCGTTTCCAGATGCTGATGGCCCTCAGCCTGGTGTTCCTGGCACTGGTGGTGCTGAACGGTCTCTTCAAATTCTACATCAACACCTATAAGGGGCGGCTCGGCGAACGCATGCTGCGCCGCATCCGCTTCGAGCTGATCGACCGGGTGCTGCGCTTCCCGCCTGCCCATTTCAAGCGGGTGAAATCGGCCGAGATCGCCACGATGATCAAGGACGAGGTGGAGCCGATGGGCGGCTTCACCGGCGACGCCTTCGTCTCGCCCGCCCTGCTCGGCGGCCAGGCGATCACCGCGCTCGCCTTCATCATCGTGCAGAATTTCTGGCTCGGCATGATCGCCGCCGGCATCGTCGGCGTCCAGGCGGTCGTTATTCCCCGCATGCGCAAGCGCCTGCTGGAGCTCGGCCGCCAGCGGCAGCTGACGGCGCGTGAGCTTTCCGGCCGCGTCGGCGAAATCGTCGAGGGCATAGGCACGATCCACGGCAACGACACATCGAACCTCGAACGCGCCGATATCGCCTGGCGGCTCGGCCGCATCTTCTCAATCCGTTATGACCTTTATCAATGGAAGTTCCTGGTGAAGTTCATCAACAACTTCCTTGCCCAGGTCACACCCTTCCTGTTCTACGCGATCGGCGGTTATCTCGCGCTGCAGGGCCGGCTCGACATCGGCCAGCTCGTCGCCGTCATATCGGCCTACAAGGACCTGCCCGGGCCGCTCAAGGAACTGATCGACTGGGACCAGATGCGCCAGGACGTGCAGGTGAAATACCAGCAGGTCTACGAGCAGTTCAATGTGGAGCCCTTGATCGACAGCCGCATCCAGGAATTGGCGACCGCACCCGTAGGCACACTGACCAGCGCGCTCGTCGTCACCAACCTGACACTCTCCGACGACAGCGGCGCTCGTCTCGTCGACCACGTCTCCGTCGAAATCAAGCCAAACGAAACGGTTGCGATCGTCGGTCCCAACGGCAGCGGCGCCGAAGCCTTCGCCGAGGCGCTCGGCCGGATGATCTGGCCTGACTCCGGCCGCATCACCATCGACGGACGCGACCTGCTCGAGCTGCCGGAATCGATTACCGGCCGCCGCATCTCTTACGCCTCGGCCGACACCTTCTTCTTCCATGGCACGCTTGCCAGCAATCTGCTCTACGGCCTCAAGCACGCGCCGATGATCGACGCCGTCTACGACGAGAAGGAAGCGCAGGAATACAAATGGCACTCCGCCGAGGCGGTGAAGGCCGGCAACCCGACGCTCGACCTCAACAGCGATTGGGTGGATTATAAGGCGGCCGGCGCCAACGGGCCGGATGATCTCCTGAAAGCGATCCGGCCGGTGCTCGACGCCGTCCAGATTTCACAGGATATCCTCGACCTGGCGCTGCGCTCGAACGTCAATACCGACGTGCACGTAGCGGTCAGCGACCACGTCGTGGCGCTGCGCGCCTCGCTGCGCGACCGGCTGCGCGACGAGGGTCTCGACGGCATCGTCGTGCCTTTCGACTTCGACGCCTACAACGCCCAGGCGACGGTCGGTGAGAACCTGCTCTTCGGAACGATGAAGCGGCCGCTGATGACCAACCGCCGGCTTGCCGCCCATCCCTATTTCCAGCAGCTCTTCCGCGAGACGGGCCTCAGCACCGATCTCTACGCCATGGGCCTTGAGATCGCCGAGAACGCCGTCGAACTCTTCCACGACCTGCCACCGGACCACCCTTTCTTCCAGCAGCTGACCTTCATGACGGCGGACGACATTCCGACCTATCAGGCTCTCTTGCAGAAGCTCCAGAGCCGCCGCTTCGAGGACGCCACACCGGAGGAGCGCTCCGCCATCATCCGGCTGAGCTTCGCCTATATCGAGCCGCGCCACCGCTTCGGCCTGCTGACCAATGAGCTGATGGACAAGATCGTTAGCGCGCGCAAGCAGTTCCACGCGCATATCCCTGCCGATCTCGCCGAGCTGATCGAGCGCTACGACGCCGAGCGCTTCACGCCGTCGGCCAGCCTGATGGACAATGTGCTCTTCGGCCGCATAGCCTATCAGCAGGCCGATGCCTCCGACCGCATCCGCGCCATCATGGGCGAGCTCTTCGACGCGCTCGACCTATATGACGATGTCCTGTCCATCGGTCTCGAATTCGACGTCGGCTCCGGCGGCAAGCGGCTGACCATGGTGCAGCGACAGAAGCTGAACCTTGCCCGCGCGCTTCTGAAGCGCTCGGATTATTTCGTCTTCAACCGGCCGCTGTCGGCACTCGATCAGCGCGTTCAGGATCAAATCACCCGCAACATCATCGAAGACCTGCACAAGGAAGGCCAGCGCCCGGCGATCATCTGGGTGCTTTCGAATGCGCGGCTCGCCGAGATGTTCGACCGAATCCTGCTCTTCGACCGCGGTGGGCTGGCGGAAGCCGGAAACTATCCGGAACTTTCCGAGAAAAACGGTATGTTCAAGGAACTGTTATCGTAATATTCTATGGGGGCGGCGATGGTAGGCGTTCCCGGGGGAACGCCCGGAATTGAAGGCGCCTGGTTCCAAGAACCCTGCGTCAGGGGATTGAAACGCTCATGCTGTTGAGAGACGAAGTCGAAATGCTGCGCCGGGTGCCGATCTTTTCGAGGATTGCGCCAGCGAAACTCAAGCTTTTGGCCTTCACCTCCGACCGCATGACCTACAAGGCGGGTCAGGATCTCTTCCACCAGGGCGATGTCGGCGACGCCGCCTATGTCATTCTTTCCGGCAGCGCCGATATCATCGTCTCCTCGCCGGCAGGCGAGATCAAGGTCGCCGACGTCGAGCTGAATTCCATTGTCGGCGAAATCGCCATTCTCTGCGATGTCTCGCGCACGGCAACGGTGCGCGCCACCTCGCCGCTCGAGGTGCTGCGCATCAGCAAGGAGCACTTCCTGAAGCTGCTCAGCGACTTCCCGGAAATGGCCGTGGAAATCATGCGCGTGCTCGCCGACCGCCTGAACCACACGACGGCGGAGCTGACCGCGGCGCGGGCGGCCAAGCAGCCGCAGATGGCGCAGTAAGATTTCGGCGGCCATTGCTGGGCGACGTGCAGGAGACGGAGTATCTCCACTCATCTTTTCTTTTACGCAAGATGAGCCTCGGTTACCTTCAGCCTTAAGCCGCTGCGTCATCTCTCCTCGACGAGTTCATGCGGAATCCAGACGGCGTCGGGATCGTCGGCTTCCCGAGTCGCTTCCCTGACCTATTCGCGGAACTACTTGTCATATTCCGCCGCCCCGTGGATGCGGCGCAGAGCTGCGGCCCGATCCGGACGCGATGCCCTCTCAGGAACGTTCAGCCGCATCGACATCGAGCTGTGAGATGCCGACATCCTGAGGTTAGAAACCAGGGTATCCATGCGCTTGGACACCCGTGCCTGCCGGCCCTCGCGAAAGATTGAGGGACGGAGACGGTGCGGCATGTCCCTTCTCCCCGCGCGCGGGGAGAAGGTGGCGGCAGCCAAAGGGGCTGCGTCCTTGGCGCAGGCCCGAGTGTTCAACTATTCCCGCTGTTCCAGTGCCTTGCTGAAGGCGAGCGCTGCCAGGGTGCAGACGGCGCCGGACAGCAGGTAGTAGCCGACGAAGGTCAGGCCGAAGCGGCTGGAGAGGCTGAGCGCCACCAGCGGCGCGAAGCCGGCGCCGACCAGCCAGGCAAGGTCTGAGGTGAAGGCGGCACCGGTATAGCGGTAGCCGCGGCCGAAGCGCGACGAGATCGAGCCTGTCGCCTGGCCGAAAGACAGGCCGAGCACGCCGAAGCCGATGATGACGAATGCATCGTGGCCGTTATTGCCCGATGCGATCAGGATCGGCCCGATGAAGCTGAAGACGGCGATGATGACGGCGCAGATGGCAAGCTGGGCACGGCGCCCAATGCGGTCGGCGATCAGGCCGGAGGCGATGATGGCGAGGACGCCGACCATGGCGCCGATCACCTGCACCACCATGAAGGTGCCGATCGGCTGGTTGCCGTAAAGGCTCATCCAGCCGAGCGGGAAGATCGTGACCAGGTGGAACATGGCGAAACTGGCGAGCGGCACGAAGGCGCCGATCAGGATGTCGCGGCCGTGAACGCGCAGCACCTCGAGGATCGGTGCTGCCTCGAGCTCATGCTGCTCCAGGAGTGTGCCGAACTCCTTGGTCATGACCAGGCGCAGACGCGCAAACAGCGCCACGACGTTGATCGCGAAGGCGACGAAGAAGGGGTAGCGCCAGCCCCAGGAGAGGAAATCCTCGCTGGAAAGATTGGCGACGAAATAACCGAAGAGCGTGCTTGCCAGCGCAAAGCCGATCGGCGCGCCGAGCTGCGGGATCATCGCATACCAGCCGCGGTGATTGGGCGGCGCGTTGAGCGCCAGCAGCGATGCCAGGCCGTCCCAGGCGCCGCCGAGCGCGAAACCCTGGCCGAGACGGAAGAGCGCCAGCAGGGCGATCGACCAGGCGCCGATCTCCGCGTAACCCGGCAGGAAAGCAATCGAAGCCGTGGAGCCGCCGAGCAGGAAGAGCGCGATCGTCAGCTTCGTGCCGCGCCCGTACATCCGGTCGATCGTCATGAAGACGACGGAACCGACGGGGCGGGCGAGAAAGGCGAGCGAGAAGATGGCGAAGGAATAGAGGGTCGCCGTCAGCCTGTCCGGCGCAAAGGGAAAGACGAGCTGCGGAAAGACCAGCACCGAGGCGAGGCCATAGACGAAGAAATCGAAGAATTCCGACATGCGACCGATCACCACGCCGATGGCGATGCTGCCCGGGGAAACCGGCTTGTCGTCGTGAATGCGCCGCGCGTCGCGTTCCAGCGACGATGACGACGGTCCGTAATGCGATGCTGTGGCCATGAAACGCCTCCCTCGTTAAGGCGCTTCCGGCACGGCGCCTCAACCTGATCTTGATCAAACCTGCAAGCTTATCAAGTCTATAAGATGCAAATAGTTCATCATCGCGGCGTAAATAGAGCCCGAATGGGCAAATTGCGTGATCCCTGCCGTGATTTTCCCGTGCAAAAGCTGGCCGGGACGGCTCTCGCGGATATATTGAGGGGACAGGCGCGTGCAAAAAATCCTTCTTGATTTCATCCGGATTTCAAAGCGGTAGCGCAACATGATTTCTGCCGCACTGCGGCATCTTTGCTGCACTGCGACTTTCCGCCTCATGTCGCTATCGGGTTCAGTGCTTTAGTCGCGGATAAAACGAAACAACAAGAGCTTAGAGACGTGCAAAAACTCGTGAAGTTTTCCCGCCTTCTATCCGTCTTGCCGCTGCTTTTCCTGGCAGGATGCAACATGGTGGTCATGGCGCCATCCGGCGACATCGCCGTGCAACAGCGCGATCTCATCGTCATCTCGACGGTGCTGATGCTTTTGATCATCGTACCGGTGATCTTCCTGACGCTGCTCTTCGCCTGGCGCTACCGCCGCTCCAACACGGCCGCCACCTACGCGCCGGAATGGCATCATTCGACCCGCCTCGAAATCGTCATCTGGGCGGCGCCGCTGGCGATCATCATTGCGCTCGGCGCCGTCACCTGGATTTCCACGCATAAGCTCGATCCCTACCGCCCGCTCGACCGGCTCGATGCGGAGCGCGCCATCCCGGCCGATGCCAAGCCGCTGACCGTCGAAGTTGTAGCGCTCGACTGGAAATGGCTGTTCTTCTATCCCGAGCTCGGCATTGCCACGGTCAATGAGATGGCAGCCCCCGTCGACACGCCGATCAATTTCAAGATCACCGCATCCTCGGTGATGAACTCCTTCTACATCCCCGCCCTTGCCGGCCAGATCTACGCCATGCCCGGCATGGAGACGAAGCTGCACGCCGTCATCAACCGGGAAGGCGAATATGAGGGCTTCTCCGCCAATTACAGCGGCGCCGGCTTCTCGCATATGCGCTTCAAGTTCCATGGCCTTACCAAAGAGGGCTTCGACGGCTGGGTGGGACAGGTGAAGCAGCAGGGCACGATGCTCAACCGCGACGCCTATCTGAAGCTCGAAAAGCCGAGCGAGAAGGAGCCGGTGCGCTACTATGCCAGCGCCGACGCCGACCTCTACAAGGCCATCCTCAATTTGTGCGCCACGCCGGGCAAAATGTGCATGAACGAGATGATGCACATCGACATGATGGGCGGCGCCGGCAAGGAAAGCGCGGAGAATCGCGAGAAGCTGCAATATGACAACCGCCACGCCGGCGAAGGCGTCGTCCAGCCGGGCGCAACCGTGCCGGCAACGGGCGTTCCGGCAAAGGCCGAGCCGCCGCGTAACTCAGGTGACGGCAGCATGCAGCACGACATGCAGCATGAGGGCCATTCCATGCCCGGCTCGGCCAACGGCACCGATCCGGCGCCGGCGCAGCTCAACAACAACAATTAACCTGGCGCTTTGCGTCGCAAGACATAATGAACGGGTTGTTCCATGTTTTCCAATCCTGACCTCCTGAAGTTCATCTTCGGCCGGTTGACACTCGATGCCATTCCCTATCACGATCCGATCCTGGTCGTGACCTTCATAGGCGTCGTCATTGGCGGTCTCGCCGTTCTCGGCGCCATCACCTATTTCAAGTTCTGGGGTCCGCTCTGGCGCGACTGGATCTGCAGTGTCGATCACAAGAAGATCGGCATCATGTATGTGATTCTGGCCGTCATCATGCTGTTGCGCGGCTTTTCCGACGCGATCCTGATGCGCGTCCAGCAGGCAATCGCCTTCAACGGTTCGGAGGGCTACCTGCCGCCGCACCATTACGACCAGATCTTCACCGCCCACGGCGTGATCATGATCTTCTTCGTGGCGATGCCCTTCGTCACCGGTCTGATGAACTTCGTGGTGCCGCTGCAGATCGGGGCGCGCGACGTCTCCTTCCCCTTCCTCAACAACTTTTCCTTCTGGATGACGACCGCCGGCGCGGTCATCATCATGCTGTCGCTGTTCATCGGCGAATTCGCCCAGACCGGCTGGCTCGCCTATCCGCCGCTATCGGGCGCCGCCTACAGTCCGGGCGTGGGCGTCGACTATTATATCTGGGGCCTGCAGGTGGCAGGTGTGGGAACGACGCTATCCGGCATCAACCTGATCGCCACCATCGTCAAGATGCGCGCCCCCGGCATGACCTTCATGAAGATGCCGGTCTTCACCTGGACGGCGCTCTGCACCAACGTGCTGATCGTCGCCTCCTTCCCGATCCTGACGGCAACGCTCGCCCTTCTGTCGCTCGACCGCTATGCCGGGACGAATTTCTTTACCAACGACCTCGGCGGCAATCCGATGATGTACATCAACCTCATCTGGATCTGGGGCCATCCGGAGGTCTATATCCTTGTGCTGCCGGCCTTCGGCATCTTCTCGGAAGTCGTCGCCACCTTCTCGGGAAAACGCCTTTTCGGCTACGCCTCGATGGTCTATGCGACCTGCGTCATCATGATCCTGTCCTACATTGTCTGGTTGCACCACTTCTTCACGATGGGATCGGGCGCCAGCGTAAACTCCTTCTTCGGCATCACCACGATGATCATCTCCATCCCCACGGGAGCGAAGATCTTCAACTGGCTCTTCACCATGTATCGCGGCCGTATCCGTTACGAGGTGCCGATGCTGTGGACGGTCGGCTTCATGGTGACATTCGTCATCGGCGGCATGACCGGCGTCATGCTCGCAGTGCCGCCGGCCGACTTTGTGCTGCACAATTCGCTGTTCCTCATCGCCCATTTCCACAATGTCATCATCGGCGGCGTTCTCTTCGGCATGTTCGCTGGCGTGAACTACTGGTTCCCGAAGGCCTTCGGCTTCAAGCTCGATCCCTTCTGGGGCAAGACCAGCTTCTGGTTTTGGCAGATCGGCTTCTGGTTCGCCTTCATGCCGCTCTACGTGCTCGGCCTGATGGGCGTCACCCGCCGCATGAGCCAGTTCGAGGACCCGTCGCTGCAGATCTGGTTCGTCATCGCCGCCTTCGGCGTCGGCCTCATCGCGCTCGGCATCGCCACCTTCCTGATCCAGATCGTCGTCAGCTTCATGAAGCGCGAGGAATTGCGCGATGACAGTGGCGATCCCTGGGACGGGCGGACGCTGGAATGGTCGACCTCCTCGCCGCCGCCGGACTACAACTTCGCCTTCACACCCGTCGTCCACGATCATGACAGCTGGTACGACATGAAAAGGCGCGGCTACGAACGCCCGCTCGGCGGCTTCAAGCCGATCCACATGCCGAAAAATACCGGCACCGGCGCCATTCTGTCGGCGATCAGCGTCGCCCTCGCCTTCGGTCTGATCTGGTACATGTGGTGGCTGGTCGTCGTCTCCGCCGTCGCGCTGCTCGTGGTGGCGATCGGCCATACGTTCAACTACAAGCGGGACTTCTACATTCCCGCCGATAAGGTGACCGAAACGGAAGGCAAGCGCACGGTGCTGCTTGCCGAGCAGGTGTAATGACCATGAGCGATAAAACCATCGACACGGCCGAAAAGCCTGAATTCTATCTGACGGAAGACCATCATCCGGAGAACAGCACCAATCTCGGCTTCTGGCTCTACCTGATGAGCGACTGCCTGATCTTCGCCGTGCTGTTTGCCACGCACGGCGTCGTCGGCCGCAACTATGCCGCCGGCCCGTCGCCGGCCGATCTCTTCGATCTGCCGATCGTCGCCCTCAACACTTCGATGCTGCTCTTCTCGTCGATCACCTATGGCTTCGCCATGCTGCAGATGGAGCGGAACGCCAAGGCGGAAACGCTGTTCTGGCTCGCCGTCACCGGCGTTTTCGGCGCGGCCTTCATCGGGTTGGAACTTTACGAGTTCATCCACCTGATCCACGACGGTGCCGGGCCGACGCGCAGCGCCTTCCTCTCCTCCTTCTTCACGCTCGTTGGCACCCACGGCCTGCACGTCACCTTCGGCATCATCTGGCTGATTACGCTGATGGTGCAGGTGTCGATGCACGGGCTGATCGAGGCCAACCGCCGCCGCCTGATGTGCCTTTCGATGTTCTGGCACTTCCTCGACGTCGTCTGGATCGGCGTCTTTTCCTTCGTCTATCTGCTCGGAGTTCTCGGATGAGTTCGCAAGCACCCGCCCATGAAGATGCCCACGAGGCCCATCACGGTCACAGCCACGGCCACCAGGCCGGCCACGGCACGTTCCGCAGCTATATGGCGGGCTTCGTGCTCTCCGTCATCCTGACCGCCATTCCTTTCTGGCTCGTTATGGCAGGCGTGTTCGAAAGCCCGACGCTGACAGCGGTGCTGGTGATGGGCCTCGGCGCGATCCAGATCGTCGTCCATATGGTCTTCTTCCTGCACATGAATCCCCGAAGCGAAGGCGGCTGGACGATGATGGCGCTGATCTTCACCATCGTCATCGTCGCCATCGCACTCTCCGGCTCCCTCTGGGTCATGCATCATCTCAACACCAACATGATGCCGATGAGCCCAGAGATGATGAAGAACATGCCGTAACGAAGGGGCGGCCGAGCGCGCCCTAAGCCCATGAGCGAAGCCTCGACGGAAAAATCGGAAAGACGGCATTTTCGGGCAAAACGCGCCCTCTTCGCCATCTGCCTGACGCTGCTTGCCGCCATCCTCTTTGGTCTCGGCACCTGGCAGGTTCAGCGGCTGGGCTGGAAGCGCGATCTCATCGCCCGCGTCGACCAGCGAGTGCACGCAGCCGCCGTGCCGGCCCCGGCGCGCGCCGACTGGGACAAGGTCAACACCCGCGACGACGAATATCGCCGGGTGACCGTCGAGGGAATGCTGGCAAACGACAAGGAAACGCTGGTCTATGCCTCGACCGTGCTCGGTCCGGGTTATTGGGTGATGACGCCGCTGACGCTCGCCGACGGCACTGATATCCTCGTCAATCGTGGCTTCGTGCCGACGGACAGGCGCGATCCCGCTTCCCGCCGTGATGGTCAGGTGTCAGGCCCGATCGAGATCACCGGGCTGCTGCGGATGACGGAACCGAAGGGATCGCTGCTCCAATCAAACGACCTAGCCTCGGACCGCTGGTATTCGCGCGATGTCGCAGCGATCGCGCAAAAGCGCGGCCTCGGCGCGGTCGCGCCCTATTTCATCGATGCCGACGCCGCTGCCAATCCCGGCGGTCTGCCTGTCGGCGGCCTGACGGTCATCCATTTCCCCAACAATCATCTCGTCTATGCGATCACCTGGTACGGGCTGGCGGTGATGGTGCTGGCATTGCTGGTATTTGTCGTTCGCGGCGAGATCGGCAGAGGCCGCCAAGAGTAACCAAGGCATCCGGCCTCGCCTTGCAGTGACCGGGAGCGCTCCGCCAAGCAGTTGCGCGGCCCGGATTAAGTTCTTGTAAAGTGATCTCCGATACTGCTTGCCCGGACAGAACATATAAAAGCTGCACATGAGCCGGCCGGATTACATCCCCAGTCTCGATGGTCTGCGCGGTATCGCCGCGCTTCTGGTCGTGCAAGCCCATATCGGGCTTGTCTTTCCATATACAGCCTTGCATTTCATCACTATGGGCAGCGAAGCCGTCGGCTTGTTCTTTGCCCTCAGCGGCTTTCTGATGGCCCACCTCTACGGCTCACGGCCGGTGACCAGAGAAGCCGTCCTGGATTTTCTTGTTAGCCGCTTTGCCCGCATCTATCCGGTCTATCTGGCCGCTGTCCTGCTCGTGGCGACGCTTTCCGGCGTCCAGGATCTAGGCTTCATTCAGCCGATCACCGGCAGCATCGACTTTGTGCGCCATGTCTTTCTTCTGGGCTCGAGTGGCGTTTTCTGGTCAATTCCACCAGAAATTCAGTTCTATCTTCTCTTCCCCATCCTATGGCTCTGCTTGGCGCGCCCGCACCGTTATGACGGCGTGATCGTGGGCTTGGCGGTGCTGGTCGTGGTGGATGGCCTGCTTGAACTGCCGGGGCCAGGAATACTGCTTCTTTCCAAGCTCCCTTACTTTCTTTTCGGCGCACTTGCCGGGGCGATGCATTCCTACTGGGATAAATGGACGCCATCCGCCCTCACGGGAGCTTTCACGCTATTCCTTCTGGCGGTGTTCTTCACTTACAGACACGTCTTGCCGCATTTTTCTCCTGAGTTCTGGGGGCTGCAAAGCGCGGTCGCCGCAGCCGTAATCGTGGCGCTCGTCGCTCGGCAACCGCCCATCGCAGCACATGTTCTGGCGGCTGCGCCCATGCGGTTTTTAGGGGCGGTCAGCTTTTCGCTCTATCTATTCCACGTTCCGATCATGTTCCTTGCGCGCCGCGCTTTCGATGGATTGATACCGGAACCGGCGATCATTGTGGCGGCGCTTGGCGTTGCGGCAGCAGGAGCATGGTTCATACATGAAACGGTAGAAGTCCCGAGCCGACGCCTGCTCGTCGGGTGGTGGCGGCATCATCGGTGGCGCTCGGGCGAAATTCCGGCTGAGAAGATCGAACAGGCGATCCTCGATCTGCAAGAGGCCGAAAAGCGCCTTCTGAGCAGCGCAATTCTGGCACAAGAAATCACGACGGCCTCAGAAGTCGGAGAGGGAGCCGGCCGCACGGTCATAGAGGATAAAGGCGACGAGAAGCTTCGCGCCTGAGCGCCGGTCCGGCTTACACTAAACCGCAATCCGGCTGATCGCTTCGGCAAGCTGCGCCTGCGAGAAGGGTTTACCCAGGCGGGGCAGATTGGCGGCGCCGGCACCGTCCGGCAGATCGGCGTAGCCGGTGGCGAGAATGATCGGCATTTCAGGCCACTCGCTGCGGATCGCCTCGGCGAGTTGCGCCCCCGTCATCCGCGGCATGGCGTGATCGCAGATGACCAGATCGACCGGCTCCTTGCGCAGAATGTCGAGCGCCTCGGGACCGGCCATCGCCTCGAAAACGGTGTGGCCGAGATCCTCCAGCATCAGCGTCGTATTCATCAGGACCAGGCCGTCGTCATCGACGGCTACGATCCGCAGCCCCTGCGGCGCGTTCACCGGGCGTTGCGGCACGTCGACCGACGCCGCGGCGGCCTGTTCGGCAATGACGACAGGAAACCATAGTTCGGCCGTCGTGCCTTCACCGAGAGTGCTCTTCAGGATGAGCCGGCCGCCGGACTGGCTTGCGAGACCTTGTACCATGGAAAGGCCGAGACCGGTGCCCTTGCCGACACCCTTGGTGGTGAAGAACGGCGTCACCGCCTGCTCCAGCGTCTTCGCATCCATGCCTTCGCCTTCATCGATCACCGCGATACGAATATAGCGGCCAGCCGACAGCGGGCCCTGGCCCGCGCTGATCGTTTCCTCGGATGCACGGAGCACGATGCGGCCGCCGGTGGGCATGGCATCGCGAGCGTTGACGACAAGATTGAGGATCGCCATCTCCAGCTGGTTGGGATCGGTGAGGATGGTGGGCAGCCTCACCGGGAAGGAGGTCTCGATCGTGGTGAGGGGACCGAGCGACCGACTGAGAATGTCCAGCATGCCACGCACCAGACCCGAGACGTCGATCGGCTCCATGTGCAACTCCTGCCGGCGGGAGAAGGCAAGCATGCGCTGCGTCAAGGCAGCACCCCGCTGGGCGCCTTGCATCGCATTGTCGACCAGCGACGTCAGCGAGAGGTCTTGTGGCATGCGCTTCTTCAGGATTTCGAGACTGCCGATCACCGCCATCAGCAGATTGTTGAAATCATGCGCGATACCGCCGGTCAACTGACCGATCGCCTCCATCTTCTGCGACTGGAAAAGCTCTTCGCGCGCCTGCTCCAACGCCCGCTGGGTTTCCATCTTTTCGGTGATGTCGCGGGTAATCTTGGCGAAACCCAGCACTTCGCCTTCTTCGTCGCGGATGACGTCGACGACGACGCTGGCCCAGAAACGGCTGCCATCCTTACGGACACGCCAGCCTTCCCTTTCGAACCGGCCTTCGGCCCGCGCGACGCGGAGCGCCTTTTCCGGCAGGCCGGCCGCGCGATCCTCGGGCGTGTAGAATGTCGAGAAATGCCGGCCTATGATCTCCTCCGGCCGATAACCCTTGATGCGCTCGGCACCGAAATTCCAACTGCTGACATTGCCGTCGGGATCGAGCATGTAGATCGCATAGTCCGAAACGCCCTGGACGAGACGGCGAAATTGCTCCTCGCTCTGGCGGATCGCCTGTTCGGCTGCCCTGCGTTCGGTCAGATCGCGGGTGATCTTGGCAAAGCCGACCAGTTCGCCGGAGGGGTGGCGGATCGGATCAATGACAACATGCGCCCAGAAGCGGCTGCCGTCCTTGCGCTGGCGCCAGCCCTCACCTTCGAACCGACCCTGCTCCACCGCCGTGGCGAGCGTGCGCTCGGGCACGCCCGCGGCGCGATCCTCTTCCACGTAGAAACGAGAAAAATGCTCGCCGAGAATTTCCGAAGGTTTGTAGCCCTTGAAACGTTGAGCGCCGGTATTCCAGCTGGTGACGATGCCTTCCGGGCTCAGCATGTAGATGGCATAGTCGGTGATGGCATCGACCAGAAGACGAAAGCGCCCCTCTTCATTGAGAGACGTATCATGTCGATCCAGCACTTCCATCTGCCCCTCTCGGTCACCAGCGCCCTTAACGCGGCACCGGGCAGATGGTTCCGAAAATATCACACTTTTTCACACTGCCCTGACCTGCGGATGGAACAGCTCGCAAATATGCTCGGCAGCAGCATAGGCCTGCGAGACGATCTCCGGCACCAGATCGATGTCTGGCAAGCTGCCGAGACCAAGCGGGCCCACGGCAAAGAGGCCTGCGACCGTCGAACCGTCCTCCAGGAAGGGCTCTCCGCGGGCATTGACCGCCACTCCGAGCGAAAGTTCGTCCGGCATGGCGAGGCCCGCGGAAAACAGGCTCTGCATCAGTGGCGCCGAAAGATCCGGCGCCTGACAGCGGCAATCGATGATCCGCTCGGCATGGATGATCTCTTCGATTGAGGAACCGGCCGGCGTGAAGAAGAGACCACTCAGGCCCCGCCGGCCGACCCGGCCGCGGCGGAGCACAGTGCGGCCTTCGGCAAGCTCGCGTTTCAGGCGCAGGTGCATCGCCTCCGGCAGACGATTTCGGTGGCTGTCGTAGATCGCCCTCAGATGGCGGTTGAACTGGTGTTTGTCGCGGGCCGGCAACGATCTCCAGAGGGAGCGCGCATGTTTCCTCAGACCATTCATTACCGATTGCCAGCTTCGCCCCTGCTCTTCCGCCGCGCGACAAGCCTGGCGGATGAAGCGCACGATGTCAGGCAGGCTCTCAGGCAGGGCTTCGGCCGGAAACACCGGATCTGCGGAATTCGGCGTATGGCTCTGGGGCAGGAAGCCGCGCCGGGAAATGATCGTGACTTGCCCGGCATAACCGGAATCGCGCAGCTGCAGCAACTGATCGACGACGCGAATGCCGCTGCCGAGCAGCACGGCATGGGGCCGCGCTACGAGACGCTGGGCCCGGACCGGCGAAGCGGCAGGGTCTTCGGCCTTCGGATCGCTCAGGCCGTAGCCGGTCGCAAGAATCACCGTGTCGAACAGCGGATTGGCCGGATTGGCGCTTTCGAGCAGGAACCGGTCGCCATGGCTGCGGCGGATCGCCACCACAGGATCGTTGCAGACCTGAACGGTAATGTCCCGGCGCGCAGCGAGGGCTTCCGAAAAGCGCTGGTAGACGTAGTCGCTGAAGATTTCCTTCGGCACGAAGATCTGCCGGAAACCGGGAATGGCGGCCGGCACGGCGGCGCGGAAAGCGGCATTGCTACAGAGCCAGTCGTTGAAATCGTCGCTGTCCCCGACCGAAACCGAGAGATCACGCACGCGGGTGTTAAGGATCGTCGAGGCGCGGGCCGAGGCAAGCGCCTGCCCGCCACTGACGGAGGAATACGGATCGAATAACTGCAGATGGAAGGGGGCGCGCACGGTCTTCATCAGTGCAATGGCCGCCATCATTCCGGAGAAGCCGCGCCCGACGATCGCTATACGCGGTACGGCCGAGATCTGCGCCGCCGCCTTGGCCCTTCCGGAAAAAAGTCCCTGAACCGTCATCGCAACTCCTTTGCGCTTCTTTCGCAGCCTGGGGTCGATCGAGGTTTCAACGCATAAACAGCGGCTCACGCGTTGATGAGGGTCACGCGGCCATTCCCGCCGCAGCTCGGGGCTCAACCGGGGGAGCCCGCAAGAGAACGAGGGCCCAATCCCTCGCGATAGTCTATCAATCTGGTCGTGTATGAAAGCGCCAAAAACCGCAAGTGGCAAGAGGTTTGTTTGAAACGAGTCTTAAGTCTCTGAGGGTGCAGAATATTTTTCCACCTGCGCTCAAAGTGGCAACGCTGGTCAGTCGCCGTCACCCGATCGTTGCCTTCATCAACTGCTCCGCACTTCCTCTTAGCGCGTGTCCAACTTGACAAGTCTGCTCGGAATGCTCGGACCATCCGGATGGCGCCGTTCAATCAAGCTCCCCATACGCCTATCAACATCTTGAGAAACCGCTCCGCCGCCGGCGACAAGGTGCCGCCGCGGCGGCGAACCACACCGATCGTACGAGATATCTCGGGATTGCGAATGGGGCGAGTGATCAGGAACGGATGATCTTCTCGCGGGGTTGCCATTCGTGGCAGCACCGAAATCCCAAGGCCCGCCTCCACCAGCCCAAGGGAGGTGGACAGATGAGTTACCTCATAGAACCAGCGTAGCTTTATGTTCGATTTTGCCAGTGCCGCGTCGAGCAGCGTTCTGTTGCCGCTCGACCGATGGACGGTGATCACGTGATAAGGCTCCAACTCCGCCCATTCGACCCATTGTTTTGCTGCAAGAGGATGATCCTTGCGCGCTGCAAGTACGAATGGGTCTTCCGCAAGCCGCTCGAACGTAAGGTCCGGGTCGGAGGTGCCCATGATATTTATTCCGAATTCTACTTCTCCACTTGCCACGGCTTGAAGACCGTCGGTGGCCGGCAGATCGAGGATACGAAAACGGATGTTCGGATATTCTTCATTGAACTGGCGAATGACCGTCGGCAGGAAGTAGAATGCTGCGGTTGGAAGACATGCGATGGTCACCAACCCCCCTCGATTTGGTCCAACGTCACGTACAGCGAAGAGGGAGCCATCGAATTCTTCCAGCATGCGTCGGACGAGGGGCACCAGTTCCGTGCCGAGAGCCGTCGCGGACACATGCCTGGTTGTGCGTTCCAGGAGCGGTGCCCCAATGGCCTGCTCCAATTTTTGAATGCGGCGGCTCAAAGCGGGCTGCGACATATGCAGGGCATCGGCCGCGCGATTGAAGCTCTCCAGTTCTACGACGCTCAGGAAGGCTCGTAGGTCGAGGATCTCACAATTAATGCTCATATTGCATCAATCCTCCAATTTTTAGCATTTTACAAATAAAAAATTCTTTCAATAATTGGATCAAATGACGCCGATTAATACGGCGAAGGCATAATTCCGGCGAAAGCACACCGATGAACGATCTGATGGCTATTCCCTGCGTTCTGATGAGAGGCGGCACCTCGAAAGGCCCGTTCTTCCTCGCCAGGGATCTTCCCGCGGACGCTGACCAGCGCGACAAGATTCTGCTTTCAATCATGGGCTCAGGTCATCCCTTGCAAATCGATGGAATCGGTGGCGGCAACCCGGTCACGAGCAAGGTGGCCATCATCGGACCTGCCAGCGTTGCCGACGCCGACGTCGATTATCTCTTTGCCCAGGTGCGGGTTGACCAACAGATCGTCGACACGTCCCCGAATTGCGGCAACATGCTCGCTGCAGTCGGCCCTTTCGCGATCGAAGCTGGACTTGTACCGGTTCGCGGAGAAACGACGCTCGTTCGCATCCATAACGTCAACACCGGAAAGCTGATCGAGGCCGAAGTTCCGACCCCGAACGGCAGCGTCTCCTACCTCGGTGAAGCTGCGATCGATGGCGTGCCCGGTCGCGCTGCGCCGATCGCACTGACTTTCATGGACGCCGCCGGGGCTCGTACTGGACAGCTCTTTCCCACCGGCAAGCCCGTCGATCTGATCGATGGTGTGGCTGTCACCTGCATTGACTGCGCCATGCCAATGATCTTGATCGAGGCAGCGTCGATCGGCGCAACCGGCTTCGAAACAGCGGCTGAACTCAATGCTGACAGGGAGTTGCTGGAACGGCTGGAAAAGCTGCGCATTGCAGCTGGCGTTCGGATGGGCCTTGGAGACGTGCGCAATCAGGTAACGCCAAAGCCGGTGCTCATCTCCCGACCAAAGACCGGAGGCGACATCAGCGTGCGGTATTTCATGCCGCATCAATGTCATCCATCCCTCGCGACCACGGGCGCCGTTGGAATCGCCACAGCCTGTATCAGCCAGGACACGGTCGCTTCGCTTTCGATCGGCAGGCGAGCCCCCCCGGTTGTTCTTTCCATCGAGCACCCCAGCGGCCACCTGGATGTCAAACTGTATGAGCGCGACGGCAGGGTCGTCGCCGGAATTCTTCGCACCGCCCGCCGGCTGTTCGAAGGACATGTGTTAGCAAAACCTGTCACGCAACTGGGTTGCGCGGCATAATAGCTCTGGCCGCCGGGAGGGCGCCACCAACAGGAGGAGAATGTCACCATGCGCAAGCTCATGCTCGCCCTCGCGGCAACCGTCGCGTTTACCGGATCCGCATTGGCGGATCCCGTCCGCATCAGCGTCGGATCCTACAACCTCAACAATCTCCCCTTCCCTGTCGCTCAAGGGCTCGGACTTTATGAAAAGGAGGGGCTGGAGGTGACCGTTGAAAATTTCGCGTCGGGCGGTTCTAAGACGCTTCAGGCGCTTGTTGCCGGCTCAACCGACATCGCCGTCGGCTTTTACGATCATACGATCCAAATGCAATCGCAGAACAAGGCCGTCGTCGCCTTCGTGCAGCTCGCCCGCAATTCAGGGCTCGTGCTGGCCGGGGGTAAAGAAAGTAAGTTCGATCCGGCAAAGCCTGAAACGATCAAAGGCGCAAAAGTCGGGATCACCTCGCCGGGTTCGTCTTCCGACTTCTTCGTCCGCTACTACCTGCAACGCAACGGCTTGTCCGCAAACGACGTGTCGCTGATCGGCGTCGGCTCCGGGTCGGCCGCTGTCGCAGCGCTCGAACAGGGCAAAGTCGACCTACTCGTCAATTACGACCCGGCTGCGACCTTCATCGAGGCCAAGGGCGTCGGCAATATCCTGATTGACGGGCGCAGCGACGACGGCGCCAGAGCGATCTATGGCGGGATTTACCCAACGTCTGTCCTCTACGCCACACAGGACTACATCGATGAAAACCCCGAGACCATTCAGAAGGTCACCAATGCGACCGTCAAAGCGCTCGAATGGATGAATAGTCACTCCGCCGAAGAGATCGTAGACAAACTCCCGAAGGAGTTTATTTCCGGCGACCGCGACACCTACGTCAAGGCAGTCAACAACGCAAAGGCGATCTTCTCGAACGACGGACGCATAAACGAAGAAGATATCAAAATTCCGCTCGCCGTCCTGAGGAGCTTCAACGAAAAAGTCGCAGCGGCTGAAATCGATCTCACCAAAACCTACACGAACGAATTCGTTGGTAAGGTCCCGAACGCCGCTGCCAACTGATAGGAGGAGGTCATGGAATTGGCCCTAGTGAAAACCGCACCGCCGACGAACAGCCAGAATCTTGCAAAGCCCATGGTTTCCATCGACGCGGTCACCATGTCCTTCGGTGCTTATGTGGCTGTACAGGACGTCAATCTAAGTGTTTCCGATGGCGAGTTCTTGGCCATCGTTGGACCGACTGGATGCGGCAAAAGCACCATACTTAATGCGATTGCCGGCCTCCTTAAGCCTGCGAGTGGCACTGTTTCCATCGATGGTCAGCCGGTGCGAGGGGTCCGGAATGACATCGGTTATCTATTTCAACAGGATGCATTGCTTCCTTGGAAAACCGCAATCGAGAACGTAGAACTCGGCCCCATGTTCAAGGGTGTCGGCGCTGCCGACCGGCGCGAGCAGTCGATGAGATGGCTGGCGAAGGTCGGATTAAAAGGGTTCGAGCATCGATATCCGCATCAACTTTCCGGCGGTCAGCGCAAGCGTGTGCAGATGGCACAGGCACTGATCACCGGCCCCAAGGTCATCCTGATGGACGAGCCTTTCTCCGCGCTCGATATCCATACCCGCCACCTGATGCAGAACGAGCTGCTGCGGCTCTGGCAGGAGGAACGACGCGCAGTGGTGATGATAACGCACGACCTAGAGGAGGCGATCGCCCTCGGCGATCGAGTCGTCGTGCTTGCCGCCGGACCGCGCTCGCGCGTGATCGACAGCTTCCCCGTCGGCCTCGAACGCCCGCGAGATGTCGCCGAAATCAAGCTCGATCCGCGCTTCTTGGATCTTTATCGTAACATCTGGTCATCGCTGCGCGGTGAAGTGGAGAAAAGCTATGAACGTCATGACTGAACGCCTCATTCAAATCGTGCTGCTCGTGGCAATTATCGGCGGCTGGCAGCTCGGTGTCGCGGCTGGCGTCATTGACGTCTTCTTTTTCCCGGCTCCGGTCGACATTTTCGAGCAGGTCGTATCTTGGGTAGCGGACGTCAGCTTCTATAGCCATGTCGCCATCACCCTGACGGAAACCGTGCTGGGCTATCTCTTCGGAACGGCACTTGGGGTGGCAGCGGGCGTGTGGCTCGGCCTCAGCCGTTCGGCCGCTCGTATTCTGGACCCCTTCATCAAGGGACTGAACGCTATTCCTCGCGTCGTGCTCGCGCCGATCTTCGTGCTATGGCTGGGTCTTGGACTGTGGTCCAAGGTGGCGCTCGCCGTGACGCTGGTGTTCTTCGTCACCTTCTTCAACGCGATGCAAGGGGTGCGTGAAGTCAACCCGGTGGTGCTGTCGAACGCCCGCATTTTGGGAGGCAATCGGAGGGACCTGCTTCGCCATGTCTACTTCCCGGCAGCGGCGAGCTGGATTCTGTCGTCGTTGCGCACTTCGGTCGGCTTCGCCGTGGTGGGGGCGATTATCGGCGAATATCTCGGCTCCTCTGCCGGGCTCGGCTACCTGATCGCGCAGGCCGAAGGCAATTTCGATGCGGTCGGCGTCTTCGCCGGCATCCTGATCCTCGCGATCTTTGTCTTGATTATCGACAGCATTCTGGACATCGCGGAGAAGCGTCTCATCAAGTGGCGCACAAGCGCTGCCGAGCGGCCGGCCTGACTATCGTCAGCGGAAACTATAAGAACTGCTAGCAAGCGCTCTCCCTTTCCTCGAAGGGAGAGCGCAAACATTGTGAGCGACGGCGTACTCCGGTCAATACGTCTTCGTGGCGCCGCGGGCCTTCACCGTACGCTGAGCGATGCTTTCAGCGACCCGGCTCTCTCCTAGCGGTTGCCTGACATGGGAGTGCTGCGGCAACCCAGCCGAGCGCCGATTGTTCCCGCTGGAGATGCGAAGGAGTCTCACGTAAAAATAACCAACTGGTGAATTCTTTACTTGAACCCCCAGTTGGAATCGGCAAAAATAAGGGTGCTATCAATCCCTTCATGGATTTGCCGTCTTTTCGGGCCAGCGTCCGAGCACCACATCTATTGGAAAAATACCGTGAGCAGCGATGCGTCAACACGCGCGACGAAGCCTTCGGCTTCGATGGCGCTTGCAACTGCGGCAGGCTGGGGCCGAGGCCTCTATACTCTGGTGCGCATCACCGTAATGGCCTTCCGCCACCCCTGGCAAGCCGGCTTTGCGATCGGCGCCACTCTCATCGCCTCTACCTTCCAGCTGATGATCCCTCGCCTTCTCGGCCAGGCAGTCGACCACACGCAGATGGCGATGGGCGGCGGCGCGGCGGGGCAGGCGGCGCAGGACGCACTTTTGGCCACGGCGCTGCTCTTGCTAGGCGCCAGCGTGCTGCGCGGTCTCTTCACCATGGTGCAGAACTACTACAGCGAATCCGTCGGCCACCACATGGGCTACGAATTGCGTCTGGCCTGCTACGAGAAGATCCAGCGCCTGTCCTTCAGCTTTCACGACACGGTGCATTCCGGCGATCTGATCACCGTCGGCCTGCTCGATCTCGAAGGCGTGCGCATGTATTTTTCGACGGCGCTGGTCCGCATGATCCTGCTGTCGATCCTGATCGGCATCGGCGCCTATATGCTGGTAACGACCGATGTCGTGCTCGGCTTGCTGGCGCTCTCCTTCGTGCCTTTCGTCGGCTGGCGTTCCTCGGCAACGCAGCTCAGACTGCGCGCCACCTGGCTCGACCTGCAGGAACGGCTGTCGGTGCTGACCCGCATCATGGAGGAGAATCTCGGCGGCATCCGTGTCGTGCGCGCCTTTGCCGCGCAGGAGCACGAACTGTCGAAATTCGAGGCGGCCTCGAAGAACGCACTGGCGCTCGCGCATCAACGCGTCGGCATCCGTGTCGTCAACACCAGCGCCATGACCTTCTCCTTTTTCGCGGCGATGGGGCTCGTGCTCTGGGTCGGCGGCGGCAAGGTGATGTCGGGCGAGATCACCGTCGGCACGCTCGCCTCGTTCCTGACCTTCATGACCATCCTGCAGATGCCGGTGCGCCAGCTCGGCCTGATGGTCAATGCCTTTGCCCGCGCTTCCACCTGCGGCACGCGGCTCTTCAATCTGCTCGACCTCGACATCGCGATCAAGGACGCGCCGGACGCCAGGGCACTGGCCGTGACGCAGGGCGTGCTGCGCTTCGAAAATGTCAGTTTCGCCTATCCCGGCTCGGAAAAGCGCACCGTGCTGCACGACGTCTCCTTCGAAGCCAGGCGCGGCCAGACCATCGGCATCGTCGGCCCTCCCGGCAGCGGCAAGTCGACCATCGCCCATCTGATCCCGCGCTTTTACGATGTGACGGGCGGCAGGATCACCATCGACGGCCAGGACATCCGCAAGGCGACGCTGCAGTCGCTGCGCCGGGCGGTTGCGGTCGTCCAGCAGGATTCATTCCTTTTCACGACGACGATCGAGAACAACATCGCCTATGGCGATCCCTGGGCGAAGGAAAGCCGCATCGAACGCGCCAGCGAAAGCGCTCAGCTGCACAATTACGTGCTCGGCCTTCCCACCGGCTACGGCACCGTCGTCGGCGAACGCGGCGTTTCGCTGTCCGGCGGTCAGCGGCAGCGCCTTTCGATCGCCAGGGCGCTGATGCTGAAGCCGGCGGTGATGGTGTTCGACGATTCGACGGCGGCAATCGATGCGGCCACCGAGCAGCGCATTCGCAGCGCCATGCGCCGCTATGCCGCCGACCGCGTGACGATCATCGTGGCCCATCGCCTGAGCTCGCTGATGCATGCCGATTTGATCCTGTTCGTCGAAGACGGAAGGATCGTCGAGCGCGGCACGCATCAGGCGCTGCTTTCGCTCGGCGGACGCTACAAGGCGCTCTACGACCTGCAGGTGCGGCCGGGCGACGAGGTGCTGAGCGCATAGCGATATCCCCACGTCTGCCCACTGGGGAGAAGAGCGACGAGCGATAGATGCGACCACCTGATATGGCCGCGGGAGGAAAGGCATGGCCGAGGAATTGGAAACCGAGCGTCCCGACGTTCGCGAGGATGGACGCCGCCCGCCGCGGGCGGTGGTCGGTTCTCACCGCGTCGAGGAGGAAATGTTCGGCAAGGCTTTCGACGGCAGCATCATTAAGCGCATCTGGGCTTTCGTTCGCCCCTACCGCACCCAGGTTGTCTGGGCCGTTGTCGCGGTGCTGACCTTCACGATGATGCAATTGCTGATCCCGCTGATCATCCGTTACGCGATCGACCACGGCATGTCGCCAGGGGGCAATCATTCGGCGCTGATCTGGGCGATCGTCGCCTTTACCATCGCCATCCTTATCAACTATGCGGCCAGCTACGCTCAGGAAACGCTGGTCGGCAATGTCGCGGAAGAGGTGCTCTTCGACATCCGCAAGGCGATGTTCTCGCATCTCCAGCGCGTCTCGCTCTCCTTCATGGACAAGACCGAGGTAGGGCGGCTGATGTCGCGTCTGCAGGGCGACGTCAACTCGATGCAGGAATTCCTCGAAACTTCGGTGCTGTCAGTCGGCGACATCGTGCTGCTCTTCGGCATCATCTTCGTGATGCTGTATCTCGATTTCAAGCTGGGGTTGCTCACCCTCTCGGTGCTGCCGGTGCTCTTCATCGTCCGGCTGTTCTGGCTGCCGCTCGCCCGCAAGTCGTTCATGGCCGCGCACGAGACCAATTCGGTTGCGAACGGCGCGCTCGCCGAAGCGATCCACGGGGTCCGCGCCGTACAAAGCATGGACCGGCAGGGCGTCAACTTCATGCTCTACGACGACAAGGCGCATGCCAATCTCAAGACGCATCTGACGGCGGCGCGTTATGCCCAGGTGATGGTGCCGATCGTCGACAGCCTGACCGGCGTTGCGATGGCGCTCGTCATCGTCGTCGGCGGCGCCCGCGTTCTCAACCAGGCGCTCGACGTCGGCGTGCTCGTCGCCTTCCTCTTCTACATACAGCGTTTCTTCGACCCGATCCGGTCGCTGACTTTGCAATATTCGGTGATGCAGCGTGCCATGGCGTCGGGCCAGCGGCTGACCGAAGTGCTCGACGTGCCTGTTGACATCAAAGACGCGCCTGACGCCAAGACCCTGTCCCGCGACATGGACGGCTCGGTGGAATTCAAGGATGTCGTCTTCGGCTACAATCCGAAGCATCCGGTGCTGAAACATGTGAGCTTCAGGGTCAATCCGGGCGAAACGGTGGCGCTTGTCGGGCCGACGGGGTCGGGCAAATCGAGCTGCATGTCGCTCATCCATCGCTTCTACGACGTGCAGCAGGGCCAGGTACTGGTCGGCGGCCATGACGTCAGGAAACTGACGCAGGATTCGCTCGGAGCGCAGATAGCCATGGTGCTGCAGGAGCCCTTCCTCTTTACCGGCACCGTCTTTGAAAACATCCGCTACCACAAGGTCAATGCGACCCGCGAGCAGGTGATCGAGGCGGCCAAAGCCGTCGGCGCGCATGAGTTTGTCATGCGCCTCCCCGATGGTTACGACAGCGTTCTCGGTGAGCGCGGCGGCAATCTCTCGCTCGGGCAGCGCCAGCTTCTGAGTTTTGCCCGCGCTTTGGTGGCGGATGCGAAGATCCTCGTTCTCGACGAGGCGACGGCCAATATCGACAGCTATACCGAAATGCTGATCCAGAAGGCTCTGGTGAAGCTGCTCGAAAACCGCACCGGTCTCGTCATCGCCCATCGCCTGGCGACGATCCGCGAAGCCGACCGCATCATCGTGCTGCAGAACGGCGAGATCATCGAAAGCGGCGATCACCGCCAGCTGATGAAGAACGGCAAGCTCTATTCCAAGCTCTATAATCTCAACTACGCCTCATTCGACGATATTCCCGAAGATGTGCTGGATGAGACGACGGCTGCGGAATCGGCGACCTGATGCCGGATGACCTGCGTTAATGCCTGTCGCAAAGTTTGAACGAACCAACGCCTTGCTGCCGCATTTCCCTTTTATCCGGGGCAAGTGCCACTGAGGAGAATGTCATGAAGAGAATTATTAGCAGCCTGTTGATCGCGACGGCCCTTGTTGGATCGGCCATTCAGCCTGCTGCCGCGCGTGACCGTCATCATGATGACACCGGTCGAATTATTGCCGGCGGCGTTGCCGCAGGTGTGGTCGGCGGCCTGATCGGAGGTGCGATAGCCAATAGCGGCCCTCGCTATATCGACGGTCCCCGCTATGTCGAACCGGCTCCGAGATGCTGGTACGAGGACCGCGATGTCCGCAACCGCTATGATGGCGGTTATCACGTCGAGACGGTACGCGTCTGCGATTAGCCTGAAATATTGCGGCGGCAACGTTTTCAACGCCGCCGCTTTCGCTATCAGCCGAGTCTGCGACCGCAGCCTCGGTTTTGCCAAAGCACCATCGCCTTCCGGTTCAACCCGCAGGATCACGGTCAAAAAGCTAGGCGACACCCCCGAGTTTCATCGATAAAGACGAGCCGCCTCGGATCGAAGCGAGCTTCCCAAGTCTTCAGTTGCCTGTCCCGCTTTCATCAGAAATTCAATGCGACTGCGATCGTCTGCTGTAGCTCGTTCTTCGAAAAGGGCTTGCCGACCAACGGCTGGTGAGCAAATTCAGCTGGCAATCCACTCAGGCCATATCCGGTGCTGAATATGAATGGAATTTGACGTTTGCGGAGGATTTCCGCGATCGAAAAGCTGGGCTCGCCAGCGAGGTTGACGTCCAGCACCGCCAGATCGACTTCCGCTTTGGTCGCGACGATTCGCGCGTCCGCAAGCCGCGATACGGAAGCGACGACCTCGAAACCGAGATCCTCGAGCATGTCCTCGATCATCAGGGCCACCAGGCCCTCGTCCTCGACAACGAGGACCTTCAGGCCGGAAATGTTTCTCATGCGTCCACCAGTCCGACTGGAATCGAGATGCGACAGGCTACGCCGGCCTGCTCAAAGGCGAGGTCAAACTCACCTCCCAGGTCGCGCTCGATGCAGCGTTCCATCAGCCGGGTGCCGAAACCGCGCCGGGTCGGTGGCCGGACCGGAGGCCCGTCATGCTCATGCCATTCGAGGATAATCCGTGGCTGAGCTCCGGCCTCACCTCGCAGACGCCAAGTCAGGGAAAGCCAGCCCGCCTCCGAGGATAGTGCTCCGTATTTAATTGCATTCGTGGCGAGCTCATTGAGAGCCATTGTCAGGCTGAGTGCTGTCCGCGAATTTAGAGCAGCAGGAGGCCCATGGACCTTGATGCGCCCGGCTGCTTCGCCGGCGGGCGGCATCAGCACCTCCCGGGCGAGCGAATCCAGGGGAGCGTCCTCCCAGTGCCGCTTGGTCAGAAGATCGTGGGCGCGGGAAAGAGCCAACAGTCGGTCTTCGAAGCGCCGCAGGAAATCATCGAGATCGTCGGCGTATCTTGCGGTCTGTCCGGACAATGATTGCACGGTCGCCAGCATATTTTTGACGCGATGATTGAGCTCGTCAATGAGAGTCTTCTGCCTGATTTCGGCCCTTTTGCGCTCGGTGATGTCGACGAGCATGTTTATCGCTCCGACGAGATGTCCATCGCCGTCATGAAGCGGCGTGGGATAGGGTATGAAGGGAACACGGCTGCCGTCCGGCCGCTCCGCAATGGCCTCCACTCCGCGAACCGGACGATCTTCCCTCAACGCTATGGCCATCGGACACTGGTCGTGCGGCAGTGGCGTGCCATCGGGATTGAAGAGACGCCAGGTGACACACCACATGTCGCCGGCCTGTGGCGTTCGCCCTGACATCTGTATCGCCGCCTTGTTATAGAAAGTAATCCGTCCCGCCTGATCCGTCGTATAGATTGCGGCCGGTAGTGCTTCGAGCAAATCGCGCATGTGTTGCTCGCTTGCGCGTATCTGATCTTCCATCTGCTTTGCGGCAGTGACGTCCTGGATTATGCGCACGCCGTAACGGAAGCCGCCGACCTTATCCCGCACGGACGAGCTATGGATATCGAGGTAGACGATGCTTCCATCCGGCTTTGTTGCGCGTTTGCGCAGCACATAATTATCGAGTTCTCCGACGATCTGACGCGCATAGAGTGTGGCGTCCTCCTCTCGGTCGTCACCATAGGTGTAGTCGAAGAAGCTCATGCTGAGAAGCTCGTCCCGAGAACGCCCCAGCATCTGGCACAGAGCGTCGTTGACGCGAAGCAGGCGCCCTGCGGAGTCCGCTTCCGCAATTCCGATAGTCGCAGCCTCGTAGGTCGCGGCAAGACGTTCCTCACTGTCCTTGCGGGCGCTCTCGGATTCGTGGAGATCGGTCACATCGGTCGTGAAACAACGCGTATTGAGGAACTCTCCATCCTCGAACCGGCTGTTGGACGTGATCAGCACATGTTTGATCGAACCGTCTTTGGCGCACAAACGAGCAGGATAACGGTCGAGCTTCTCGCCGCATGACAATTTGTGGAGGATATCCCCGATCACCGGCGCATCCGCGTGAAATTCGGCGATATGCCGTCCGACATACTCTTCGGCGGTGTAACCGAGAAGAGCAAGCTCTGCCTTGTTGGCGCGCTGGATGATGCCATCCCCACCAACGATGTGAAGACCTATTGCGCTGTTCTCGAAGAAATCCTCAAGATCTGTGTTTTTGCGGTGCACCTCCTGCTCCATGGCTTTGTGCGCTGAGATGTCCTGGAAGCAGTTTATCGCACCTTGAATACGGCCCTCGTCGTCTTTCAGCGCACGCACGTTCACCAGCGCAACAAGACGCGAGCCATCCGGCCTTTCGATGACGACCTCAGCGTTGCGGACTTCCCTGCCGGTGAAAACAGCCGTCGCCATCGGGCAGACTTCGTGATCCAGGGGAGTTCCGTCCTGCAGGAAAAGAGCATGTGAACCGCAGAAGCGTTCGCGCCTGTCTTCGAGCGGAGGCGTTCTTCCCCAGAGATTGGCGGCTTCTTTGTTATAGCGGACAAGCCAACCGTCGTGATCGCAGAGATAGACGGCACCAGGGATTGCGTCCAGCACGCTCGGCGCCGCAGCAACAAGCGCGTCGTATTCGCTCATCTTGCGGGCGGGGACGGGGAATTCCTCGATATTCGACATCGGCGACCTTTGCGCTTATGATCTTGTCGTCGCAATCGAGGCAATTGTGGTGTCACGCGAGGTAGCGCGATCTCGTCCACCTCATCCGCTAATCCATCGAACCAACAGCAACACGTCTAAACGTGCAACTTTGGGATTGGTTTCATCTGATAGCGAAGTTTCCAGAGGTCCTCAAAGTTGATGCAGTCGACCCCTGGCTCACCAGCGCAACTCGTTGCAGCTGCACAAAGTCTTTCAGCGTCGGTCCAAGCGCCTTAAGCCTCCCCGCAGCTTCGCCGGAAGCTCTTCCAACTGAGCCTTGGTGATGTCCAGCGCCTCGGCGCGGTTCGATTGAGATGCCGGTCGCGGATTTGCCCGATGAAGATCAGATGTTAGATCTCATAAGGATGCTATTGACGTTGGCCACGCCGCAAAATTCGGGCTGCCGCGGCCGTCTGTCATCTGGCTGTCAGAGACAATCAATACCTGACAGTTGATGAATGATGGTCCGGCGAACGGCGGCAAGACGCCAAAAAAAGAACGCATGCGTTTCGTCAGCGCCGAGCAGGTGGCACAGCTGGCGGGCGTTTCGCGTTCGGCCGTCTCGCGCAGCTTTACGCCAGGCGCGAGCGTTGCGCCTGCAACCCGCGAAAAAGTGCTGCGGGCCGCAGACGAACTCGGCTACCACGTCAACGACCTGGCGCGGGGCGTGCTTGCCAATCAGAGTCGCCTGGTCGGCATCGTCGCCACGCGGCCGGAGGTGGGTTTCCGCGCACATCTGGCCGCCGCCCTTGCCAAAGCCCTGATCCGGCGCGGCAGCATTCCGATCCTCATCAACACCGGCCAGACGGAAGACGAACTGCTCGCCGCCCAGAAGATGCTGATCGGCCATCGCGCCGAGGCGATCATCATCCTGTCCGGCTCGCCGCCGGCGAGTTTCCTCGAGCTCGCGCAGCGGAACGGCCAGCCGCTCGTCGTCATCGGCCGTTCGGAGCCAGACGTCGACCATGTGCGCGCCGGCAACTCCGAAGCCTCGCGCAGGGCGGCGACAGCCTTTTACGAAAGCGGCCGGCGTCGGCTGGCGGTCATCGGCTCCAACTCGGGGACGCCTGCGATCGTCGAGCGCGAAACCGCCTTCCTTTCCGCGGCCGAGTCGCTCGGCGCATCCGTTGTCGTCGTACGCGGCGACGATTCCGATTATGAGAGCGGCGTCGTTGCCGGCCGCGCGCTCTTATCAGAAAAAATAAAGACCGACGCTGTCTTCTGCGCCAACGACCTGATCGCCTTCGGACTGATGGATGTCGCGCGCCAGGAAGCACGGCTGCGCATTGCGGAAGATGTCGCCGTCATCGGTTTCGATGATGTGCCGGAATCCTCCTGGCTGAGCTATCAGCTGACCACCTTCCGCCAGGATCCTTTGACCATGGCGCAACGCGCCGTCGCGCTAATGGAGCGGCGGCTTGAAAATCCGAACGCGCCGCCGGCTTACGAACGCGTCATTCCGGAACTCGTCATCCGCCAGAGCTTCAGGCCATAACCCGTCCCCCGACTTTTCGCGGGCGCCATCCTGTGGCAAGAAAGGGCAAATACGATCCGGTCGGGAGGAAAATCGTCGGAGATGAAGGGAATTCGTCAGCTCGCCGAGCATCTCGACATTTCGATCGGGACCGTGTCCCGAGCGCTGAACGGGAAGCCGGATGTCAATGAAGACACGCGCCGGCGCGTGCTCGCCGCCGCCGAAGAGCTCGGTTATGTCGCCAACCAGTCGGGTCGCAGTCTCCGCCAGGGGATGACCAACGTCATCGGCCTGATGCTGGAGGTCAGCCGCGAGACGGTCGAAAACAGCGACGACTTCTTCCTCGGCGTCACCGACGGGCTGCAGAGCGTCTTTTCCCGCCACAAGCTCGATCTGGTCATGCTGCCCTGCCCCGATGACGAGGACCCGCATGAATATCTGAAGCGCATGGTGGCGCGGCGGCTGGTCGATGCGATGATCATCTCGGCGACGCGGCGCACCGATCGGCGCATCGAGCTTCTGGAAAAGGCCCGCATCCCCTTCGTGGCGCTCGGCCGCAGTGCGTCAGGCGGCAGCTATACCTGGATGGACCTCGATTTCGAGGGCGTGGCGGCGCGCGGCGTCGACCGGCTTGTGGCTAAGGGTCACCGGCGGATTGCGGTGGCGGCCCCCTCCTCCGACATCAATCTCGGCTACATCTTCATCGACAGCTACCGCCAGGCGCTGAAACGCCACGATATTCCCTTCGACCCGGCCCTCGTCATCCGCGTCAAGTCGAGCGAACAGGGGGGTTATCAGGCCGGTCACGAGCTGCTGATGATCGAAGAACGCCCGACCGCGATCATCCTCATCCACGAGCTGATGGCGATCGGGCTGTACCGGCGGCTTGCCGAAGCTGGCATCGTGCCGGGGCGCGATCTCGCCGTCGTCGGCTTCCGTGAGGAGCCGCGCACGCATTTCCTGCAGCCGTCGCTGACTTCCTTTCGCATGTCACTGCGCGATCTCGGCGCCCAGCTGGGGGAAACCTTGCTCGCCACCATGCCGGCCTATGCCGATCATTATCCGCAGGGCGCCCGCAACAGGATCTGGCCGATGGAGCTCGTTCCAGGCGAAAGCGACGCCTTCACGCTGACCGGCTGAACCCCGTCACATAGGCAAGGTTCAGCCGGGCCGGCATCAGGCGCGGCCTGAGGCCGCCTGATGCTCCCGGCTCGACAGCTGATGCGCGACGACGAAGACCAGCACGGCGCCGGCAGCAAGGCAGGCGGCCAGGAAGAACATCGGTGCGATGGTGCTTCCGCTCTCATCCTTGATCCAAGGCACGACGTTTTGGGCGATGAAGCCGCCGAGGTTGCCGACCGAGTTGATTGCGGCAAGGCCGGCCGCCGCACCCGCGCCTTTCAGGAAACGCGAAGGCAGGCTCCAGAACACCGGCTGGGGGGCGAAGATGCCGGCGGCAGCGACGCAGAGGAAGACGAATTGCACCGTATGGTTCGGGATCAGAGCTGACAGCAGCAGGCAAGCCGCGCCAATGAAGGCCGGAATGACGATATAGGGCGTCTTCGATTGCGCCTTGTCGGCCATGGCGGGCACTGCATAGAGCGAGACGGCGACAAGCAGCCAGGGAATGACGTTGAGGAGACCGTTCACGGTGTTGCTTACGCCGAAGGCCTGGACGATGGTCGGCAGCCAATAGCTGAGCCCATAGGCCGACAGCGGAAAGGCGATATAGCAGAGCGCCATCAGCAGGACGCGCGGATCGACGAGCGCCTTGAAACCATTCTCGGCATTCTCGCCCATGCCGGCGTTTTCCGCAGTGAGCCGGCGTTGGAGCCAGTCCTTCTCCTCACGGCTGAGGAAACCTGTGCTCTCCGGCCGGCCGGGAAGATAGTAAAAGGTGACGATCCCGGCGATGACGGCCGGCACACCGGTCGCCAGGAATACCCATTCCCAGCCGGCAAAGCCGTAGAGGCCGTCGAGATCAAGCAGCACGCCGCCAAGCGGTGCACCGACGGCATTGGCGATCGCGCTGAAAATCATGAACAGCCCGACCATCCGACCGCGATAGGCCGAAGGGAACCAGAGCGTCAGCAGGTAGAGCACGCCAGGGAAGAAGCCGGCTTCGCAGACGCCGAGCAGGAAACGCAGGATATAGAACATCGTCGCGTTCTGCGTGAAGGCGAGCGCCACGGTGACAAGCCCCCAGGAGACCAGGATGCGTGCGAACCAGACACGCGCGCCGAGCCTGTCGAGGAAGAGATTGCTCGGCACTTCGAAGAGAAAATAACCGATGAAGAAGAGCGAAGCGCCAAGACCATAGGCATATTCGCTCAACCCGAGAGCATCAACCATCTGCAGCTTGGCGAAGCTGACGTTCTGCCGGTCGATATAGGCGATCAGATAGAGAATGCCGAGAAACGGCATCAGCTTCCAGGTGATTTTCGTGATCAACCGCTTCTCATCGACCATGCATATTCTCCAGATTGCGACCGTTTATGCAGCCTAAATAGAGCGGCTCTCCGATAATCAATTAGGCGTTGCATATTGTCGCAGCTCGCGCTGGGATGAGACGTCGCACCCGGCGACCGGGTGCGGCCTGTCTCCGGTCATTCGGCCGCGGCGACGGCGGCGCGGCGGCCGATCGTTGCCTGGGTCAGCACGAAAGCCGAGAAGGCGCAAAGTGCGATGCCGGCGGCCATCGGAACGGCCGTGCCGTCAAAGAACAGGCTCGATATGACCATGGCGACGGCGGCGATCACGAAATGCAGCGTACCCATCAGCGACGAGGCGGTGCCGGCGATTGCGCCGTGATCCTCAAGGGCAAGCACCGCGCTCGTCGGAATGACGAGCCCGAGGAAACCGTAACCGATGAAGAGGAAAGTCGCCATGACCGGCAGCTGATTGAAGCCTGCAGCCATCACCACCGCCATGACGATCATGGCCAGCGCGAATGCGCTGACGGCAATCCGCATGACGCGCACCAGGCCGAAACGCTCCCCGAGCCAGCCCGTCGCCTGCGATACCGCGAAGAAGGACACGGCATTGATCGAGAAGGCGAAGCTATATTCGGTCGGCGTCAGCCCGTAATGCTGGATGAGCACGAAGGGCGAGTTGGCGAGATAGACAAGGAAGCTCGAAATGCCGAGACCGCCGATGAAGGTCAGCGTCAGGAAATTACGGTCTGCGAGCAACAGACGATAGGCCTTCATGGCGCTGCGGAGGCCACTGCCGCCGCGCTCACTAGCAGGCCGTGTTTCATCGAGCTGTGTGGCGAGCAACCCCAGGCCAATTGCGGCAGCAATTGTCACAGCCCAGAACACACCGCGCCAGCCGTAAAACTCGATGACGGCGCTGCCCGTCAGGGGTGCCAGGATCGGCGAGATCGAGAAGACCAGCATCAGCAGCGACATCAGCCGTGCGGCTTGGACGCCGGTGTGCATGTCCCGGACGATGGCGCGCGGAATGACCATGCCGGCAGCGCCGCCGATACCCTGGACGAAACGGAAGGCGATCAGCGTTTCGATATCGGTCGCGAGCGCGCAGCCGATCGAGGCGAGCGCGAAAAGGCCGATGCCGAAATAGAGCGGCAGCTTGCGGCCCCACATGTCCGACAGCGGCCCGTAGACGAGTTGGGCGAGCGCAAAGGAGATGAAGAAGGCGAGCAGGGTCAGCTGGGTAACGTTGTTATCCGCATGCAGGTCCTGGCCGATAGAGGGCAGCGCAGGCAGATACATGTCGATGGCAAAGGGGCCGATGGCCGACAACAGGCCGAGGATGAGGGCAATGCGAAAGAAGGAAGCCGTCATAATGGTGATCTTTCGTAATAGCGCAGCGGAGGCGCCTGATCGTCGCTCCGCACTCTTTAGAATCACGCATCGTGCTTTCCGAAAACCGGTTCGATTTCCGCGCCGATGCGCCGGTTGAATGATGATCGTTCGCGCGAAGACGAAGTTGGGAGCTCATATCTCCAGCGTGGAACCAAGAGTGTCAATAAATTTGGACACACCTGTAAAGCTAGACGCCATTGTCTAAACCGTCAAGACGTCTTATCTTCGCTCCATGAAAGACAGCATGACACCGGCAGTCCGGACGACTGGGCATTCGCAGCGTGGACAATGCGCCAAGCGTATGTCGATCCTCGACGCCGCCGCCGACGTCTTCTGCCGCCAGGGTTTTGCAGCCGCCAGCATCGACGAGATTGCCGCCGTCGCCTGTGTCTCCCGTCAGACGATCTACAACCATTATCGTGAAAAGGAGACGCTGTTTGTCGCGGTCGTCGAGGACGTGATGAATCGCGCCAACGCCATGCTCTTTTCCGTGCTGTCGACCTTTCCTGACAGCGCCGATGATCTGGAGGACGATTTGACGGCCTTTGCCGTGCGCCTCAACAAAAACTGCATCTGCAATCATGATGGAAAATTCCTGCGCAAGCTGGTGCAAACGGAGGGCGAGCGATATCCGCACCTCTTCGAAAACTGGCGTCAGCAGGGGCCGAGCAAGCTGACCACTGCGCTTTCCGCGCTTCTCGCGCGCCTTGCCCACAAACAAGCTCTTGCCATCGATGATTTCGACATCGCCGCCCGGCAGTTCGTGGCGCTCGCCAATGCCGACCTGCAGATGATGACGCTGTTTGGCGGCACACCCTCCAATGAAGAGCTGGAAAAGGCGGCGCGCAACGCCGTGCGTACTTTTCTCAAAGCCTATGGCGGCCCGAAGGCCGAAAAGGCCGGCGCACAGCCGCAGCTCGCGGCCATATCCGACTGATCACCCCTGGTATCAAGTAAAGACCGTCATCTGCGCAGGCACGACGGCGAACATGCCGACGCGGCGGGCGGCAAGATACTTGACCAACTGTTCGACAACCGAAGGCATGACCGGCTTCTGGACCACGCCGACCGCGCCCTTGACGCCGTCGGCGACGGTCTCGGGATTGCCCGTCATGAAGACGACGGCAATGCCATGCTCTTCTGCCAGCCGCCTGCCGAGCTCAGGCCCGGTCGGGCCGTCGGCGAGATTGACGTCGACGAAGGCGATATCGGCGGACGGCGCCAGCCGCAGCGCCTGTTCGCGATCATTCGCAAGGCCGGCGACCTGCATGCCGATGCCCTCCACCGTCGCGCCGAGATCAAGCGCGATGAGGAACTCATCTTCGACGATCAGCACTCTCTGCTTCATGAGATCATCTCGTTGGCAGCGCCGCACGACATTGGTGGCCATGATACGTCCCCTTGCTACGCAAATACTTCGAAAGAAGGAGCCGCTTCGGCAGCCCTGTCCCTGCCGAAACTCATTGTCGTAACGGGGAACTTGACGATATGTTCCGCGGTGGAACGCGATTTTCGCCATTTAACGTATTGTTAACGTTGATAAAATTCTTAACGGAGAACCGACAAGGCGAAATCGGCCCGATCATCTTTCAAACTCGAGCGAGCACTTCTGGACACGGACGCCCGATGATACGATATGATTATCCCATCGGTTTTGGTGGTTGAGGATAACATTGAGAACCAAGCTTATCGTCCTGGCCATCGTAGCCGTCAGCCTGTTCGCTTATACCAAAGTGATGGCCAGGATCGGCTCAGGCTCGCCGTCCCCGGATGCACCGCCGGAGCAAAGGGCCGATCTCATTCGCGTTTATAAATCCGAACGCCGCATGGTCCTCTTCAAAGGGGACGCTCCGATCTCGACCTATCAAATTTCGCTCGGAAGTGCCGCCGATGCGGGTCCCAAGCAACGCGAAGGCGACGAGAAAACACCGGAAGGGCGTTATGAAATAGACTGGCGCAATCCGAAATCCGTGGCCCATCTGAGCCTGCATATCTCCTATCCTAATGCGAAAGAGCGGCGCGAGGCGGAGGCGAATGGCTCTTCGCCAGGCGGCAGCATCATGATCCACGGACTGCCCAATGGCTGGGGCCTGCTAGGAGGGATCCATAGACTGTGGGATTGGACGGATGGCTGTATCGCCGTCACCAATGCAGAAATGAGTGATATCTGGGCACGCGTTCCCGATCACACGCCCATCGACATCATGCCTTAGGATCAGCCGCGCAATTCGACAGGCTTAAATCAGCCTTGCCCTGCCTGACGAAAACCGCCCGGCTGCGGCAATCAGCGGGAAGCCACCGGCGAAAATAGTGGTTTCGTCAATCGCCGCCGCCGAATGACGAGGGCCTCCCCGGCGGCGCCTGCCATCCCCGTCCCGAGCGGGACATCAGCGGCAGCAAGGAGAAAGGCAAGGTTCCGAGGGCGGGAAGACAAGGCCGCCGAGGCAGATCACAAGGCGGCCGCTCAGGCCGATGTGACAACCAAATGAAAGCGTGTGTTTGAAGATGAAACAGCGCGCAAGTTGAGTTGACAATCTCGTGAGGAGTGAGGAGAGTGCCGCCGATCAGAGCCAGCATTCCGGGGGGAACCTATGTCCGTGCGCTCGTTCTTTGCTTTCGCCACCATCACATTGTTTTCCGCGATCGCCATCGGCTTTCCAGCCGCCGCTGCGGAGACTAAGCGCGACATCCAGACGATCAAGGACGCCGATTTCTTCGGCTTCGATCTCCGCACCGAGCAGAACGTCTCGCTCGATCAGTGCAAGACCTCCTGCATCGGCGACAAGAGCTGCAAGGCCTTCACCTACAATCCCAAGGTGAAATGGTGCTTCCTGAAATCAGATTTCAAGACGATGAACGCCTTCCCCGGCGCCATCGCCGGCAAGATCGTCGAGACATCAGCCCAGGTGGAGCCTGACATCGGTGTCGCGCCGCGCCTGACATTCCTGAGTAACGACCTCGTTCAGCAGGCTCGCGATTTCAAGGACAATCTTGCCTTGACCGACGGTCAGCAGGGCCAGGGAGCCGACAGCCTGACGGCCAACGCCCGTCTCGACATGACCGCCAATAATCTGACCGACGCGCTGATCTCCTTTCACGGCGCGCTCTCGATCACGCCTGAAGATGCCGATCTCTGGCTCGAAACCGCCCGTGCCGCGATTTCCTTCGGCAGCACGGAAAGCAGCGTCACCGGCCAGGCCGTGCTCGACGCGCTGAACGGCTACGAACTGACGCGCACCAAGGCCAAACGCGCCGAGGCGCTTGCCGTCCTCGCCACCGCTCTCGAACGAAACGCCAATTACCGCCCGGCGCTCGACGCCTACAAGGCGAGCCTGGCGCTGGCTGCCTCCGACGATGTGCAGACCGCCTACGTGCAGCTCAGAGCGACGCAGGGCTTTCGCATCACCGAACACACGGTCGATGCCGACAGCGCCACGCCGAGAGCCTGTGCCACCTTCTCCGAGGCGCTCGTCAAGACCACCGACTACACGCCTTTCGTAACGCTGAACGGCGAAGCGCCGAAGGCGGTCGAAACCAAGAATAAGCAGATCTGCGTCGAGGGCCTGACGCACGGCCAGACCTACAAGATCACCTTCCGCCCCGGCTTGCCGTCATCAGTCGACGAAGCGCTCGAGGAGCCCGTCAGCATCGACGTCTATATCAAGGATCGCACGCAGATGGTGCGTTTCACCGGCGACAGCTTCGTACTGCCCTCAACGGCGCGCCGCGGCATCCCGGTCGTCTCGGTGAACCTGGCGTCCGCCAGCCTTAAACTCTACCGCATCGGCGATCGCGGTATCGCGTCCCTGCTGACGAACTCCCAGTTCCTGAGCCAGCTCGATGGCTACAGCGCTCAAAACATTCAGGATCAGAGCGGCGAGCTGGTTTGGCAGGGCTCGATCGAGATCGCCAACGAGCTCAACAAGGACATCATCACGAGCTTCCCGGTCGATGAGGCGCTGCCCGAACGCAAGCCTGGCATCTACGTGATGACCGCGACGGCACCTAATGCACCGGCGCAGGAGTGGGATTCGCAGGCGACGCAATGGTTCCTGGTCTCGGATATCGGCATCAGCACCTATGCAGGCACCGACGGGCTCAACGTCTTCACTCGTTCGCTCGCCTCGGCAAAGCCGATATCAGGCGTCGAATTGCAGCTGCTCGCCAAGAACAATGAGGTGCTCGGAACGGCGACGACAGATGAAAACGGCCGCGCCACCTTCAGCGCCGGCCTGATCCGCGGAACGGCGGCGCTGACGCCCGCCGTCATCGCCGCCAGGAACGGTACGTCCGACTACGTCTTCCTCGACATGACGCGCGCCGGCTTTGATCTTTCCGACCGCGGCGTCACCGGTCGTGCGGCGCCCGGCGCAATCGACGTGCTGACCTTCACCGAACGCGGCATCTATCGCGCAGGGGAAACTGTCCACGCCCAGGCGCTTGCCCGCGACACCGACGGCAACGCCATCGAGAACCTGCCGCTGACCCTCGTCTTCAGCCGTCCGGACGGCGTCGAAGACCGCCGGATCGTCAGCCAGACCAGCAATCTCGGCGGTTACTCCGTCGATTTCGCCACCCAGGAAAACGCCATGCGCGGCACCTGGACGATGAACATCTATACCGACCCGAAGGGCAGCGCGATCGCCAGCAAGAGTTTCCTCGTCGACGACTTCGTGCCCGATCGCACCGACATGGAGATCAAGACCGAGGCCAAGGAAATCGGTCCGGACACGCCGGCAACGATTACCATCTCCGGCAGATATCTCTACGGCGCCCCGGCCGCCGGCTTGACGCTCGAGGGCGACGTAGTCGTCAAGCCGACGCGTGAGAGCGCCGCCTATAAGGGCTTCCTCTTCGGCCTCGCCGACGAGGAGGCGAACGAGGATTCGCGCCTGCCGATCGACGGGCTGCCGGCGCTTGACGAGAACGGGCAAGCTTCGACTGACCTGACTGTCAGCGATCTGCCGGCAACGACGCAGCTGCTCAACGCCACCGTTTATATCCGCATGCAGGAAGCGGGCGGGCGCGCCATCGAACGCTCGCTTGTCCTTCCGGTGAAGAATGAGCGCGCTTCGATCGGCATCAAGCCGGAATTTTCCGACGAGCTGCCCGAGAACGCCATCGCCAACTTCACGGTGATCGGCGTCGATGCCGACGGACAGAAGCAGGAGGCCAAGGGCCTGCGCTGGAAATTCTACAGCCTCAACCGCGAATACCAATGGTATCGCGAGGGGACCGCCTGGAAGTACGAGCCGGTCTATACCGCCGAGCAGATTTCCAACGGCAGCGTCGACGCGACGATGGATGGCGGCAAGATTTCCGTGCCGGTGACCTGGGGCCGCTACCGCCTGGAAGTGGAAAGCCCGGACGCCGATGGTCCGACCTCGAGCGTCGAATTCGACGCCGGCTGGTTCGTGGCCTCGACTTCGACCGAAACGCCGGACGGCCTGGAAATCGCGCTCGACAAGGACAGCTACAAGATCGGCGAAACCGCCAAGCTGAAAGTCACCTCGCGCTACGGCGGCGAACTGATGGTGACGGCCGGAACCGAAAAGCTCGTCGCCGTGCAGAACGCCACGATGGGCGAGACCGGCGGCGAGGTCGACATCCCGGTCACGGCGGACTGGGGTGCCGGCGCCTATGTCACGGCAACGCTCTTCCGCGCCGGCGACGCGCAGGACAGCCATATGCCGATGCGCTCGATCGGCATCAAATGGCTGAAAGTCGATCCCGAACAGCGCGCGCTTGAGGTAAAGCTTGATACGCCGGAAAAGATGCTGCCGCGCGGACCGCTTGATATCGGCCTGCAGGTGACGGGCGCAGGTGCCAACGAGGATGCCTATGTGACCGTTGCCGCCGTCGATGTCGGCATACTCAATCTGACGCGCTATGAACCGCCGAATCCGGAAGACTGGTATTTCGGCCAGCGCCAGCTCGGTCTCGAGATCCGCGACCTCTATGGCCGGCTGATCGACGGCTCTCTGGGTGCGACCGGAAAACTCCGAACCGGCGGCGACGGCGGCGCGATTGCGCTGCAGGCAAGCCCGCCGACGCAGAAGCTCGTCGCCTTCTTCTCCGGCCCGATAAACCTCGACGCCGAGGGCAAGGCGAAAGTCTCCTTCGATATTCCGCAGTTCAACGGCACCGCACGCATCATGGCGGTCGCCTGGTCGAAGACCGGTGTCGGGCATGGCGTCAAGGACGTCATCATCCGCGATCCCGTGGTGGTGACCGCGAGCCTGCCGAAATTCCTCGCACCCGGCGACAAGGCCAATCTGCGCCTCGACATCGCCAATACCGATGCGCCGGCCGGCGATTACAAGCTGCAGCTGACTGGCAATGACGCGGTCGGCATCGATGAAGCGTCCGCCACGCAGACGATCCGTCTCGAGGCCGGCGCGAAGTCCGAACTGACGCTTTCGCTGATCGGCAAACAGCCGGGCGCCGGCAGCGTCTCGATCAACCTTTCCGACGCCTCCGGCCTTTCGCTCGACCAGACCGTCGATGTGCCCGTGCGCCCCTCCTCCTTGCCGATCACCCAGCGCAGGGTGCTGGCGCTGAAGCCGGGAGCCAAGCTGACGGTGGACAAGAATCTGTTGGCCGATAGCGTACTGCCCGGCGCCGCAATCAGCGTCAATGTCACGCGTTCGGCGGTCTTCGACATCCCGGCGCTGCTGATGACGCTCGACCGCTATCCCTTAGGCTGCGCCGAGCAGACCACCAGCCGGGCGCTGCCGCTGCTTTATCTCGCCGAAGTGGCGAAGCAGGCCGGCATCGAAAACGACGACGACGTGCAAAAGCGCGTGCAGGATGCAATCTATCGCGTGCTCTCCTACCAGGCCTCGGCCGGCAGTTTCGGCCTGTGGGGACCGGATTCGGGCGATGTTTGGCTCGATAGCTACGTCACCGATTTCCTCACGCGGGCCCGCGAAATGAAGTATGACGTGCCGGAAAAGGCCTTCGCGCAGGCGCTCGAAAACCTGCAGAACACCCTGTCTTACACCACCGACATCAAGGGCCAGGGCGACCAGATCGCCTATGCCATCTATGTTCTGGCGCGCAATAAGAAGGCCGCGATCAGCGACCTGCGGTACTATGCCGATACGATGATCAACGACTTCCCGACGCCGCTTGCCAAGGCGCATATTGCCGCCGCACTGGCGCTCTATGGCGACGCCCAGCGTTCGAAGAACATTTTCATCGACGCACTGCAGATGTCGCAGCAATCGATGGTGTCGCGCGTGAACCTCTCGCGCACCGATTACGGCACGATCCTGCGCGACGGTGCGGCGATCCTGGCGCTCGCCGCCGAAAGCCGCCCGGTGCCGCCTGTCATCCCCGATCTCGCCAAGGCCGTCGCCAAGGAATGGGGCCGCAGCAAATACAAGAGCACCCAGGAAGAGACCTGGATGCTGCTTGCCGCGCGCGCCATCCAGGGCGGCGATGACGGCCTGAAGGTCGATGTCAATGGCGCCGCCCATAGCGGCGCCTATATGGCACGCATGACCGGCGACGCGCTCGCCGGTCATCCTCTGACCCTGACCAACCAGACGAAGGAGGCGGTCTCGGCTGTCGTCACCACCGTTGCCGCCCCCACCGTGCCGCTGCCGGCCGGCGGTGACGGCTTCACTATTGAGCGCAGCTATTACACGCTCGGCGGCGAGGAGGCCAATGTCAGCGAGGCGAAGCAGAACGAGCGCTACGTGGTCGTCATCCACGTGCGCGAGACCAATGACTGGCCGTCGCGCATCGTCATCACCGATCTTCTGCCGGCCGGCTTCGAAATCGACAATCCAAACCTCGTCGACAGCGCCCAAATGACGAATTTCGACTGGATCGGCGAAATCTCCACCGCCCATACGGAATTCCGCTATGACCGTTTTGTTGCCGCCTTCAACCGCGCGTCGGGCGACAGTCGTGAATTCAACGTCGCCTATGTCGTGCGCGCCGTCACCCCCGGCACCTACGACCATCCGGCAGCAAGTGTCGAGGACATGTACAGGCCGGAGCTCTCGGCCCGCACGGCGACCGGTAAGATGGAGGTTGTAGCAGCGCAATAATGAGGCTGTGGCACAAGTTCGCGGTTGGGTCCGCCGCCGGCATCCTTCTCGCCGGCGCGGCTCTCTTCGCGCTCGATGCAGCCGACCGGGCTTTTCCGCCGCCGCTCGACAAGGCGGATGTGGTTTCCCCGGAGGTGCTGGATGCCGATGGCCAGCTGTTGCGCGCCTTCGCGACGCCGGAAGGCCGTTGGCGGCTCAAAACTGTGGTCACCGATGTTGATCCGCAATTCCTGCGCATGCTCGTCGCCTATGAGGACCAGCGTTTCTACGAGCACCGCGGCATCGATGTCTGGGCGCTGGGGCGTGCCAGCCTGCAGTTCGTCCGCAACGGCCGCATCGTCTCCGGCGCCTCGACGCTTTCGATGCAGGTGGCGCGTCTGATCGAGCCGCGCGCGGAACGCTCGTTTTCAGCAAAACTTCTGCAGCTTGCACGCGCCGTGCAGATCGAACGGCGGCTGTCGAAGGAAGAGATCCTCGACCTCTATCTCACACATGCGCCCTATGGCGGCAACCTCGAGGGCGTGCGCGCCGCAAGCCTTGCCTATTTCGGCAAGGAGCCGCGCCGCCTGACGGTGGCCGAGGCGGCGCTGCTGGTCGCGCTGCCGCAATTGCCGGAACGGCGTCGACCGGACCGCAATCTCAAGGCGGCGCAGGAGGCGCGCAAGCGCGTGCTCGACCGTGTCGCAGTGGCCGAAGCCGTCGGCGACGGTGAGGCGGAACGGGCCGAAGCAGTCGCCGTTCCGCCGCGGCGCATGCAGCTGCCTGCCCTTGCCGCCCATCTCGCCGAAGCCGCACGCCGCCGGGAGCCGGCCGCTCTCAAGCATCAGACGACGTTGAAGAAGCAGGTGCAGCAGGGGCTGGAGTCCGTTGCGCGCGCATCGACGGCGAAACTCGGGCCGAAGCTTTCCCTTGCCATGGTGATGGCGGATGCGCAGACCGGTGCCATCGTCGGCGAAGTCGGATCGGCCGATTATTTCGACGCCAGCCGCTCAGGCTGGATCGACATGACGCGCGTCAACCGCTCGCCGGGGTCGACGCTGAAGCCCTTCATCTACGGGCTCGCCTTCGAGCAGGGCCTCATTTCCCAGGAGACGATCATCGAAGACCGGCCCGCCGATTTCTTCGGCTACCGCCCGCGCAATTTCGACATGAGCTATCAGGGCGATGTCACCGTGCGCGAGGCCCTGCAGCTCTCCTTGAACGTGCCGGCCGTCAAGCTGCTCGACGCGGTCGGGCCGTCGCGGCTGCTGGTGCGCTTCCGCCGCGCCGAAGTACGCCCAGCCCTGCCGCCGAACGAGACACCGGGACTGGCAATCGGTCTCGGCGGCGTCGGCATCACGCTGAAGGATCTGGTGCAGCTTTATACGGCGCTCGCCAATCGCGGCCAGCCGGCACGGCTCGGCGACGGCGTCACCGGCACACCGGGCAAGCTCGACGGCGAACCGCTGCTGGAGCCGGTCGCGGTATGGAACGTCGCCGATATTCTCTCCGGCGTCATTCCCCCCGCAGGCGCACCGCAGCGCGGCATCGCCTATAAGACCGGCACGAGCTACGGCTATCGCGACGCCTGGTCGGTTGGCTATGACGGACGTTATGTGCTCGGCGTCTGGGTCGGTCGGCCTGACAACAGCGCGGTTCCGGGCTTGACCGGCTATGGCACCGCAGCACCGATGCTGTTCGAGGCTTTCGGCAAATCCGGCATCGCCACGACGCCCCTGCCCCGCCCACCGGCGGGAGCCGTGCGCATCGCCCAGTCGGAGCTGCCGATCAGCCAGCGGCGTTTTGCGCTCAATGCCAGCGGCCTGCTCGTCGCCTCCGGCCGCGAGCCCGCGCCCCAAATCGTCTATCCGCCCGAGGGAGCCCATATCGATCTCGGCGCAAAAGGGGGCGACCTGTCGCCGCTGATGCTGAAGCTGCAAGGCGGCCGCGCGCCCTTCCGCTGGCTCGCCAACGGTAAGCCTTTGCCCGATCTCTCCCGCCGGCGCACCCAGCAATGGCTGCCGGATGGCGGCGGCTATTCGAAACTGACCGTCATCGATTCAGCCGGACGCGCCGCAAGTGTGGGTGTTTTCATCGACTGAAGGAACCAAAGACCGGACACAACCGTTGGAAAAGGTCTCCCTCCAACGTCAGACGGCCTCATGACTCTTCCGACAGCGACCTACCGGATACAGTTCCGCAACGGCATGACTTTCGATCGTGCCTGCGACCTCGTTCCCTATCTCAAGACGCTCGGCATCAGCCACCTCTATGCCTCACCGATTTTCACCGCCGTCAGCGGCTCGACTCACGGTTATGACGTCACTGACGCCAATGAGATCGATCCGGCGCTTGGTGGCCGCGCGGGGTTCGACCGGCTGACGGAAAGCCTCGCCTCGGCGGGCATGGGCTTGGTTCTCGACATCGTTCCGAACCATATGGCCGCTTCACCTGACAACGCCTGGTGGCGGGACGTACTGGCTTTCGGCCGGCAGAGCGCCTATGCGCGCCATTTCGACATCGACTGGAACGAGCCGCTGACCCTGCCGCAGCTCGGCCGGGATTTCGAAGAGGCGCTGGCAGCCGGCGAACTGCGCCTCGTGCTCGACGAGACGCTCGGCACCTTCGCCATGGCTTATTTTCAAACGTCGTTGCCTGTCAAACCCAGCAGCTACGGCGCGATCGCAAACCGGCTCGACGATCCGGTCGCAACGCGAATGGCGGAGGCTGCGGCCGTGAGATCAGGCGAAGACTTCGCCCGCGCGTTGCGCGACATTCTCTTCGAAGGGGGCGATCGCGCGGCCCTCCGGCAAAAGCTCGAGGACATCTCGTCCGATCGCGAATTCCTCAGGAGCCTGCATGACGACCAGCATTGGCGACTGATCCATTGGAAGGAAGCGGCGCGGCACCTGAGTTACCGCCGCTTTTTCGAGGTGACCGGACTGGTGGGGACCCGGGTCGAGGATCCCGCGGTGTTCGCGGACCTGCACAGGCTGGTGCTTGAACTCGTGCGTGATGGCAAGGTGCAGGGCCTGCGCATCGACCATGTCGACGGGCTCGCCGAACCCAAGGCCTATCTCGACAGACTGAAGGCAGAAGTGGGGGCCGACACCTATATCGTCGTCGAAAAGATCCTCGGGGCGGGCGAGGTCCTGCCTGAGAGCTGGCCGGTTGCAGGCACCACCGGTTATGAATTCATCGCCGCCCTCGGCGAAGTTTTCATCGACCCCGGCGGCCTGCGGATATTGGACGATGCCTATCGCGGCCTCGCCGGCGAGGCGGGCGATCTCGAGGAGGGCCGGCGGCTTGCCAAGCAACAGATGGTCGAGTGCAATTTCGCCGGTGAGACCGGCAAGCTGGTCGCGATGGCAGCGGGCATCTTTCCCGAGATAAGCCGAGAAGAGATCGCCACCGCCGTGCGCGAGCTGCTGATCGCTTTCCCCGTCTACCGCACCTATGGCGACGGCGGCCCGCTTAGCTGGCAGGATTCGGCCGTCCTTGCCTCGACCGCGTCGCAGGTCATGGCGCAGCTCGACGACCGGCGCGCGCTCGATCACGTGCTGAAACTTCTCGAAGGCAAGATCGAAGGTCCGGCGGGCCATGAATTCCGCATTCGATTCCAGCAGCTGAGCGGGCCTGTCATGGCGAAGGCGACAGAGGATACGCTGTTCTACCGCTATAACAGGCTGCTTGCCGCAAACGAGGTCGGCGGCGAACCCGGAAAGGCGCCCGAGGGACCCGACGGATTCCATCGTCGCATGGCCGAGCGGGCGCGGCTGCAGCCGCATGGGCTTTCCGCAAGCTCCACTCACGACACCAAGCGCGGCGAGGATGCGCGCGCGAGGCTCTACGTCTTGAGCGAGGGTGCGGATGTATTTGCCCAGGCGGTGGAGCGTTGGCGCGAGATGAACCGGCCGTGGCTGAAGCATCTGCCGGGTGGTGCGGCGCCCGAGCCAAATACCGAATGGATGCTGTATCAGGCGCTCGCCGGCGTCTGGCCGGAGGAGTTCGACAGAGCACAGACGGAGGACCTTCGCGCACGATTTACCGATTACGCGCTGAAGTCGGTGCGCGAGGCGAAACTGCGCAGCGCCTGGACCCAACAGGACGGCGCCTACGAGGAGGCGGTCACGGCCTATGCGGCGGCGCTTGTGTCGCCGGACAATGACGCTTTTCTGGAAGATTTCGAACGGGTGCTGCAGCCCTTCATCGCGGCAGGCTACGTGAACAGCCTGTCGCAGACACTGCTCAAGCTGACGGCGCCGGGCATACCCGACATTTACCAGGGCGCGGAGGTTTTCGATTTCAGTCTTGTCGATCCCGACAATCGCCGGCCGGTCGATCATGCACAGCTGACGGCTTGGCTTGATGAAGCCGGACCGATCGCCAAGCTCCAGGCGGCGGCATTGAAGCAGCGCATTATCGCAATCGGCCTGCAGCTGCGCCAGCGGCACCCGGTTCTCTTTGCCAGGGGCGACTATTTGCCGTTGAAGACGACGGGCAGCCGCCGTGATCATGTGCTGGCCTTTGCCCGGGTGCATAACAGCGAATTCGCAATCACCGTCGCCCCGCGGCTGATGTTCGGCTGGCTTGATCCCGGCGTCCTTTTTGCCGGTCCGGAGTTCTGGGAGGACACGGCGATCGCGGTGCCCTCCCCTCTTCACGGGTTGAAGGCGGATCTCGTGACTGGAAAAACGATCGAGCCCGGAGGCAGCATTTCGGTGGCCGCGCTGCTCGGGAGCCAGCCGCTCGGCCTGATCAGCCCGATCTGAGGATCGGACGCGATCTGATGCGCCAGTTTTCGATAAAATCGATGTCGTCAAAATTAGCGCTTGACCTTCCAGTTACTGGAAGGTGGATAAGCTCTCCAACTGCCCTTCGGGCATAGGAGACAGTCATGGATACCAGGCACGAACACGACCACCATCATCATCACAGCCACAGCCACGGCGACGGTCATTGCCATTGCGGCCATGATCATGAGAAGGCCGCCGAAGCGATGATCCGTGATCCCGTCTGCGGCATGACGGTCGATCCGCAAGCCGGCAAACCTTCGGTCGAACACATGGGCCGTATCTATCATTTCTGCTCCGAGAGCTGCCGCACGAAGTTCGCGGCCCAGCCGCAGGATTATCTGACGGCGAAGGATCCGGTCTGCGGCATGGTCGTTGATCGTTCGACGGCAAAATACTTCCTGAAATTCGAGGGCGAGAAATTTTACTTCTGCTCGACCGCCTGCCGAACCAAATTCGAGGCCGACCCGTCGGCCTATCGCGACGGCGCCCGTCCGGCGCCAAAGCCTGCCCCGCAGGGTACGCTCTATACCTGCCCGATGCACCCGGAAGTCGTCAGCGACCGGCCTGGCGACTGCCCGAAATGCGGCATGGCGCTGGAGCCGATGGGCATTCCTCCGGCCGATGAAGGACCAAATCCGGAACTTGTCGATTTCGTCAGACGGCTTTGGGTTAGCGCCGTCCTCGTCTTGCCGCTGCTGGCGCTCGGCATGGGGCCGATGCTCGGCCTTCCTCTCCGTGAAGCGATCGGCGAACCATGGGCGGCCTATATCGAACTGCTGCTGGCAACGCCGGTTGTGCTGTGGGCTGCCCTGCCGTTCTTCCGCCGCGCATGGGCCTCTCTCGTCAATCGCAGCCCAAACATGTGGACGCTGATCGGCCTCGGCGTCGGCACGGCCTATGTCTACAGCGTCGTCGCCACGCTTGCGCCCGGAATTTTCCCGATGAGCTTTCGCGGCCACGGCGCCTCCGTGCCCGTCTATTTCGAAGCGGCGGCCGTCATCGTTGCCTTGGTCTTCGTCGGACAGGTGCTGGAATTGAAGGCGCGCGAGCGTACCGGCTCGGCGATCCGCGCTCTGCTCGACCTCGCGCCGAAAACGGCGCGGCGCATCGATGCCGATGGCAGTGAGAGCGACGTGCCGGTGGAGGAGATCCAGACCGGCGATCGGCTGCGCGTGCGCCCAGGCGAGCGCGTGCCGGTGGATGGTTCTGTCCTCGAAGGCCAGTCAACCGTCGACGAATCGATGATAACGGGCGAACCCCTGCCGGTCGAGAAAACGACGGGTGACGGGCTGACCGGCGGCACGATCAACAAGAACGGCTCTCTCGTCATGTCGGCCGAGAAGGTCGGCGCAGACACGGTGCTGTCGCGCATCGTCGACATGGTCGCCAAGGCGCAGCGCTCACGAGCGCCGATTCAGGGCGCGGTAGACCGGGTTTCGGCCTTCTTCGTGCCTGCTGTCGTCGCCGTAGCCATCCTGGCCTTCGTCGTCTGGGCAGCCATCGGACCGGAGCCGAGCCTGGCAAATGCGCTGCTTGCCGCCGTCGCCGTTTTGATCATCGCCTGCCCCTGTGCGCTCGGCCTTGCGACGCCGATGTCGATCATGATCGCGACCGGCCGCGGCGCTGGCGAAGGCGTGCTGATCAAGGACGCCGAAGCGCTGGAGCGCTTTTCCAAGGTCGACACGCTGATCGTCGACAAGACCGGCACGCTGACCGAAGGCAAGCCTGTGCTCACCGACATCGTCGCCGTCGGCAACGTCGAGGAGAACCGGCTGCTGTCGCTGGCGGCGAGCCTCGAGCGCGGCTCCGAGCATCCGCTTGCCGAAGCGATCGTATCGGGCGCCGAAGAGCGCGGTGCCGCCTCCGTGGAGGTGACCGGCTTCGAGGCCAAGACGGGCAAAGGTGTCCAGGGTATTGCCGGCGGTACGAGGGTGGCACTCGGCAATGCAGCAATGCTCGCCGATCTCGGCGTCGATCCGTCGGCGCTGTCGGAGAAGACCGGTGCCCTGCGCGGCGATGGCAAGACGGTGATGTTCGTGACGCTCGACGGCAAGCTTGCCGGTCTGGTCGCCGTCGCCGACCGGATCAAGCCGACGACATCAGCTGCAATCAAAGCGCTGCACGAAAGCGGACTGAAGATCATCATGGCGACCGGCGACAACGAGCGGACGGCGCGGGCCGTGGCGAAAAGCCTCGGGATCGATGAGGTTCGCGCGGATGTGCTGCCGGAAGGCAAGAAGGCGCTGATCGAGGAACTACGCGCCAAAGGCGCGGTCATCGCCATGGCGGGGGACGGCATCAACGACGCCCCGGCACTTGCTACCGCCGATGTCGGCATCGCCATGGGCACCGGCGCCGATGTTGCGATGGAAAGCGCAGGCATTACATTGGTCAAAGGCGATCTCAACGGGATCGTCAGGGCGCGGCGGCTGGCTGAGGCTACGATGCGTAATATCCGCCAGAATCTCGGCTTCGCCTTTGGTTATAACGCGCTCGGCGTTCCGGTCGCCGCCGGGGTCCTCTATCCCGTTTTCGGCTTGCTGCTCTCACCGATGATCGCCGCGGCGGCGATGAGCCTCTCATCGGTATCGGTGATCGCCAATGCGCTGAGACTGCGCTTTGCAAAATTATAGGAGACGGCAATGAATATCGGCGAAGCATCTGAGCGCTCCGGCCTGCCTTCGAAGACCATCCGCTACTACGAGGATATCGGCCTGATCCGCCCCGAAAGGGGCGGAAACGGCTATCGCGACTATGCTGCGGCCGATGTTCACAAGCTGCGCTTCCTGCAGCGTTCGCGCGGCCTCGGCTTTTCCGTCGAGGAATGCCGGCAATTGCTGGCGCTTTACGAGGACAAAGCCCGGGCGAGCGCTGACGTCAGGGACATTGCTGAGACGAAACTCGGGGAGATCGACCGCAAGATTCGCGAGCTGACGGAACTTCGGCGCACCCTCGAGCATCTCGTGCATGCCTGCCACGGCAACGATCGCCCGGACTGTCCAATTCTCGAAGAGCTTTCGGACTATCGCTGACCATTTTAGAAAAGCCGGAAAGGCTAGCTGACCGTCTGGAATGGAGCCAGCTCGGCGGGCTCGTCCTCGTCGCCGTCATCAAGCACGCCTTCATCGAGGCGATGCTTGATCGCAAGCGCATAAATCACGTCGAGAATATTGCGATCCTTGAGATGAGGATCAGTCAGAGCGACAAGCGAAGCCCTGACAATCTTCTTACTGGTGGCCTTCGGGCATCGGGCCTTGACGAACTCAAAAAGTGACTCACCCGTCAGCCCTTCCATGGCGCCGTCTACGAGTGCTTCGTAGACCCGCTTCTTTTCCTTCATCTTTTATATTCCCCTCCAAATCAGCGGCGCGATGATCTGTCATGCAATTGTCATAAACAATCGCCGATTTAAGGCGCACCTGCGGTTGGCGATGGTATTTCCCCGGTTCTTCGGCGGCGATGTCCGGCCGGCATGTTTTTTTTCTGCCACGGGGAATAAAATCCGGCGCGCTTGCGTATACTCAATCATGGAACGCAAAGAACGGCCCTTCGATGTCATCGGACAGCTTGCAGCGCTGAGGCGCTACGCTCGCGCGCTGGTGCGCAACGCGGATGAGGCGGAGGATCTGGTGCATGATGCTTTGGTGCGCGCCTTCGAGAAAAGAAAGAGCTTCCGAAGCGGTGGCAATCTGCGCACCTGGCTGCTTTCCATCCTGCACAATGCCTATATTGATCGTCTTCGTCAGAACCGGTCGCTGACGCGTCGCCACGACGAAGCGGCTGTCGAAGCCGAGCAGTCGCTGCCGGCCGGGCAAGAACATGCCGTGCGCCTGCAGCAGGTGCGCGATGCCTTCTTCGACCTGCCCGAGGAACAGCGCGAAGCCCTGCATCTCGTTGCCATCGAAGACCTTTCCTATCAGGAAGCCGCCAGTGCGCTCGGCATTCCGATCGGCACGCTGATGTCGCGCATCTCCCGCGCCCGCGCGCAGCTGCGCGAGTTCGAGCAAAAGACGCCGCGCGTTTCGCATCTGAGATTAATCGAAGGGAGCGGCAATGAAAGCAATTGACCCAATCATCGATGCCGATCTCGACGCCTATGTGGATGGCGAGCTCGATGTCGCCCGTCGTATCCAGGTAGAATCCTATCTCTCGGAGAATCCGGCGATCGCCGCCAAGGTCATGGCCGATCTCAGCATGAAGGGTGAGCTGCGTCTGGCACTTGCCGGCGAAAACGTCTTCGGCCGTCCCGAGACCCGCGATGCCGCCCGCCGGCTGGAGCGTGGCCTTTCCTATGGCCACATCCTCCATTCCATGCAGCGTATCGCCGCCGTCGGCATTCTGGTCACCGCCGGCTGGGTGGCGCATAATTCATTCGGCGCCTTTTCAGCGACCGAGGTGGCGGCTTCCGTTCCGGCGCCCGCTTATGTCGAGGATGCCGTCCGCGCCTATCAGACCGCGGCCCTTCGCGCCTCGATGCCCTCGCAGACGCCGACAAGCTATAGCGCCGAAGAAATACGCGCCGCCACCGCGATCGTCATGCCGGAATTGCCGAAAGACTGGAAGATCACCGATGTGCAGATATTCCCGTCCGAATTCGGCCCGAGTGTAGAGATGGCAATCAAGGTGGCTGATGGAAAGCGGCTCTCGCTTTTCGCCGTCCGTCCGGGGGCCTTCGAGGTCCAGCCGGTCAGCCATCTCGCACTCGAAAAAGCTGAAGCCGCCTATTGGCAGATCGGCGACGTCGCCTATGCGCTGATTGCCGATGATAGCGGCCTCAATCTCGATCAGGCGGCCGAACGGCTCGCCCGCTCGCTCTATTAGTTCAAACCGAGGAGATCAGCATGAACCCGATCAATCCCCGCTACGGAGCCGTCGCCGGCTCTCAGGCCCTCTTCGACGAAGGCCTGCGCCAGCATATGCTGCGCGTCTACAACTATATGGCTCTCGGCCTCGTGATAACAGGCCTTGTCGCCTTCGTCGTCGGCTCGACGCCAGCCCTCTATGTCCCGATCTTCGGCTCGCCGCTGAAGTGGGTCGTGATGCTCGCACCGCTCGCCTTCGTCTTCTTCTTCTCGTTCAAAATCCAGACGATGTCGGCCAGCACCGCCCAGATCACCTTCTGGGCCTTCTGCGCCGTGATGGGTCTGTCGCTCGCCTCCGTCTTCCTGGTCTTTACCGGGACGAGTATCGCGCGGACATTTTTCATCACCGCCACGATGTTCGGCGCCACCAGCCTTTACGGCTATGTGACGAAGCGTGACCTCTCGCGCATTGGCTCGTTCCTGATCATGGGCCTGTTCGGCGTCATCATCGCCAGCATTGTCAACATCTTCCTGGGTTCGAGCGCGCTGCAGTTTGCGATCTCGGTGATCGGTATCGTCGTCTTCGTCGGTCTGACTGCCTACGACACGCAGAACATCAAGGAACAATATTCGGAAAACCACGATCAGGAATCGAACCAGAAGCTCGCCGTCTTCGGTGCGCTCTCGCTCTACCTGAACTTCGTCAACATCTTCCAGCTTCTGCTCAACTTCACCGGCGAGCGGGAATAGGACCGCGCTTCTGGGGGCAATGGAAGCGCAAGAGCGTCCGGTCTGCAGTCTGTGACAGGATGGCAGACCGGGCGCTCACTCTAAAAGGAAACGGCCGGGGCAACGCCCGGCCGTTTCTTTTTCGAACTCAGATGATGCCCCAGGCCCGATAGCGGCCACGGCCGGTGATTTCACGAATACCGATCTCGTTGACAAGGTTCAGCGCTCCGCGCGGCGTGATGCGCAGATGCCGCGCGATCATCGCTGCCGACACCATCGGCCGCGACAGAATGAAATCGGCAAGCTCCGGCAGGCTGCTGTTCGAGCGACGGCCGCGAAAGCGCAGTTCCATCTGCGTGCGGGCAAGCGACAACCGGTCGATTTCCTTGAGGCCGGCAGCAGCAGCCAGCTGCATCGCATCGAGAAAAGCTTGCAGCCGAATCGCCCGGTCGCGGGCCCTACGCCGCTCGTGGCGCACCAATTTCAGCCCGCCATAAAAGGAGAAGAGATGCGAAGTGACCTTTCCGCGGGCGCGCAGGTAGCTTTCTACCAGAAGACCACCGAGCCAATGCTGACGCCGTAACGGCTCGATCCTGTCCCAGGCTTCGAAAAGGATGACGGCGCCTAGAACCGGCGGAAGGCTGTCAGCCAGTGGCAGCACGCCCCGCCATTCTGCAAGCCGCTGTTCCTCATCCCATTCCTCATCGCCAAGCAGGCCGAAGGGATCATCGTTGCGCTTGGCCGGAGATATTGCGGCCGTCTCGCCGAGCGCCGCTTTGCCCGTATGGATGTCGATGAGCTTCTGTGAGCGGGCAAGAATCGCATCAATCTCGGCCATTTCGGCAGCAAGCGGCCCCTCTTCATTCTCGCCTTCGTCGCCCGCCTCAACCGTAACTGCCGGGCTCTTGGCCTCCTGAGTGATGCCCTCCCCTTCCCCCGTTGTCGCGGTCAGCGTTGCCAGCCCCGGGGCGCCGAGTGCCCAGGACGGTTCGCCGGTCCAGATGCGTCGACGCGTCCGCAGCACTGAATGAGCGATCGTCAGTTCGTGGCTGGGAGCGCGGCTATCCATATGCGCGTCGTGCAGAACGAGATCCTCGACATGAACGAGCTCACCGGCGACCCATAACGCGCCCGCCGCATCGAAGAAGTGGCTGCGTTCGGCAAATCCCCCGCCAACCGGCGAGCGCAGCACCCGCTCGTCCAACCGCGCCACCACATCCTCGGCCGCAGCAAGCAGTGGAAGCAGGGCTTGAAGCATCACAGCGTCGACGTCGTAGCGCATTGTTAACCTTTACGGTTTTTAACAAACGGAAGCAAATGAGGCGTTTCGTTCCGCCATTTATGACATGGTTAACGGTGTCTTTCAACCAAAGTGCGGGAGGGAAGCGGAGAAGATGGCTGATTGCCGGTCCACACTCCCTCCAGACGCTGCGACTGGCGCGAAGCTTTTGGGCGGTTCATCCCGTTTTTCTCGCCATGGGCCCGTTGGCCCGCATCAACGCCATCAGCATCGGACCCAGCGAGAACTCGCCGCGCTCCGCCCGCCGCGTCAGATCACGCAGATAGCCGCCTGCCGAATTGATATGGCCGCCGCGTTCCAGAATGCAGGCAATCACGGTGGCAGCATTTTCCGGTCCCATAACATCGCAGGCCTGCTGATAGGCACTGGGGCTGACGCCAAGGGTGGAACGGACGACGACGGCGGCGGTCATCAAATCCCGCCAGCTGCCGATCCCGCCGCCCGGCCCATAGGCAACAATCTCGGGGCAGGCCTGCAGTACCATGGCAAGGGGGAAGGATTTCGGCGGCTCCCGCCATGGCCGCGGCTCTTCCTCCGGCTTGGCGCCCTGCTTCGGTTCGAAGCCTGGTTCAAGTTCAAAAGTGGGGTGTGGGTTTGAATTATGTATGTGCCGACCGTTTTGGCTGTCATTGGCGCCTGTTTTTTTTGCTTTCGTCTTCGATTCCAGCGTCTTGACGATCAGCTCGCGGAAAGCTTCGAGGTCGGTCAGCAGGCTCCTGATCTCCGCGGCCGACGGACGGCGCGGCAGGCTCGCCGAGAGGCGATTGAAATGCTGCTGCATCTCGATCCATTCGCCGGCAATTTCCTCTTCCAGCGCGATTTCGATGAGTTTGGCGATATCACGCCGGCAAAGGCTGAGCCGCTCCCGCAGGCGCTTCCATTCCAGTTTGTCGGCAAGCACCTGTGCCGCCTGGGCTTCGATCTCGCGAGCACGCACGAGGAGTGGCGCCAGGCTGAAGCCAAATGCCTCCCCAAGCCCTCCCTCGCCGTTGCGGCGGGCAAAACGCTTTCCGTTCGGGCTGTCCCGCCGGATGATCAGACCGGCCTCTACCAGCATTGCCAGGTTTCGCCGCAGCGTGGTGCCGGCCATGCCATGTGTGCGCAGCGACAGCTGCTCGTTCGAAGGGAAGACGACGAAACCGTTAGCCTCGGCAATCTCGTTCTTCGGATAGAAGGTCAACAGCGCGTTGAGAACGGCAAGCGCACGATCGGACACGCCGATCATGTTCTTTGCTTCGCAGAGTGCGCGAAAAATCTTCCACTTGTCGACCGATGCGTCCGGATCGATCCTGCTTGCGCTCTCCTGGCTTGCCAGCATGCCACGCGTCATCGATCGCCGCCCAAAGGGCGTCGATACATATTGAGGCTCCATGTCCCTCACCTTTTTCAAGGCAAAAGAAATCTTACCACCCAAAAGGATGCCGAAGATGCTTGACACTGATTCGAGGAAGTGCGATTCTCAAATTGTCCAGATATGAGAAAGGCTTCCGCGACGGCAACGTTCGGAGGCTTTTTTCTTTTGCGGCCTACTCTCCTGCTTGCAACTTGCCGGCCCGATAGGCTTCGTAAAGCTCATCGAGACGGCGTGAAATGTAAGCGCCGAAATCTGGCGCATCGCCGGTCTTCAACGCGATCGTGAAAGAATTGCCGGCGCTTCTGATTCGGCCGGCAATCTTGCCGCCGCTCTTCGGCTTCCAGTCATATTCCGTGGGCTCCGGCTTCGCCTCTTTTCTGGCGAGTTCGGCTACTAAGAGCTCAAACCGGCGATCGCTCTCCTCCGCCCTGAACCCCTCCGAGGCGACAAGCTTCGCGAGCCGCGCCGCCGTCGTGCCATTCCAGTCCTGGGCAAGCGCCATCCATTTGCGCCGACCGATACCGGGCGCGGCCCCAACGGACCTGATGATTTCGGCCGGAATGACCTTGGCCACGGACAACAGCTTCGATAGCTCCGTCTTATCAGTGGACAGCGCCTTCATGATGACGGGACGCTCAAACCCTTTGAGCTCGAGATTAAGAGCGAAGACTGCGCGTTCGATATAGGAAAGGTTCCGACGCGCCGAATTTTCGATGCCCTGCGCAATGACGACGTCGGTGTCATCGAGCTGACGGACGATCGCCTGCACCTTGCGCCCGAGCAGCTTGACGGCCTGCAGCCGGCGATGGCCGTAGGCGATCTGGTAACGCTCCCCCTCTTCGGGATGGCGACGAACGAGGATCGGCACTTCCTGACCATTCTCGGCAATCGACTGAACCAGCTCGTCCTCGATATCGAGCGGCTGGTCTGCAAGGCGGTCGCGGACGAAGGAAGAATCGATCAGATCGGGATCGAGTTCGACGATGCGCTCGCCGGAGAGCAAAGCCTCCTGCATCGCCCTGCTCTCTTCCTCCATGCGGCCGAGGGTCAGCGCCATTGTCCGAACCGGCCCGGCCGATCCGCGCGAAGACGGCTCCTCGTAGTTGGCCGCGGCCAACTCCTGCGCCGTATCGTCGAAAAGACCTTTCAGGCGATCACGTCTGCTCATGTGCGGCCCCAGGCTCTGTGAATGCCAGCAAGAACCTCGCCATTCGCGGCGTTGACCGATTCCAGCGCCCGGTCATAAGTCGAGCGGCGCACCTGCCCTTTCTCGATTTCGTAAAGCGTCTGCTTTGTCAGGCCGGCGTCGGCGATTGCGGTCGATTTGAGAATGGTTGCCGTCAGCACGTCCTCGCCAAACAGGCTGCGCAGCAGCGCAACGATCTGTGACTGCGGCGCATCGAAGGGTTCGTGACGGGTGACGACATATTTGATGAAGTCGTGCTGCAGGTCGCCGCCGGCCTTGCGAACCACAGAAAGAAGATCCGAGGTCATCAACAGGAACTGCGACATCGACGCGACATCGACCATCTGCGGGTGGATGGTGATGAGCAACGACGTGGCGGCGCAAACGGCACCGAGGGTGAGGTAGCCGAGCTGCGGCGGGCAGTCGATCACCACCACATCGTAATCGGCTTCCACCTCGGCAATAGCGACGCCGACACGCCGGAAAAACAGTTCGGCTGGCTTCTGGCGGTCATTGAGCGCCCGGGGCGTCTCATGCTCGAACTCCATTAGTTCGAGGTTGCCGGGCACTAGATCGAGTCCGTCGAAATAGGTCTTGCGGACGATTTCCTTCAACGGCTTGCGGTTCGCATCATAACGAATGGCGCCATAAAGCGTGTCGCCCTCGGAAAGATCGAATTCTGGCTGAACGCCCAGCATGGAGGAGAGCGAAGCCTGCGGGTCGAGATCGATCGCCAGCACCCGGTAACCCTCCAGCGCCAGATATTGCGCCAGATAAAGCGTCGTCGTCGTCTTGGCCGAACCGCCCTTGAAATTGGTGACGGCGACGGTCTGTAGCTTTTCGCCGGGGCGGCGCCACGGGAGATAGCTGAGCGCATCCTTCGGCTTGAGATTCGCCATATAATGGCGCAATTCATTGATCTGGCCGAGCGTGTAGGAGCGCCGGCCATTCGAGGAAAGTTCCGGCTGCGGGCCCTTGCCATCTAACGAAAGCTGCCGAAGATAACCGTCGGAAACGCCGATCATCTGAGCAGCCTCGCCGGAAGAGAATGTGCGCAGCGTCTTCTGCGAAAGCGGCGGAAACAGCTTGTCGCGGAGGAGCTTCAGTTGCCGCGAAAGCTGGTTCGCATGCCGCTCGATCCGCACGTCTGTCGTCGATACGCTAATGTTGTCCAAAACACCCA